>CAYWSQ010000130.1:0-10869 GCA_964460925.1 uncultured Flavisolibacter sp. | reverse complement strand
TTCAGATGCAGCGATGAATACATCGTTCTTTTCCTTTTCGGGAACGATATAATGAAAGGGTATGCCTATGGGTTCCAGTAAAGCAGTTTTCCTTAGCTGCAGCATTTCCTCATATTCTGCTGAACCAAATTTGATGATCCTGGTGTCCATAATGCATCAAAAATAATTATTGCATACTGATCACCATTAAAGAAAGGTAATGCAGAATACCAGGAAAAAGGTATGAACCGGGGGTCTTGTAGCTTGAACCTTGCCGCTTGCAGCTTCCATGTTGCTGCTTCACGGCTCAGTGTTATATTTGCCGCACAAATTCGAACCATGGATTTTCAACTGAGCGAAGAGCATCTCATGATCCAGCAGGCCGCCCGTGATTTTGCCCAGAACGATTGCCTGCCCGGGGTTATTGAAAGAGATGATAAAATGATGTTTCCACGTGAGCAGATCATGAAACTTGCGGACCTTGGATTTTTAGGGATGATGGTGAGCCCGGACTATGGTGGCGCCGGACTGGATACTGTAAGCTACGTGCTCGCGATGGAAGAGATCAGCAAGGTGGATGCAAGTGTAAGTGTTTGCATGAGCGTGAACAACAGCCTTGTCTGCTATGGACTCGAAGCCTTTGGAACAGAAGAGCAGAAACAGAAATACCTTACTCCACTTGCACAGGGTAAAAAAGATGGTGAATTATATACCGGTGCTTTTTTACTGAGCGAACCCGAGGCCGGCAGTGATGCCACTTCACAAAGAACCATTGCCGAAGACAAGGGTGATCATTTCCTGCTCAATGGAACCAAGAACTGGATCACCAATGGAGGAACGGCATCAGTGTACCTGGTGATCGCGCAAACTGATCCCGCCAAAGGACATAAGGGCATCAGTGTTTTTATTGTTGAAAAAAACTGGCCCGGTGTGGTGGTGGCCGCCAAGGAAAATAAACTGGGCATCCGTGCAAGCGATACCCATACCATATTGTTCAATGATGTGAAAGTTCCCAAAGAGAATATGATTGGTGAAGCGGGATTTGGATTCAAGTTCGCCATGAAAACCCTTGCCGGCGGCAGGATCGGCATTGCCTCCCAGGCATTGGGGATTGCTTCAGGCGCTTACGAACTTTCACTCAAATATTCTAAAGAGCGCAAGGCATTTGGTACCGAGATCTCCAATCACCAGGCAATTGCTTTCAAACTGGCTGATATGGCCACGAGGATTGAAGCTTCAAGACTTTTGTGCATGAAGGCCGCTTTCGATAAGGATCAGAAAAAAGATTATACGCTGAGTTCTTCCATGGCTAAAGTATATGCATCGGAAACCGCTATGTGGACCACGGTGGAAGCCGTTCAGATCCATGGTGGTTACGGATATGTAAAAGAATATCATGTGGAAAGGCTGATGCGGGATGCCAAGATCACCCAGATCTACGAAGGCACCAGCGAGGTACAGCGTATCGTTATCAGCAGGACGATCCTGAAATAATGCTTTGATAATTATTGTTGATAAGTCCTGGTACGCCGGGACTTTTTAATTTTGGATATGGCAGTTTATAAAGAAAGATACCTGGAGATCAAAAAGGAACTGGATGAAAGATCGGTAACGCTTGTTGCAGTATCCAAGATCCGCACGGCCAGGGAAATCAAAGAATTGTACGACCTGGGGCATCGCGATTTCGGGGAGAACTACGTACAGGAACTGGTTGAAAAACAAAAATTGCTGCCCACCGATATCAGGTGGCATTTCATTGGCCATCTTCAGAAAAATAAAATCAAATTCCTAGCGACCTTCATACACCTGGTGCAGGGTGTTGACAGTTTCAAACTGCTGGAGGCGATCCAGAAACAGGGAGCCAAGGAGGGCCGGGTGATCGATTGTTTGCTGCAGGTACATATTGCCCGTGAGGAAACCAAATTCGGTTTTTCTGCGGAGGAGCTGGATGAACTGCTTAGGGCAGACCTGGCATCAATGCCCAATGTCAGGATCAAAGGCATGATGGGGATGGCTTCTTTTTCAGATGACCAGGAGCAGGTGAAAAGGGAATTCAAAACGCTCAGGGAGATTTTTGAAAAATTCAAATCAGGGTTGTCCTCCCCGGACTTCCACATTTTATCCATGGGCATGAGTGCTGATTACCGGCTGGCTATTGATGAAGGCAGCAACATGGTGCGGATCGGCAGCATGTTGTTTGGTGAAAGGCGTTGACATCTTTCCGTAAAAAAGACGCAGCATGCTGCGTCTTTTTACTTTCAGTAATCATTGTGCGGATCCATACTGGAAGGAACTTATTTTTCTGCAGGGGTTCCTTTGATCCAATATTGAATTTTCCTGAAATGATTTTTTCCCATCATCACAAGGTTCTCGTCTGTTGTTCTTGTAACATACAAGAGGTAACAAATCACCGCAATCAACACTATAAAAAACCACATCGGAAACATAACTATTTATTTTCCTCTATAAAATCCAAAGACCGTTCCATAAAAGAGATCGTACCGTTTTCAATGAATAATAAATGATAAACCCCCAGTTATGGAGGTTGTATGTAGAAAACTGTTGCGATAGTTCAACAATAATTACCTGAAAGTGCTTTTCATTACCCTGATCATTCCTCCCGCACTCCATTCAGGTGAAACAATCATGCGGCGTGCAGTGAACAAAGGTTGGAGAGAATCTCTTTTTGTAGAAAGCTGGTAGGCCATCTTATAACCTCTTTTCTCAATTTCAGGAATTCCTTCCTTACTCCAGATGCCGAAAGGATAGGCAAAATGCTCGCATGGTTTACCTGTGATCTCTTCGAGCTTCTTTTTGGTGCCCGCCAGTTGTTGATCCCAGTCATTCACCACCTTTTTTACTCCCCGTTCTTCAATGGTGTTCTCAGACTTATAACGGTCCACGCGGTGATGATCCCAGGTATGGCTGCCGATGATATGGCCATCATCTGCCAGTTGTTTGATCTGCGCCGTGCTCATATAATTAGGCCTGTTGATGGCTATGGTCATGATATAGAACACTCCCTTGAAACCATATTTTTCCATTTCTGGTTTGGCGATGGTAAAATGTTCAAGGCTGGTATCATCAAAAGTGATCATTACAGGTTTTTCAGGAAGCGGGGTGCCTTTGGTAAGATATTCATAATACTGGTCAGGAGTGATGGAAGTGTAGCCGCTGTCAGCCAGTGCTTTCATTTGCTCTTTGAACTGTGCTACGGTTACCTCGTAACCTTTATTGGCTTTGCTGGCCATGCGTATCTCGCGGATATGATGGTAGCAAAGAATGGGAACCTGTTTGCGTGACATGATGGTGGCCGCATCCGCAATCGGTGTTTCGCTGCTTGTAAGCTGGCCCGAATCTTTTGACTGTGTGCTGGTATCTTTTGTAGCCTGTGGAGTATCAGGACTGGCAGCGTCATTACAGGCATGCAGTAAAAAAGCTGCACAGAGCAGCATCATGAGGTTTTTCATATAATTGATCATGCTACAAATTTGCTCTGCGGAAATCGAATAATGAAATTTATTTCGGTGAAAGTTTGGAGGATTGAAGGAGTTGACTGTCTTCAAGTTTTTCTATCAGGTCATCCAGGAAACTTTCCTGTGCGGGGTTTAGCAGTTCCCTGGCTTCTTCAATAGGAAACCAGCCAGCCTTGTCAACCTCGGGATATGATTGCCATTTGCCTGACCCCTGGGGCCATTCCATTTTATAATCATTGGAAACAATGGAAGCTGCATCGAGGTCACCCATGGCAGCCCAGGCATAAACCATTTTGCCGCTTTTCTGGCGAACAGGTTCCAGTTCAATGAAAGGACCTTCCACACTTTGCCCTGTTTCTTCCAGAAACTCCCTTATTGCGGCTTCAAGGGGTAACTCATCAGGGGTAAACTCACCTTTTGGTATAGACCAGGCACCTTTATGCTTGTATTTCCAAAAAGGTCCGCCTGGATGTACCAGGAAAACTTCTGGTTGCTTTTTTCCCGGTCTGAATAGCAGGATGCCCGCACTTTTTCTCATGAATGAAATGCTTAGGGTTTCAGGGGTTGGTCTTCAGAACGGGAGGGATCACCATCCACCTTATTTTTTCCTTTTTGTGCATAACTTACCAAATCCTCCTGGTTGGAAGAAGTTTCCTCGCCGGGAGCTTTGTCAACTCCCTGCGGACCCTGCCCTTTCCCTGTGAGTTCATCCGGCCCAACCTGGCCTTGCCGTTTATCGTTTTGCATGACAGTTGTTTCTTTTACAAATAACAATTTCATGCCATGGGAGCTTAGCCTAATTCTTCGGCGATGAGTTCATTGAGACGGGGTTCATTATCATAAACCCATTTAGGAAGATCGAGTTCCAGGATATGCCATTGTTCCTGCTGCTTCTGCATTTTGAACATGATGCGATTGCCCCTGTCATCAGGCACATCCACATGAAATAAGGTTTTATCATTACCAGGCAGCAGGCGGAAGTTGAATTCACGTACGCGGTCAGCGGTCTTTACCAGTTTGGTGAAATGAATGTTGCGGGTGAAAGTGAAGTTCATGTTCGGGATTTGTAGCCCAGCCACAGCAAGAGTTGTGCGGATTTTGCCTAAGGAAATCATAATAAACAGTTCATAGTTGAAAGTTCAAAGTCGGTGAACTAAATGCGGAATGTTTTTATAGTCGGTAGTCAGTAGTCAGTTCAAAGTTGAAAGTTCAAAGTCGGAGGCTGTGGAAGTGATGTGGCTGATTCAATTTCAGTTGAAGTAGTGGTAATTTGTAATTATATGTCTGGGGAATCAGAAGTTAATCAGTTCTGTAGTTAACTGACTTTGAACTTTCAACTTTGAATTTTGAACTGGCCCCCTCACAGGATGACGGCTGAGAAGCTAAACTTTAACGGTGGCAAATTTTCAAATTTCGTAGTTTTGCAACGCTGATTCAAAAAGATAAATCGTTCAATCGCAATGGCAATACCCAAGTTCCCGGCTGTGCAGCAGTCCTTTCATATTGAATTGAAAAACCGCATCAATGAGTATTTCGAATCTACCGGTAAATCACTGGTAGGTAACAGTAAATTATACACCAAGGCCATCATTCTTCTTGTGGCTTTTGTCTTTCTTTATATCCACCTTGTTTTCTTTACTCCCGGAACTGTTTGGGCCCTGTTTGAATGTGTGTTGCTTGGCCTGGTGGTAGCCGGCATTGGTTTCAATATCATGCACGATGGTGCACACGGAAGTTTCAGCAAATACAAATGGCTCAACAACCTGGCTGCTTCCTCTCTCAACGTGCTCGGTGGTAGTTCCTTTATGTGGAACATGAAACATAATGTGATCCACCATGCTTATACCAATATTGATGGTGTGGATGATGATATTGACATTCAGCCCTGGTTGCGCATGAGTACTACTCAGCCAAAACTGGCCATGCATAAATACCAGCACATCTATTTCTGGTTCCTTTATTCGCTGCTTTATATTCTTTGGGTTTTCCTGCTCGACTACCAGAAGTATTTCAAAGGCAGGATCGGCGAGATGCCATTAAAAAAAATGTCACTCACCGACCACCTTGTCTTCTGGAGTTTCAAACTCATTTATATCGTTTTATTCGTGGCTATTCCCATCTACACGGTTGGCTTTACGGCCTGGCTGGTAGGCTTCCTGGTTTTTGCACTGCTTGCAGGTTTTGTGATCAGCATTGTTTTTCAACTGGCACATACCGTAGAGCATACGCATTTCCCCATGCCTCATGAAGAAACGGGCAAACTTGATGATGAGTGGGCCATTCACCAGTTAAAAACCACGGCGAATTTTGCACCTAAGAATAAATTCATCAACTGGCTGGTAGGCGGTCTTAATTTCCAGATCGAACATCATCTTTTTCCCAAGATCTCTCACATTCATTATACCGAGATCAGGCGCATCGTTAAAAAAGCTTGTGCTGATTATGGCATCGAGTATATCGAATACCCGAAGATGAGCCAGGCGATTGTTTCGCATGTGAATTTTCTGAAACAAATGGGAAGGGCCTGAGGGAGAGCTGTTAGCCAATAGCCATTGGCCATTGGCCATTGGCGCGAACTGTAAACAGTTAGTTTTAACTTTTGTGTTCCCTATTTTTTATCCTTCAATCTTGTATCTTTGCCTCGTTATTTTGAGCATCGCATTTGGTAAGTGTACAATTAATCTGCTATTTTTTCCGCTGTTAGTTAGACCCTTTACTTTCTTGCCTCGTCTCAGATTTTTAATTTTTTTAATCAAAGAAAGTAGTATGAACATTTATGTTTCCAATTTAAGCTTCAACGTACAGGATGAAGACTTAAGAGAATTTTTCACAGAGTATGGCGAAGTTTCTTCCGCTAAAGTTATCACAGACAAATTCACTGGTAAAAGCCGTGGATTCGGTTTTGTTGAAATGCCGGATAACGAAGCTGCACAGAAAGCAATCGCTGAACTCGATAACGGTACTGTTGAAGGCAGGACTATCCGTGTAATGGAAGCAAAGCCTAAAGAAGACAAACCTGCACGTAGCGGCGGCGGATTCCGTGGTGGCAACGGTGGCGGCGGCTACAATGGCGGCGGCTATAACAAAAGCAGGTACTAATCATATTGCCTTTGTGAGAAGAAGCTTCCCGGAAACGGGAAGCTTTTTTATTTTACAAATCCCCTGATCTGATACTTGCAATCCTCACTATTCTTTATTCCTAGTAGCATTTTTGAAGGGATCCGTTTTTGGCATCGTTTTTTAACGTAGTGTAAGAAATCCTTTTATATGCCCGGACAGTCTGGTAAAAAGAAGGCAGTGGAAAATGACCCCGCTGATGCCACCGGTAACCGCAGTGTTCCGCAAACCACCGAGAGAAAAATTCCCGGTGAAGGAAGTTTCCGGAAGGCGCATCAAGGTGAACAGCACAGCAGGGACAATAATGAGCCTGGAGAAAAGAATTCTGCAGGAGAGCAGGATGCGGTAGGAAAGAAATTATAGGTTTTAGATAAGTAAGGTATGAACTACATCGACATTCTATTAATGATCATCCTGGCACTTGCGATCTGGGCAGGATGGAAAAAAGGATTCATCATGGGTTCCGTCAATCTCATTGTATGGATCGGGAGCCTTGTTACAGGCTTTATTTGTTATCCTTACCTAGGCCAGTTATTCCAGGCTTATTTCCCGGGACTCGGTGTATGGAACACACCGCTTTCATTTATCATATCCATCATATTCGCCCGGATCATCCTGGCCCTCATCTTCAATACTTTCCTAAAGCGTACGCCTGATAAGGCTCATTCACATGGCGCTAACAGGGTCATGGGTATCATACCCGGTTTTATTAACGGGCTAATTTACACTACTATCCTGGCGGCGCTATTACTGAGCATGCCATTGCGCAATGGATTATCAGAGAATACACGTGAAAGTGCCCTGGCCAATACCCTGGGAATGAATATCGGCTGGCTCGATGATAAACTCTCACCCATCTTTAGTGAGGCGATACAAAAAACTTTATCAGGTGCGGCCATACAGCCGGACTCGGATGAAACAGTTGATTTAAATTTCAGGGTGAAGGATGCCAAAGCCCGTCCCGACCTGGAAGCGCAGATGCTGACAATGGTGAATATCGAAAGAATGAAACATGGATTGAAACCAGTTGCACCTGATCCGGAACTGAGGCTGGTTGCCAGGGCACATTCCCAGGATATGTTTTCACGTGGATATTTTTCCCACTATACACCAGAAGGACGTGATCCTTTTGAGCGGATGAAATCCGCGGGAGTGAAATATCTTGCAGCAGGGGAGAACCTTGCACTCGGACAAACATTGAAGATCTGTCATGATGGTTTAATGAATTCACCCGGGCACAGGGCTAACATTCTTAATCCTTCCTACGGCAGGCTGGGCATCGGTATTCTTGATGGGGGAATTTACGGGCTGATGATTTCCCAGGAATTCCGTAATTAATTTCAAACCTCTTTCTTATTGATTATTGAGCAGGTACTGAATTACTGCCAGCCTGATATCATTCTGTGGATTTGTTTTTTCCGAAGGCAGTTCAAAGATTTTTTTAATCCCGGGATTTTTTGAATGCAGGTATTCGAGGTTGGCTTCTTTGCCCGTCAGTAAAAAATCGCTAAAGGCAACACGATAAATTCTTTCAGGATCTATGGGTTCGTTTTTCAACATCCAGGCTCCTGACAGGTCAAGCCTCATGACTTCATTATAAATCAGGAACCCGCCATTTCCCACATTCTTTTTACCCTGTTCAAGTACTTTCACCAGCAAGGCGCCGGTCATCTCCACTTCCCTGATGGCTCCGCCAAATGGGAGTGTCCTGATAATATCATATTCTGATATGGGAGCATGCAGCACATCATCAACCCGGATGGACCCCGAATTAAGTATGGCCACTTCTGACAATGGAGCAGCGGCCATCATGGAATTGGTAATGAGCCTGCCCAGGTTGGTAGGCTGGCTCCTGATCACCAGTTCCCGGCCATCGAGTGGTTCACCGGTTTGCTTTACTACCCGGTTGGCAGAAAAACCCAGCGAGGCATAATTGGTTTCGGCAATTTGTGACCATTTTTTCACAACCACATTGGTTGCGCTGTCAAGCGGAACCCGGTTGTCGAGGATTTCGATAAAAGGCCGCACCTCAATTTTTTTCGTTTTGTTCCTTTTTTTATAGATCTGGAGTTTTACAATGTATGCTGATTTAGCATTGGCCATGGCTTTAGTGATATAGATCCTGCCCACTTTTTTAATCCGCTGGTCATGTTCATGGCCACCCATGATCAAAGCAAGACCGGGAATTTCCTTAGCCAGCATTTCATCTTCCCACATATTCTGGTGTGTAATGGCTACCACTGCGTCTACAGAATCCTTCAACTGGTTATAACTCGCCTTGGCTGCTACCAGGGCATCAACATAATACACATACTCCGCCCTGTTGAAAGGAAGGCAGATGCCAATAAAGCCGATCCTTGCCTGCGTACCATCCGCATCTTCCACATCCATAATGATGGTACGTGGAATCTCTTCTCCGTTTTTGCGCCGGAAAGGGCGGATGCTGTCATTGATCTTGTGAAAACTATTGGAAGCCACCCACCTGAATTTTGACTCATCAATCCTGTCGAGCAATTCCTGCTCGCGGATATCAAATTCATGATTGCCAAAGCAGGCGAAATCTGTTCCGGCTACATTGAGCGCGTCGATCATCTGGCGGCCCCTGATCGCTTTTCCTTCAAACTGCAGGCTGTTGTACACCGAAGGGCTTAGAAAATCACCGGCGATAACCAGGAAACTATTGGGATTCTGTTCCAGGTATTGTTGTTTGATTGTGGCTATGCGGGCTACGCCCCCTTCGGTTCCCCCTGAAAGCGGTGCGATCTCGTACACATCATTTACCTGCACGAAATTGATTTCGATTACACCATCATCTTTTTTGAGAGAGGTATTGCGGGTGGTGCTGCAACCGCTGACAATGAAAATGAGTACATAGAGCCGGAAGAAAAATTTCATTAGAATCTATTGTAGCGTTCTTCTTTTGAACTTCTGCAAAAATACAATCCTGACTGGCACGGAATTCGTTTTTCAACCCATTAAACGTGAGATATGAAAAAGTGGATGTTTACCCTCGTCATAGCCGCCGGCGCGGTGCTCAGTTCCTGCTCTAAAGACAATGATATTACCAATGACAGCCTTGTAAAAGGCCTTGATACCGGGGAACCTGGTTCGCTGGGGCCAGTGGTAACTAATTGGGAGAGAAGCAATGCCTGGTCTGTTTCCGACAGCCTGGACTACAAGGTTTTCGCCCACAATAAATCCCTTCCTTCCGTTACAAGTGATGTGCTACAGAACGGCGCTGTACTGGTGTTTGTAAAAAATATTCAATATGATGACGGCCGCAGGGTGAGTAAACCATTGCGCATCCCTTTTCATGTGCTCCCTACATTTGGTAAGCCCGGCTATGACCAGGCCTGGTATAATATGAATGCGGTGGGAAATGTTACGGTGAAATACCGCACCAATAAACATAAATACGGCATTGAAGCCCAGGTTCCGGATGAACAGGTGATGGTCAGGATCTTTGTATTAAGCCCTGAAGATCTTGTGAGGCTCGATAAAACACCTGTAACTATTTCAAGGATGACTTACCAGGAACTTGTGGATTTACTGGGAACCGGGATGTAATGAAAGTTAAATAGCTCCTTCCTTATTTTTGAAGGATGGAAAACATTCTCATCACCGGTGCCAATGGTTTTGTTGGCCATTACCTTACAGGCATGCTTGTCAGGAATGGTTTTAGGGTGATCGCCACCGGTAGAGGGCCTTCACGACTTCCTTTTGATGCAGCAAATTATACCTATGAATCTTTTGACTTCACAGATGCGAACGCAGTGCACGAAATACTGCAGCGGCACCAGCCCGGTATCATTATTCACAGCGGTGCCATGTCAGCCCCCGATGCCTGCGAGGCCGAAAGGGAAAAAGCTTTTCTTGTGAATGTAAGCGGCACTGCCAACCTTCTTCAAAATGCCAGCGAACTATCAGCATTTTTTATTTACCTCTCCACGGATTTCGTGTTTGACGGCAAAAAAGGAATGTATAGTGAAGATGATGAAACGGGTCCTGTAAACTATTATGGTGAAACCAAATTAAAGGGAGAGGAGCTGGTGAGGGATTATTCACATGAATGGACCATCGTAAGGACCGTTCTGGTTTATGGTAAACCTTTGCTGAACCGTCAGAACCTGGTAACTAATACAGCTATCTCGCTGAAGGAAAAAAAGCCAATGAAGATCTTTGATGACCAGGTAAGAACTCCTACCTACGTGGAAGACCTGGCCTGGGCGATCATGAGGCTGATCCAAAAAAGAAAGACCGGCATTTACCATATCTCTGGCAAGGACGTGATCACTCC
>CAYWSQ010000129.1:2896-10930 GCA_964460925.1 uncultured Flavisolibacter sp. | reverse complement strand
GAGGTTCCTGGTGTATTCATTATAGATCATGCCATTCACACCAAAAGAATCACCGAGCCAGTTCTTCCAACCGAGAATGATGCGGCTTCCCAACCTGAAATCCCAGGTGAAGAAGGCATCGAGGTTGAAGGCATTATAATTTTCATTGGTATTGCTGATGAAAGCACGTGGAAGGAGATTTCCCTCATCATCCACATTATAAAAACTATTATACACCACCTTGTTCCAGTAATGACGGCCCCTGAGTGTTAGGTTGATGCGTGGTGTGAAATTATAGATACCCGACAGGATGGTTTGGGTTTCTGTAAAATTCCTGAAGCCTGCTATAGGGTCGCCATTCATTTCCCGGCGGAAAGCAAAACCCCGCTGGTTTTCTTCATATTGCCTGAACCAGTTCAGGCTTAAAGTAAAACGGTCGCTGAAGCGGTAACGCAAACCCGCTGAAATAAGATTGTAAGTATTGTTACTCGCATCACGAATGGAATAGTTGAGGTCTGTGTTGAAGAAAAGTTTTTTACGGCTGTCTGAGCTGCCTTCAATTCCAAATGTTACCTCAGCAGGTTTCTGCAGGAATTTGCCCGGGGTACGCAGGTCAAAATAATCATTTTGTACAGTGGGATAAGCATTGACAGAAACCCGGGCATCCCAGAAATTTTTAAACCACCAGAATGCTGAAGCTTCCACATATAATTCAGAAAAGCGGTACGGCATGTAGAGATACTGTGAACTCAGGTCAAATGAATAACGGTAAGTGATGAACTTGTCGGTGCTTGTAAGCTGGTTATAACTGATTCCTGCTGTATAGTTCACTTTATTTGCCGACTGTATATAACCAAGATCATTGGGGTCGTAGCTGTTGGAAGTAATGTTATTGCCTGCATAGAACTGCAGCTTGCCACTCACCTTTCCCACCTGCAAGGTGGTATTGAAACCATCGTAAGGTTTGAGCACGAGCTCTCCACCACGCCGCACCGTATCCTTGTAAAGATTGATCTCGTTACCAAAATAGGGCGTATAGCCGAAGATTTTGCTGTACCTCACCGTTCCTCGTACATTGTAATTGTTGTTATTGGTAAATAAAGCCCAGTCGAGTGCTGATACATTCGCATCACGGTCACCACCCATACGCAGCACGTTGGTATTGGTAAAAGTGATTGAAGAACGGCCTTTGAGAGCCTGGTCAAGAACAACGATATTAAAATTACTGAGCGGCTCTGTTTGAATGATGGTGTCCATCTTGGTATGGACATTGCGCAGCCTTGCATTCATGGTAGCTGTAACCGCGTTGAAAACACCGATGCCCAGTTTTTTCCTGGTGCGCCCGGAGAATTTAATTCCATTGTACAACTGCGTTACGGAAGGATTGCGGATCAGCTCGAGGTCGGAACGGCTGTTAAGAATTCCCTGTACATTATAATATCCTGAGGGTACGTCACCAATGCGCCTTGAATAGAACAATCCTGATTTGTTGAACAATTCAGTTCCCTCCGTAAAAAAAGGCCTGTTCTCCTGGAACTGTACTTCGAAAGGAGAAAGATTATTGATCAC
The DNA here is from genome assembly GCA_964460925.1 of uncultured Flavisolibacter sp. Taxonomy (GTDB): domain Bacteria; phylum Bacteroidota; class Bacteroidia; order Chitinophagales; family Chitinophagaceae; genus Flavisolibacter. Next base: position 9,382 of record CAYWSQ010000129.1, on the reverse strand, counting down.
ATTATCCGAGATCACCTGCCCGAAATCCGGGATAAGTGTAGCATCGAGCGTGAAACTTTCATTCAGCCCGTATTTCACATCCATACCTCCATTGCGAAGCCATTGGGTGCGCACAGGACTGCCTTCCGGGTTGACCCGCACACCACCAGAGAGATAAGGTGAAAAACTCAAACGCAACGGCGGTGTGATATCTTTCAGGTCATTATATTTTCCAAACTGGTTCGCAAATCCATTCACATTCGGGTTCACCGGGTTCCAGTATGAACTTTCATTATTACGCCTGGTAAAACGGAGAAACTGCAAGCCCCAGGTTTGCAGCTCTTTTTTGGCGAATCGTAAAGAGATATAGGGAATACGCATCTCAACGCTCCAGCCATCATCATTCATTTGCACCTGGCTTTGCCAGACCGCATCCCAGGTGCGGTCGCCGAAACCACCAAACAAGCCGCCACTGCCTCCCAGCCTTGCGTCTGTCTGCACATTTGCCGTGGTAACCAAAAACTGGAAACCATTCTGCTGGTCATTATACGTATCAAAAAATACAGAAAAATAATCCACATCCTGCCGGTCCTCCCCATCCCTTGCCGTAATCTGTTTCCTGATCATGGCCGGGTCATCGTAGAGGTAGGCTGACACATACACGGCATCGTTATCATACAGGATCCTGATGTCGGTACGGGTGGTGGCTGGCAAGCCAAAATTGGGAATGTTCTGCACCAGGTCAGTAACGAGGGGAGCCTGCTGCCAGGCAGCATCATCCAATTTCCCATCAATGCGGATAGGTAGCGAGGTCTTAACCGCGGGTATGGTCTTAGGCTGACTGTAAGCAAATAGCTGCAAACAACACAGGGTAGCAATAAACAGCATTCTCAACATGCGGAAACCTTTGGCAGGCTGTAAATATAAAGGGAAAACCGGTGACAGTCAGGAGAACAAAGTTGAAACTTCTATCCAGACAGTTCAAAGTTGAAAGTTCAAAGTCAGAAGCCTAAAAACAGTTCAAAGTTGAAAGTCCAAAGTCAGAAGCCTAAAGGATGGCGTATGCGGTTTTTTGCGATTTATTTGCGGTGTTTGCGGTTTTATTAGTTCATTCTTTTTTTGAGGGTAGTTACCTGTTGCTGCAGATTATTGACAAGGCTCGCCAGTTGATTCACATCCCAACGCTGCTGAGTATTCGCTTTTGACAGGATCATCTGTGCCTGCCATACTTCCAGTATATCCTCGGCATTCACCTGGTAAGGCTGGTAAGTTGGATTATCACTTACAAAAGTGAGCTTATTCTTCTGGCGGTTGTTCTTCATGATCCTTTTATAAACGATACCATCCGCTTTTGAAACAACAATGTAGGTCTGGTTGGTTTTTACATCATCCAGGTTCTGCACCCGCTCCCCTACAATCACTGATCCACTTGGTGTGGGCATCATGGAATCACCCATGATCTCGAAAGCCCTGTAATCTCCGCCTGTAAGCATGGGCAATGTGAAAGTATTCAGTTCATCAATGAACTCAGGATCCGCATAACCGGTGAGGTAGCCGGCGGCAGCTTTTACCGGGACAAATGGAATATCTGTGCGGCCACCTGCCATTTTTTGCGCACGGCGGCGCGCAATATAGTTGGTCTTATTATCACTAACATCCTTGCGCAACAGGTCATCGAGGGTCAGTTTGAACATATCCGCTACGATCTCGAGGATGTCGATCCGGGGATCAGCCCTTTCCTCTTCATAGGCGCCGAGCAGGGATCTTTTGATGCGAAGTTTCTGTGCAAACTCTTCCTGGGTCCAGCCCCGGAGCTTTCTCAGGTACTTCAGATTTTTGTTGGCGATGGACATAGACTAATTTATTTAGCTGCAAAATACTAATTTATTTAGATAACAGCCAATATGTGATTTTGGTTTATGATAAAAAAGTTCAATTTTGTGACAAGAAAAACCGAATGAATGGCAGATAAGAAGGAACCTGTGATCCTGATCACCAACGACGATGGCATCACCGCACCCGGAATCAAAAATCTTATAGAAGCAGTCCGCGACCTGGGAAAGGTTGTAGTGGTGGCGCCGGATAAACCACAGTCAGGTATGGGTCATGCCATTACCATCGGTGTTCCCCTGCGCCTCCACCGCGTGCATATGTTCGAAGGAGTGGAATCGTACCAGTGTACCGGCACGCCTGTGGATTGCGTGAAACTGGCGGTTGACAAGGTGCTGGGATCAAAACCCGATATCTGTCTCAGTGGCATCAACCATGGCGCCAACCACAGTATCAACGTGATCTATTCAGGCACGATGTCGGCGGCCGTGGAAGCTGCTATTGAAAGTATTCCATCTATCGGGTTTTCTTTACTGGACTACAGCCTTGAAGCTGATTTTTCCGCAGCAAGAAAATACGTGCGCATCATCGTGGAGCAGATGCTGAAATCAGTACCCGATAAACATTGCGTGCTCAATGTGAATATTCCCATAGGCACAGTTGACGAGATCAAAGGTGTAAAGATTTGCCGCCAGGCCTATGCCAAATACGAAGAAGATTTTATTGAAAGGGATGATCCCCACCGCCGGAAATATTACTGGCTTACGGGTGAGTTCGTCAATTTTGATGAAGGAACAGACACGGATGTATGGGCGCTGGCCAATAATTACATTAGCCTGGTACCCGTGCAGTTCGATCTAACCCATTACAAACAAAAACAGCAACTTGAAAAAGACTGGAACATTTTTTCTAACGAAGGATAATCTCCGCCTCGGCATTATCCTCGGGCTTATCACACCCCTGATCGTATTCGCAATTGTTTATTACGCTCGGTTCAGTGGTTACACCTTTGAAGAATTTATTGACCTGTTCTTCCGTGAAAAACAGATCATCACTTTCTGGGGTGTATGGTGCCTGGTAGGGAATATTGCCTTGTTCACCTACTATATCAATACCAACAAGGATAAAACAGCTAAAGGGATATTTGCGGTATCACTGATCTATGGTATCGGCGTTCTCCTTTTGAAACTCTTTGTGTGATGCCTTAGCGGCATGCCTATCTTTACCACTAAATCTTTCGCGGCCGCAGCCTGATGAAATATTATTTAATAGCCGGTGAAGCATCTGGTGATCTTCATGGCAGCAATCTTGTAAAAGCTTTAAAGCAACTTGATGGTGGTGCAGAGATCCGTGCATGGGGTGGTGATCTCATGTCTGCTGCAGGTGCCCGCGTGGTGAAACATTACCGCGACCTGGCCTTCATGGGATTTACAGAAGTGATCAGGAATCTTCCCACCATCATGAAGAATCTTTCATTTTGCAAAAAAGATATCGAAACTTTTCAACCCGATGTGCTGGTGCTGATCGATTACCCGGGATTCAACCTGCGCATCGCCAGGTGGGCCAGATCAAAAGGACTTCGCATTGTTTATTATATCTCGCCGCAGGTATGGGCCTGGAAAGAAGGAAGAGTTCATGCCATTAAAAAAATGGTGGATAAAATGCTGGTGATCCTTCCATTCGAAAAAGCTTTCTACCGGAAATATGATTACGATGTTATTTATGTGGGACACCCGTTGGTGCAGGTTGTGAACAGCTTCATGAAACAATATGAAGGCACAAGGCCGGCAAAGCCAGTGATCGCGCTTCTGCCCGGCAGCCGCAAACAGGAGGTCAGTAAAAAACTACCGGTAATGCTTGAAGCATCAAAGCATTTCAGCGGTTACCAGTTTGTTGTGGCCAGGGCTGCATCACTGGATGATGATTTCTATAACAGTTTCCTGGAAAATTATCCGGGAGTAAGTTCAGTGAAAGACCAGACTTATTCCTTGTTGATGCAATCTGATGCCGCGCTGGTTACCTCGGGTACTGCCACGTTGGAAACTGCCTTGTTTGGCGTACCGGAGGTGGTTTGTTATAAAGGATCTTCTATTTCCTACCAGATCGCCAAAAGGCTGATCAAAATAAAATACATCTCCCTTGTGAACCTGATCATGGACCGTCCAGTGGTAAAGGAACTGATCCAGGATGATTTCACCGTAGAGAATGTAACCAGGGAACTCAACCTTGTATTGCACGATGAACAAACCATAGCAAGGATGAAGAAAGATTATGCGGACCTGAAAGAATTGCTTCATCAAAATGAAGATGCATCAACCAGGGCCGCGCAGGAGATCTTCGACCTGCTGAAGGCTAAGCCAGTAGTTTAATGGCCAGGATGATCAATGCAAGCAGGAAAAGCAATAGGCTGAGCCTGTTGATGCTATGCATGTATTTTACAAAATCTGATTTAGGCCTGTCGGGATCAGGTTTCCTGAGGTAGAGATATTCCGCTAATTGTTTAAGGATGCCCATAAAAAAACTGTATCCCAAAGATACAGTTTCAATAAAGTTATGTTGATGGATTAAGGAGCCGGGTTGCGTCTTTGCTTATCGCCCCCTTTGGTCCCCCTGATATTGTAATTGTCGGGAGAAACCTGGTGGGATGGCCTGGAGGCCTTGCGCTTTCTTTTGCCGGTATTGCTGTCGGAAGACCAGGCAGCAGACGGATGTAGAACGTATTCAAAATACCCGATGAGGTGACGTAAATAGATGTTCATTTTCAGAGGATTTTAGAGTTATTGGACTGCAACACGGCCTCATGGTTTTTCAAGGATGTGTTAAAGCTTCATCCAAAATAATTAAAGGATTCAAGAATTGCAACCGGCTTTTCGACGAAACGGTGTTAATGAAGGATCAATTCCAACAGGGGCAATGGAATTTGCTTAGTATAGGATAGTGAAATATATAGCTGCGAGCTTTGAGCTGCGAGCTGCGAGAAATCTACTGTACAATTGTAAACTAAAAGCTAGTGGCTAGCAGCTAAAAACTCTTACCCACCATAAGCCGCTCCAGGATCTGCGAGGAATTTTGTTCTGAATTCACCAGGTCTGCCAGTGTTACTCTGTCAAGCAACTGGTCGAGTGTAACCTGTATCATCTGCCATAAGGACCGCGAAGAACAGTCCACTGAGTTGGTGCAGAATTTCATATTGCCGGAGTGACTGCCGCAAAATGCAGTATCGAACAAGGGTCCGCCGAGGGCTTTCAGCACATGGTTGATCACAATTTCATCTGCCGGCCGAGCCAGTACATAACCTCCTTTATTACCGGGTGTGCTGTTGATGAATCCTTTCATCCTGAGGATCCGGGCCAGTTTGGCCACATAAGGAGCCGTTAGCCCTTCCGCTTCGCTCAACTGCGGAATGCTCATACCATCATCATCCTTGCAGGATGCGATGCGTAAAAGCAATCTGAGTCCATATTCTTCCTGGGCTGTGATCTTCATTGTTGTTTAAAATTGTTATAAAGGCCGATGACCAATGACTTTTAACTAATGGCTTACATCCACCCTAGCTCAAGTTGTGCCTCTTCCGACATCATACTCTTGTCCCATGGCGGATCCCAGGTAACCACCACATGCACATCATTCACGCCTTCGATGGTCCTGAGTTTCTGGTCTACTTCCACAGGCAGCGATTGGGCGGCCGGACAACCCGGTGCTGTAAGTGTCATCGTAACCTGGATGTTATTGATCGGGAGTATGTCCACCCTGTAGATCAGTCCAAGGTCATGGATGTTCACTGGTATCTCCGGGTCATAGATGGTTTTGATCATCTCTATGGCCTTATCTCTTAATACATCTGTTTCCATCATCATCTTAAGCTTTATTCATGGCGTCCTTCACCTGGAAGGCCAGCGCGTAATTCTTCATTTGCCTCACCATGGCAAGCAGGCCATTGGAACGGGTCTGCGCCAGGTGGCTCATCATACCAATCTCCTTGATAAAATCAAGTTGCGCGTCAATGATCGCGGCAGGCGGCTGACCCGAAAGAACCCGAATGAGCATACTGATCAAACCTTTCACGATCACCGCATCACTGTCGGCCTTGTATTCCACTTTACCATCCTTGTAATCGGCAACCAGCCACACTGTGGACTGGCATCCTTTCACTTTATTCTCATCTTTTTTATACTGTTCATCCAGCACAGGCAACCTCTTGCCCATGTCAATGATGTATTCGTATTTATCATCCCAACTGTCAAACAGCGCAAACTCTTCAACGATCTCTTTTTCTATTGCTTCGATGGATGTTACCGCACTCATTTATTTCAACATTTTGATCGCCTTGTGAAGGGCTTCCATCATTACATCAATTTCACCCCTGGTATTGTACATCGCAAATGAAGCACGGGTAGTACCCCTGATGCAAAGGCGGTCCATCAATGGCTGGGCGCAATGCATGCCTGTTCTTACCGCCACTCCTTTATTGTCGAGCAGTATGCCGATATCCTGCGGATGCACTCCCTCCACAACAAATGAAATCACGCTGATCTTATGCTTCGCCTGTCCAATGATGCGCAGGCCTTCGATAGTTTCAAGCTGGCTGGTTGCATAGGCCAGCAAATCATTTTCATGACGGCGGATCTTTTCTTTACCGATGGAGGCTGTAAATTCCATGGCCGTGTGAAATGCAAT
>CAYWSQ010000129.1:0-2886 GCA_964460925.1 uncultured Flavisolibacter sp. | reverse complement strand
CGGCCTCGAACTTATAAGGCAGGTCATTCCAGGTAATGGTTTCGAAATTCACATCCTTGATCATTTCTCCTCCACCCTGGTAAACGGGCATGGATTCAAGCAGGTGTTTTTTACCATACAGCGCCCCGATACCGGTGGGCCCGTATAATTTATGAGATGAGAAAACAAAAAAATCACAATCCATGTCCTGCACATCTATATCAAGATGCACGGTTGACTGTGCACCATCCACCAGTACCACCGCACCGGCAGCATGTGCTTTTTCAGCAATGGTCTTTACCGGGTTGATGGTTCCAAGTGCATTGGAAACATGCACTACTGAAACCAGTTTCGTTTTTTCATTCAGTAATTGTTCAAAGGCGTCCATCTCCAGTTCACCCTCATCATTGATGGGGATCACACGGAGTACAGCACCTTTTTCCTGGGCCAGGATATACCAGGGTACAATATTGGAATGATGTTCCATATTGCTGATGATGATCTCATCACCTGCTTTGATATTCTGCAGGCCCCAGGTCTGCGCCACCAGGTTGATGCCTTCGGTGGTGCCACTCGTAAAGATGATCTCTTCCCTGCTGCCTGCATTAATAAATTCACGTACGGCATCTCTTGTGCCTTCAAAAGCCGCTGTGGCTTCTTCAGCAAGCGTATGGATGCCCCGGTGTATGTTGGCATTATATCCTTTGTAATATTCAACCAGCGCATTGATCACAGCCAGTGGTTTCTGGGTTGTGGCCGCATTGTCGAAATACACCAGCTTCCTTCCCTTCACTTCCCTGTTCAACACAGGGAACTGCGCACGTACCGCTTCTATGTCAAGCGTGTTCTCTATGGTTTCCACCTGCATCATGAATGTTCAAATTCTAGTCTCTCTGAGATCAGTCCATCCACATAATTCCTGAGCACCTCGGGTTTTATATGATCAAGAATATCGATAGCGAAGGCACGCACCAGCAGGGCTCTTGCAGCCTTTTCGGTAATTCCGCGCGACCTCATGTAAAACAATCCTTCTTCATCCAGTTGACCTACGGTACAACCATGTGAACATTTTACATCATCAGCAAAAATCTCCAGTTGAGGCTTGGTATTTACTGTTGCATTATCTGACAGGAGAATGTTCTTGTTAGACTGGAACGCGTTTGTTTTCTGCGCAATCTGCTGTACGAAGATCTTTCCATTGAATACCGCAGTTGCATTATCATCAATAATGCCCTTATACAATTCATTGCTCTGGCAATGGGGCTGTACATTGTCAACCACGGTATGATTGTCGACATGCGTATTGCCTTTCAAAAAATACAATCCATACATGTGTGCTTCCGAATGTGAAGCTTCCATGGCAATGTTCAGGTTATTGCGGATGATGCCGCCATTGAGTGAAACGGTCACTACGTTCACCAGGCTCTTGCCTGTCTGCCTGAAATGAGTAGTGCTCACCTGGCTGTTCTGCGTGCCATCGTTCTGGATCTTGTAATAATCCACTATCGCATCCTGCTCCACCACGACTTCCATCACCTGGTTGGTAAAACTTTCAGCCATTCCTACGGTAGCATAGGTTTCTGCCATTTGCACAATGGCATTGGCGCCCACATACACTAAGGTCCTGGGCTGCGCCAGTATGTTGGCAGAAGATGCATCGGTGATATTATAAATATAGATGGGCTGGTCAACCACCAGTCCTGCCTTCACATAAACAAACACACCTTCCGCCACGAATGCCGTGTTAAGGGCATGAATGCCGTCCTTAATATACTTGCTGCTATGCCCAAGATTATTAAGTACACGCTCCTTGTGCTCTCCTTTCACTGCCTCTTCAAGGGTTTGAACCATCAAACCACCGGAACGGATGTTGGAAAGAGCGGCGTCATAAATGCCATTGATAAATACCAGTTCATTTGCGGTTTCATGACCGGGCAGCCTGGTATTCTGAAGGTAGCCGGCTGTTTGCCTGCCTGCATCGCTTGTAGCCAGTGCATATTCCTTATTGAATGCGCTGCTGATGCGGGTGTATTTCCATTCTTCATGCTTTGCCGTGGGTATGCCCAGGGCATTGAAGGCATCAAAGGCATTCTGTTCAACAGGGGTCAGTACACTGCTGCCATTGTTTGACAAAAGCTTCTGGTATTTTTCCCTGATCGTTTCTATCGTGTTCATATCTTCTGATTAAACGCAGGCTCAGGCCTCCTGCACGGCATCTACTTCATTTTTAATAAAATCATATCCTCTTTCTTCCAGCTCAAGCGCCAGTTCCCTGGTACCCGATTTCACGATCCTTCCATTGTATAGCACATGTACAAAATCCGGAACGATATAATCAAGCAGGCGCTGGTAGTGTGTAACCACGATCACCGCGTTATCACTGCTTCTCAGTTTATTCACGCCGTTGGAAACGATCCTGATGGCGTCGATATCCAAACCTGAATCCGTTTCATCAAGAATGGCCAGTTTGGGCTCAAGCATGGCCATCTGGAAGATCTCGTTTCTTTTTTTCTCACCACCGGAAAAACCTTCATTGAGCGAACGGCTTAGTAAAGACTGGCTGATCTCCATCATGGCCATTTTCTCTCTCATCAGTTTGAGAAACTGTACCGCATCCAGTGCAGGCAATCCACGGTATTTTCTTACTTCATTCACCGCCGTCTTTACAAAATTGGTGGTGGTCAGCCCTGGTATTTCCACCGGGTACTGGAAGGCAAGGAAGATACCTTCGCCGGCTCTTTCTTCGGGGGAAAGTTCAAGAAGATCCTTTCCCAGGAAATCCACACTTCCGCCGGTTACTTCATAATCGGCACGGCCGGCCAATACAGAAGCGAGTGTGCTTTTTCCTGAACCGTTGGGTCCCATGATGGCATGTACTTCACCAGGACGAACATCAAGGTTCAGTCC
>CAYWSQ010000128.1:0-11016 GCA_964460925.1 uncultured Flavisolibacter sp. | reverse complement strand
AGAAACATGGGATTTTTTAATAAACTATTTGGCAAAAAAGAAAAGGAAAGCCTGGACGAAGGTCTGCAGAAAACCAAGGAGAACTTCTTTTCCAAGGTGTCCAAAGCTATCGCCGGGAAGAGCACCGTAGATGAAGAAGTCCTGGACCAGTTGGAAGAAGCCCTCGTCACCGCTGATGTAGGTATCGATACTACAGTTGCCATCATTGACCGGATTGAGAAGCGGGTAGCGAAAGACAAATACCTGAACACCAGTGAACTAAACAGTATACTGAAAGAAGAAATTGAAGGCATCCTGGTGGATGCTCCCAGCTCCAACAGCTATGATTTTCATTCCGACCTTCCTACCAAACCTTACGTGGTACTGGTGGTAGGTGTCAATGGCGTGGGTAAGACCACTACCATCGGCAAACTGGCCTATAATTTTAAAAAGGCCGGTAAATCGGTTCTGCTGGGCGCTGCTGACACTTTTCGGGCTGCGGCGGTTGACCAGCTCACCATCTGGTCCGAACGGACTGGCGTGCCTATCGTAAAACAAGCCATGGGTTCTGATCCCGCAGCCGTGGCTTATGATACCGTCCAAAGCGCCATGTCAAGAGGATCCGAAGTGGTGCTGATTGATACGGCAGGCCGTCTTCACAACAAGGCTCACCTGATGGATGAACTGGGAAAGATCCGCCGGAGTGTACAGAAAATGATCCCCGGCGCCCCTCATGAGGTACTCCTGGTGCTGGATGGATCTACCGGTCAGAACGCCCTGGAACAGGCTAAACATTTTACTGCAACAACCGATGTAACTGCACTGGCAATCACTAAATTGGATGGAACAGCAAAGGGCGGTGTGGTGCTCGCTATCGCCAACCAGTTCAGGATCCCGGTGAAGTTTATAGGCGTGGGAGAAAAGATGGAAGACCTGCTGGTGTTCGACAAACATGAGTTTGTTGATAGCCTTTTTACCCTGGAGAAATAAAGAAATTTCTTAGCGCATCCTTGGCGTCTTACCAGCCATCCGCGTTCGCTAAAGCTTTAGCGGAGGCGCAAGCTTTAGCGAAGGCTGGCCCTTTTTCCCTTGGCGGTTAAAAATACTAACAAGGTATTGTCCTCATTTCCGCTTCCACACATAAACCTGTTTTTCCGGCCGGGTATAAACAGGTTCAAATTCATTAGCAACCACGCTGTCAAAATATGCCCTGGTCTGCATTTCATTCCGGATAAATCCCATCGATGGAGTGCGGCTCACGATCACTGCCGGCCGGACCGTATCCAGCAGGAACTTCAATTCCTCCGTACCAGAACTTTTACCGCCGAAATATTTGAACAAAAAAGCCCTGTCAATATTGGAAGGATGGGTCGTGCTTTTGGTCAACGGGTAGGTTTTCAGCATCCAGTACCCGATGTGGTAGTCCACGAAAAAGATCTTTTCCCCGGACAGTCCCTGTTTTTTGAGTTCATCGATGATGACGTAAGTATTACTGTAATAAGGATGTCCGTTATTCACCAGGCTTTTTCCAACCCGGTAATATTCAGCCAGGCTTTCAAAACTCAGCATAAGCACCACCAGGCTTACCCATCCATACCGGATCTTAGGATATGAAGGAAGGGTGCCGATCAGCATCATCAAAAGAAACGGATAGATGAGGATCAGGTAATGCCCGTTCACAATACCGCTGGAGAAAAAAGTATAGACCGTCCCGATGGTTAAGACCATGCTGTAAAGCAATAACTCTGTTGACTGGCGGCTTCTTTTTTTCCATGCCCAGACTATAATGGCCAGTGCCAGCAGGATCACCCACCAGGTCCGGGAGATCTTTTCACCCATACTCATCGCGGCTGCCCCTGCGTATTCCAATGGTGCCCGGAAAACCGAATCAAAAAACAGTTGACTATGACCCTGGAAATAGTAGGGCAGGGCGATCAGGATAAAAGGGATCATCACACCCATACCCAATAAAAATAAATTAATCACGTGCCTTGTCATTGATTGGCGCTTCCAGTTAAATACTAGATGAGCAATCACCATCAGCACCAGTCCATGCGCAAAACTGAGTTTGCAAAGAAGGGCCGCACCAAAAAAAATCCCGGCCAGCCAGTAATGTACACTCCTGCCTTTCTGAAAAAAATACAATCCGGGTAGCAGGAAAAATACCGCCAGGTGTTCCGACATCAGTCCCTGCAGGTTACCGAACTCACTGCCCAGCATCACAAAGGCCAGGGCGATCCAGAAAGAATTGTGCAATCCCCCGGCCTCCACGATCTTTTTGAGCACCAGGGCCGAGACGAATACAACCACAACACCAGCCACCCGGATGGCTTCAATAGAATAGGGAAACAGGGTTTCGATCAGGCCGAAAATGTAAAATAAAAGCGGCGGCTTCAGGTCCCACAGGTGCACATAAGGCAGGTGGCCGTCGGCTATGCTCTGGCCCATCAGGATAAACGTGCTTTCGTCGCGGTCGATATAGTCTTTCGTGAAAAAGGGCAGCCTGATAAACAGGGCTACCAGGAACAGGAAGAGGGCCTGCACACGATTTTGCTTTTTGGACTCAGTTATCCCGGTAGAAATTTTCATAAAGACTGCAGCGTGCCGAAGATAGTTTATCAAATCCTAAACAGGATTGGGCAGGGAGAATTGTACCTTTGCGGACCGCATGAAAGCAAGAACACTCAAAAAGGATAAGGTCAATATTATTACGCTGGGTTGCAGCAAGAACATGGTAGACAGCGAAGTGCTGAGTGGCCAGCTTATGGCCAATGATATTGACGTGGTGCATGAGAGTGGAAAAAAGGATCACAATATTGTGATCGTAAATACCTGCGGGTTCATTGACAAGGCCAAGGAGGAATCAGTCAATACCATCCTGGCCCAGGTCAATCTCAAACAAAAAGGAAAGCTGGATAAAGTGTATGTTACCGGTTGCCTGAGCCAGCGTTACCGCGATGACCTGGAGCAGAACATCCCGGAAGTGGATGCCTGGTTCGGTACGATGGAGCTACCACTGATCCTCAAAAAATTTGAAGCCGATTATAAATCGGAGTTGCTGGGTGAGCGCTTACTTGCAACGCCGCAGCACTATGCCTACCTGAAAATTTCTGAAGGCTGCAACCGCACCTGTTCTTTTTGTGCCATCCCGCTCATGCGCGGGCAGCATGTGAGCCGGAGCATGGAAGACCTGGTGAAGGAAGCAGAACAACTGGCCAGGAGAGGAGTGAAGGAAATCCTGTTGATCGCACAAGAGCTGACTTATTACGGGCTTGATCTGTATAAAAAAAGAATGCTGGCCGACCTGTTGAAAAGACTTAGTGATGTGCCGGGCATTGAATGGATCCGTTTGCATTATGCTTACCCGCATAAATTCCCAATGGAAATTCTGGATGTGATGAGGGAGCGGGAGAATATCTGCAAGTATATTGATATGCCCTTGCAACATGCGGCTGATAATATGCTCAAAGCCATGCGCCGCAATATCACCCGGCAGGAAATGGAAGACCTGGTACAGAATGTAAGGCAGGCTGTTCCCGGTATTTGTCTGCGTACAACCTTGATCACTGGATTTCCCGGTGAAACGCTCGATGATGTGGAGGAACTGAAAGGTTTCCTGGAAAGACAAAGATTCGACAGGGTAGGGATCTTTACCTATTCCCACGAAGAAAATACAACTGCGCATGGTTTGGCCGATGATGTACCTGCGGATGAAAAACAAAGAAGGGCGGAAGACATCATGGCGGTGCAGCAGGAGATCAGTTTTGAAAAGAACCAGGAAAAGGTCGGACAGACATTGAAAGTACTGGTAGATAAAAAAGAAGCCGGTCGTTACCTGGGCCGCACTGAGTTTGACAGTGTGGAAGTGGACAATGAGGTGATCATCCAGTCAGCAGAAAAATTATTCCCTGGAGATTTTTACCAGGTCAACATCACCCGCGCTTACGATTACGATCTGGAAGGGGTGGTAGTTTAATCCCAGCCAATGGCTAATGGCCATTGGCCTTCAACCCTCTGCGTAATCTCTCTCCGCCAACCGTAGCTTTAGCGTAGGTTGGTCACATTCTACGCCAGCCATAGCTTTAGCGAAGGCTGGTTCTCTGCGGTAAAAAAAGCAGATTCTATAAAATCCCGAATTTCAATCCATGTCCACTCCTGGATTATACAAAAAACTCAAAGTAGTAGAAGTCAAAGAACTGATCCCCGGATTTAAAACTTTCAGTTTTCAATCAGAAACACCCATCCCTTATAAAGCCGGACAATACCTCACATTTGTCAAGACAGAAAATGGCGAGGAATTTAGAAGGTCCTATTCCATTACTTCTTCTCCCATTTTACATGAAGCGCTCACGGTAGGCATTAAAAGAGTACCCAATGGTTTATTCTCCCGGTATTTTATAGATACCATTCAGCCGGGTGATGAAGTGATCAGTATTGGTGCCGGCGGATTGTTTGTGCTGCCACCAGATCTTTCAACCACCAGGCAGGTATTTTTATTCGCGGCAGGCAGTGGCATCACTCCAATATTTTCTCTTCTTAAATCCATTTTATATGGCCATCCGCAATTACATGTTGTGTTGATCTACAGCAATGCATCTCCATCCAAAGCGATCTTCCTGGAAGAGATCAGGGATTTTGCTCAAAAATTTACAGGCAGGTTCCAGGTTGATTTTCTCTTCAGCAATTCACCGGATCTGTTGAGTGCGAGGTTATACAGTGATCTGCTCATGAAGCTGGTGGATCAGTACCGTGTTGGTGAAACAAAAGATATCCTGTTTTATGTATGCGGACCAGAGTCTTATATGCGTATGTGTACGTATGTACTGCAGCAGGAAGGGATGATTCCTTCACAGATCCGCAAGGAAAATTTCGTAATTCCCAGGACCATTGTTCCGGTTAGTCCGCCAGACAAAGAAACCAGAACAGCAATTATAAATTATGGGGATGATCAATACCGGATAGCTGTAGCATACCCTGACGCTATTTTAAAAGCCGCTCAGAAAATGGGTATCAGTTTACCATACAGTTGCGAAGCGGGTAGATGCGGCAATTGTGTGGCAAAGAAAATTTCAGGGTCAGTATGGCATTCTTATAATGAAGTGTTGACAGCAGCGGAACTGAAACAAGGCCTGGTGCTGACCTGCACGGCCCACCCGGTTGGCGGTGATGTTGAACTGCGCATTGAATGATCAGCGGTTCAGTTCCCGGTTGCGGTACATCAGCAGGATGCTGGCAACGATAAAAATCAATATGAAGATCTCGGCTCTCATACTTCTTTGATGCTTTGAGGGAGGAAAATTTACCCAGTGAAATGTTAAAAGAGTTCTGGAAAAATTAAAAATGGTACTAGTATACTGTCATACGAACTAAAAAAATTTTCTCTTCAGTACACCTGCACATGTGGTTTAATTGTTTGAAGGTTGTTATTCGTTCCGGGAAAAAAACTTTATAAACCAAGTTCTTTTCCCATTTCAGTTCTAAAAGTGGAGTTCACTTTTGAGTTTATGGCAAAACATAAACTCATTACAAAACCCGGTGCGTATTTCATCACCTTCACCTGTTTTAAATGGCTCTCGCTGATCGGGATTACTGAATGTTACAATACCATTTACAAATTTTTCGACATACTCAGGGGGAAAGGACATGATATGATCGCGTATTCGATTATGCCCAACCACATGCATATGATTGTGTATTATTCGGGAGGAAAAAGAAGCCTGAACCTTGAGATTGGATCCGGCAAAAGATTTATCGCTTATGAAATAGTTTCGAAGCTGGAAAAGATGGGTCGCCATGATATTCTTCAATTGTTGTCACAAGGAGTAAAACCAAAAGACAAGAGCAGGGGAAAGAAACACGAGGTCTGGATCGATTCATTCGATGTAAGGCACTGCCGCACGGAAAGTTTTCTTCTGCAAAAGCTCAATTATACCAATAACAATCCATGCCGGGGGAAATGGATGCTCGCTAATACTCCAGCCGGTTATTTACATTGTTCAGCCGCGTTTTATGAAGGAAACCGTTCCGGTTATCCAGTTCGGCACTACCGGGAAATACTTGCCTTGCTGGATATGGACGAGTCACCGGCCGACGACTCCACGTAGTTAAGACTTTTCATGCGGGACTTGTCGTGTGATCGTGGGCGGCCAGACGAGTCACCGCCGGACGACTCTTCGTCGTTAAGACTTTTCATGCGGGACTCGTCGGGGTATAGTTTGTTGGTCGAACCTCCTCCGACGAGTCACCGATGGATTACTATTCATAAGCGATATTTCTCATGGAGAACTCATCGTGTGATCGTAGGCTGCCAGACGAGTCCCCGCCAGACGACTCTTCGTCGTTAAGTCTTTTCCTGCGGGACTCGTCGGGGTGTAGTATGTCGGTCGAACCTCCTCCGATGAGTCACCGCCGAATGACTTTTCGAAGTCGAAACTTTTTATATGCGGGACTCGTCGGAGTATAGTTTGTTTGAGAGTGTGATGAGTCCCGCATATGCGGTTCAGAGTACTATGAGTTATCAGGCGATGACTCTTGATTGGGTGTGACGAGTCCCGCATATGTGTTTGTGAGAACTGTATTGAGGTATGACTGAGCGAATCCCACAGGTGAGTAACCTTCAGATTACTATTCATAAGCGATATTTCTCATGGAGAACTCATTGGATGATCGCAGGCTGCCAGACGAGTCACCGCCGGATAACTACCAGTAGTTAAGACTTTTCATGCGGGACTCGTCGGGGTGTAGCCCGTCTGGGCGAATCTCTCCCGACGAGTCACCGCCTGATGACTTTCCGAAGTCGAAACTTTTCATGCGGGACTCGTCGGAAGTGCGTGTCTGTATGTACGAATCCCACCCTGGCTGGTTACCGCCGGACGTCTATCAGAAATTGAAACTTCTCATGCGGGCGTCGTCGTGTGAGTTTATAAAATCGTTCGCCAGTCATCGCAGAACGGCTCATCGAGAATCAACCGCAAATGCAGTACGTATGCCTGTATTATCCAAAGATCTTTAGACGAGTCCAGTATAGCAGGTTATAAGATCTGGATATCTTACGGGCGGTGGCTGTTGTTTTATAGCCTGTAGCTGCCCCCCGACAAGTCCTGCGTATGATGTTGGAGATCTGAATTTCATCAATCGGTGAGTTTTGAGGAGTTTTCGAATATCGGTGTCCCCTGACGAGCCCCGTATATGAAGTTGGAGTTTCGAGATTGCTTCGGCGTTGACTCGTCTCAGGAGTTTATAGGTACCGCTGTCTGCCGACGATGGCCGCTTATGATGTTGAAAATCTGCATTTCATCCGGTGGTGAGGTTTAAGGAGTTTCCGGATATCAGTGTCCCTTTACGAGCCAAGTATATGTAGTTGGAGTTTTGAGATTCCTTCGGCGGTAATTCGTCTCAGGAGTTTCGGATGTCGCTGTCTGCCGACGATTTCCGCGTATGATGTTAAAAAACTAAATTTCATCCGGCGGTGAGGTTTGAGGAGTTTCCGGATATCGGTGTCCCTCGACGAGCCAAGTATATGTAGTTGGAGTTTTGAGATTCCTTCGGCGGTAATTCGTCTCAGGAGTTTCGGATGTCGCTGTCTGCCGACGATTTCCGCGTATGATGTTAAAAAACTAAATTTCATCCGGCGGTGAGGTTTGAGGAGTTTCCGGATATCGGTGTCCCTCGACGAGTCTCGCATACGTGGTAGAGAGAACAGTGTGTATCCGGCGATGACTCGTCTGTGAGTGCGACGAGTCCCGCATATGTGGTTCAGAGAACGGTGTGTCATCTGGCGGTGACTCGTCTGAGGAGTTCTGGTGTCGGTGTCCCCCGACGAGTCCCGCATACGTGGTCGAGAGAACAGTGTGTCATCAGGCGGGGACTCGTCTGAGAGTGTGACGAGTCCCGCATATGTGGTTCAGAGAACTGTATGTCATCAGGCGGTGACTCGTCTGAGGAGTTTCCGGGTATCGGTGTCCACCGACGAGTCCCGCATATGAGGCTGAAGTTCTGAGATTCATCCGGCGGTGACTCGTCTGAGAGTGTGACGAGTCCCGCAAATGTGTTTGTGAGAACAGTGTGTCATCAGGCGGTGACTCGTCACCAGACATTCGTCGGGCAAGACTCATAAGCATTGCCCAGCATAAACCCGATCACAACCTCATGACTTCCTCTCGTATAATTATTGAGGCGTGAGGTGGTATAGTCGTAAGAATAAGTCAGGTTTACTTTGTTGGAGATATTCATACCCGCCAAGCCGTTATAACCTTCTTTGTAACGGTAGCCCAACCCTGCCCAGGCAATATTGCGGTACTGTACCTTGGTATTGAAATCGAATTGCGTAGGTGTATGATTGATATATTTCACCATCACAGATGGAATCACGTTAAAATTTTCTCCTGCCAGGAAACGGAAACCCGCTGTCGCAAATAAATGCGGCACCAGCCTGCTGTCATCCACCTTTACCGCATTGTTAGAAAAATCAATCCTTTGAGGAATGATCTGCTTGGCTGATATGCCCACAAAATAATCTGCAGAGTAAAGGTAGAGACCAGCTATCAAATCAGGATTCACTTTATTAACGATGCCCGTTGAATAAACGGCCGGGTCTATGGTTGCGGTAATGTCCAGTTTTGACGCATTCAATCCCAGCCTGTTGAAGCCTGCACCAAATCCTGCGGAAAGGCTGGTACGGGCACTGATGCCGATATGATAAGCATAAGTGGCATAAGCGGAAAAATTAGTGATAGGTCCCGTCTGGTCATTGATCACCTGCAATCCAATGCCATGGTGCGGTTTGGCTGCTTCATAATCTGCCCAGTAACCCTTACCCCTCGGGTTTTCACCTTCCATCTCAAAAGATGTGGCCGTACTCCTGTAATCTGTTTTGCCGATTGGTTTGTGAATGGTAAAATAGGAGGTGACCGGGGCGTCTTCGATACCGGTCCACTGGTGGCGGTGACTGAGTTTAATATCCGTATAATTTTCAATCCCGGTAATGGCAGGGTTGATGATATACTGGTTCATCACATACTGTGTATAATGCGGCAACTGCTGTGCCGATGCATGGAGCGAAAGGATGAAGATCGATATAAAGACTAGGCTTGTTCTCATGAATGAACTGGTGTTTTTCTTTGTATTACCTGACAATGGTTACTGATCCCGTTACAGGAGGGAAACCATTTTTCAGGGTGATCACATAATAATAAGTTCCGAATGGAAGGGCGCTTCCTTTGAAATGACCGTTCCATGGTGTACCATAACCGGCAGATTTATAAACCATCATGCCATAGCGGTTGAATACTTCAACCGTACAACCGGGATAATCACCCAGGTTGGGGATCTGCCAGGTATCGTTGATGCCATCACCATTCGGTGAGAAGGAGTTAGGCACATTCACCGGTTTCAGGATCTTCACGCTCATGGTATCAGTGGCTGTACAGTTACCCGGACCAGTTGCTGTAAGCGTGTACACCTGGTTGTTCATAGCCGTGATGGATGGTCTTAACTCTGTTGGGTTGATCATGCTATTACCCAGGGGTGACCAGTCGAAAGTGAGCACGGAAGAGTCATTCACTTTTGGATTGAAAGTGACCACGGTACCCTGCGGTACGATAAATGAGGGACCTGCGTCGATCACAGGCTGCAGGTAAACGATCACATTCTTGGTGAATACATCCGAAGTACATCCAACTGCATTCTTAACGGTCAGGCTCACCAGGTAATTACCAGGAGTTGTGTACCGGTTTACCGGGTTTTGAAGAGTGGAACTGTGGCCATCTCCAAAATTCCAGTTCCAGTTTTGAACCGTACTGTTAGGAGCGGTACTCAGGTCAGTAAATTCATTATCTGCTCCCTGGCACAAGGTATCAGGTCTTACAGAAAAATCAGCAACGGGTTTATCAAAGAAAGCATCCAGCAATTTGGTCTTTTCATTGGTGCAGCCAAAAGCGGATGTAGCGGTAAGGCTTACATTATGCGGACCCGAAACCGTGTAAGTATGAACAGGATTATTTTCCGCAGAATAATTGCCGTCACCAAAATTCCACTGGTAGCTAAGGTTTCCATTACCGGGGATTGTAGTGTTATTGGTGAAACTTCCCGAGCCATTTGGCATACAGATAGATGCGGGCAGTGTGAAATCGGTAACCGGTAAGGGGTGAACTCCAATCAACTGTGACACTGTATCGCTCACGCATCCCAGCGCACTCACAGTAACCAGTTTCACTGTGTAATTATTATGTGTAGTATAGCTGCGTGAGAAATTATTTCCATTGGTATAACTGGCGAGGTTGCCATCGCCGAAGTTCCAGTTCCAGCCCGTGATACTTCCGGAGGATATGGTTGAATTGTTTACGAACTGCGCGGATTCATCCAGGCAGATATCTGCATTTACAGTAAAAGCTGCCACCGGTTTTGGATGTACGGTTATGGTGGTGGGAAGTGAATCTGTGCAGCCGCCGTCGGAAGCAAATACATACCAGATAGTATGAGTACCCGCTCCCGCAACAGATGGATTGAAATTTCCGGCATTGTCCGTACCCGGACCACTGTAATGCCCTGTACCCGGAACATTGTTGGTAACAGTGCCTCCGGCCACTGAAACCGGAGATGTGATACTTTCACATACCGCTGGCTGAGATGCAGCGTAGGAAAGCAGGGGCTTGATGTTGAAGCTCGTGGTAAAGCTCGTATCTGCTGTGCATCCATTGGCTGTTGTGACTGAATAATTAATAGTATAACTGCCAACAGTATAAAGATGGGAGGGGCTTGCTGCTGATGATGTGTTAGGATTGGAGCTGTTGGAATTATTATCTCCAAAGGTCCATGAATGGGTTAGCGCCTGACCATCGGGAACCGAGGTATTATTGGTGAACTGTACATTGCCATCTGAAGGAAGGCAGCCTGCCGGGTAACTGATGCTGATGGCTGGTTTGGCATATACATTTACGATCCTGGTAAGGGTATCACTCACACAGGTATTGCTCACCTTTACTACATGTTTCACTGTGTAGGCGCCGTATCCCGGGTAAGTGATCGAATGGGCATCAC
>CAYWSQ010000127.1:0-11168 GCA_964460925.1 uncultured Flavisolibacter sp. | reverse complement strand
ACCAGGAAATGCAGGGCAGGAGGCATGAGGGAGATCACGATATCAGACTGGCTGATTGCTTCTCTGCGTTTCGCTTCATCGCGTATGTCGAAGGAGAGGGCTTCACCGTGAGGTGAGTCGCCAATTTTTTTAAGGGCCTGTTCCACGCTGGCATCCACCAGTACCAGGTGCCAGTTTTCCTCAACGGCATGCTCAAGCAGGTAACGGATCAACACGGAAGCCGACTTGCCGGCACCAAATAACAGGACCTTTTTCATAAGGGCAAATGTAAGCAGCCGGGGTATAGCAACCTTTTTTATCAGGCCTGCTTCAGGGCGGCGGTATATTCTTTTGAATAGATCTGCTGTACGCTGATCCTCACCTTCATTCCCCTTCTGTGTGGTGGAACTTTAATTATTTTACTGGAGCCGGGTGCAAGCGACTGCACAGTATGTTTTTTTGTTTCGATCAGTTCCCCGTTTTTTCTCAAATAATCAACACTTACTGTGAGCCGGTCAATGAAATGAGGAGAAGCATTAACCGCTGTGAGTTCCAGGTTGGAGATTCCACCCAGCACACCTGTTTTATATTTGCCGGCCTTCACTCTTACCTGCGCTCGGATGTCCTTTGGTTTTACAGAACGGATCACAGGTTTTGGATCCGTAGGAGTGACAGTTTCTCTCACCAGGGCTTCCTGGTAGGTTTTAGTTTCCTCAGGCTCCGGCTGGATCATAACCTGGGCTTGATTGATTGCTTCAGGCGGAGGTGCCGCAACAAGTCCGTCAGCAGCTTTTTTCATCAACATGGCACCCAGGATCACACCACTGAAAACTGCCACCAGCTTCAGTAATTCATTGCCCCTGAAAAATTGCCGGTCCCAAACCGGGCGGTTGTTGGGTAAAGGATCTCTCTCTTTGAGTGCAACAGGTGGTAATAAGTCTGGCTTTTCGGTTGCCATAAAATCCTTCCTGTGGATCATGGGTTCCTTCATCTTCAATTTTTCGCCATTTGAAGGCATGGATACATATACCGGGGAGGTAACAGGGGCCGGCCTTGTAAATTTAGGTTTGGGAGGTTCTTTCACAAATTCTTTCAATTCAGTGACCTCGCCTGCATATTCCCAGCAAAGACTTTGTTGTTCGATCCACACCAGGTCAAGCGGCCGCAGGTTCTTTGCCCTGAGTTCTTCCAGTGAATAGGGGCCGGATTGCTGGTTGTTGCTTAATAAAAGATACTGTTTCATAGTACGCATTTTTACCTGTTACGGTAATAATTGAAAATACCATACCAAGGAAAAGTGCGGAGAAACAGAGCGAAGTGCGGTTCAATAGTCTGTGGAAAAAGAGGGGAAAAATAGAGTGGAGAAACAGGGCGAAGAGCGTAACAGTTGGCAGAGAAAAAAAAGGTAAAAAAGGCATCGGGCAAACAATATGACTTTAGGAATTTAACCGCCCTGTTCCTCCGCACTCCGCCCTAATTTTTAGCCTGGTTTTATCAGGTTTCTAAGCATAATAGGGGTACATTTGCGGACCGAAATTCCGGTACAAAAAAATCGCAGTAATACACTGAAGAATGGAAGAAAATTTCAAACCCGAGGAAACAAATGATATCAACCGGATCATCCCAGTAAACATCGAGGAACAAATGAAGATGGCCTACATCGATTATTCGATGTCGGTGATCGTGGGCAGGGCCCTTCCTGATGTAAGAGATGGTCTCAAACCGGTTCACAGGCGTATCCTTTACGCCATGAATGAACTGGGCATGACCTTCAACCGCCCTTATAAAAAATCCGCCCGTCTCGTGGGTGAGGTTTTGGGTAAGTACCATCCACATGGAGATTCATCCGTGTATGATGCCATGGTACGTATGGCCCAGGACTGGAACATGCGGTATACGCTGGTTGACGGACAGGGTAACTTCGGAAGCCAGGACGGTGACGGCCCGGCGGCCATGAGGTACACAGAAGCAAGGATGCACCGCAGGGCGGAAGCCATGCTCCAGGATATAGATAAGGATACTGTTGACTTCCAGCTCAACTTCGACGACTCTTTGCACGAACCAACGGTGCTGCCTACACGTATTCCACAACTTCTCATCAATGGCTCCAGCGGTATCGCGGTGGGTATGGCTACCAACATGATGCCCCACAACCTCAGCGAGGTGGTGGATGGCTGCGTTGCCTATATCGACAACCGCGAGATCACCATCGATGAACTGATGCAGTATGTGAAGGCGCCTGATTTTCCAACTGGGGGCACTATCTACGGAATGGAAGGCATCAAGGCCGGTTTCCATTTCGGAAGAGGACGTGTGGTACTGCGGGGCAAGCTGAGGATCGAAACCAAGAACAGCGGCCGCGAACAGATCATCATCACGGAAGTGCCGTACCAGGTAAACCGTGATACCCTCTGCGACCGCATCGGGCAACTCGTTAATGAAAAAATCATTGAAGGCATCGCGCATGTCAACAATGAATCCAACAATAAGGAAGGCACACGTATCGTGATCGATCTCAAGCGTGATGCTGTTGCCAATGTTATTGTAAACCAGCTTTTCAAATTCACGGAATTACAAACTTCCTATGGTATTAATAACGTGGCTCTTGTTAAAGGCCGTCCGCGTATTCTCAGCCTTAAGGAACTGATCTCTGAATTCGTAGAGTTCCGCCACGAAGTGGTGGTGCGCCGTACACAATTTGAATTAAGAGAAGCAGAAAAAAGAGCGCATATACTCCAGGGTTATCTCATTGCACTGGATCATCTTGACGAAGTGATTGCTTTGATCCGTGCATCCGCCACACCGGAACTTGCCAAGGAAAACCTGGTGAATGCCGGTTGGGGACTTGATGAGATCCAGGCCAAGGCTATTTTGGAATTACGCCTCCAGCGCCTTACCGGAATGGAGCGTGAAAAGATCAAGCAGGAATATGATGACCTGATGAAACTGATCGCTCACCTGAAAGAGATCCTGGCCAACGAAGGCATGAGATACGATATCATCAAGAATGAACTGCAGGAGATCAGGGATAAATTCGGTGATGCCCGCAAAACCGAGATCACTTATCTCGATAATGAGGTCAGCATCAAAGACCTGATCAAGGAAGAAGATGTGGTGATCACCATTTCCCACCTGGGTTATATCAAACGGACTTCCGCTACGGAGTTCCGTGCACAAAAACGTGGTGGCCGCGGTGCCGTGGGCGGACGCACCCGCGAAGAAGATTATATTGAACACCTGTTCGTAGCCTCCACCCATCATACTATGCTTTTCTTCACTGAGAAGGGCAGGTGTTACTGGCTCAATGTTTACCAGATACCTGAAGGAGAGAAGAACAGCAAGGGCCGTGCGATCCAGAATCTATTACAGATCTCTCCCGATGATAAAGTAAGAGCGATCATTGATATTGCTGATCTCCAGGATGTGGATTTTGTTAATAATCATTATATCGTTCTCTGCACCAAGCAGGGTATTATCAAGAAAACAGCACTGGCTGATTTCAGCCGTCCCAGGCAGACCGGCGTAAACGCGATCACCATCGTGGAAGGCGACCAGTTACTGGAAGCAAGGCTTACAGACGGCAGTTGCGAAATCATGATGGCCGTGGCTTCCGGCCGTGCCATCCGCTTCCCGGAATCCAAGGTAAGGCCAACCGGCCGAGGTGCTATTGGCGTAGCAGGCATTGAGGTTGATGATGAGAAGGATGAGGTTGTGGGATTGATTACAGGAAGGCCTGACGAGGCTGTGACCGTACTGGTGGTGAGTGAAAAAGGATATGGAAAAAGAACACCGCTGGATGAATACCGGATCACCAACAGGGGAGGAAAAGGTGTTAAAACTATCAGCGTGACCGAAAAAACTGGCAGACTTGTTGGTTTGTTGGGCGTGACCCAGACCGAAGACCTGATGATCACCAATAAAAGCGGTGTTACTATCAGGATGAAGGTCTCCGATATCTCGGAGCAGGGCAGGGCAACACAGGGAGTAAAACTGATCAGGATCGACGAGGGAGATGAGATCGCGGCTATCACCAGTATGGATGTGGCCAAGATCGATGAGATCGTGGAATCCACTGCAGAAGAAACCCAGGTAGCAGGTGGTGAGGACACAACCAATTCACCTGAAAATCCATCTGAAGGAGAGAACCCGGTTCAACTATCATAATTTTATAAAAACAAAAGAACAATGCGAAAACTCTTATTATCCTTATTGCTTGCCGTTTCTTTTTCCGGCGTTTTTGCACAAAAACTGGATGACATCCAGGAGAAGATCGAAAAAAAGAAATTTGGAGAGGCCAAGGAAAAACTGGACAAAGTGCTGGCCGACCCCAAACATCAGAACAATGCTGATGTTCATTTTTTCAAAGCAGTGATCCATTATAACATGTCACTTGAGAATCCCGCGGAACTTCCCGTGGCACTCGAGGCAATGAAAAAATACTTTGAACTGGAACAGTCCAAGGAAGAATCCAAACGTATGCTGCGTTCTACTTTCGAAGGACACAAAACTGCCTTTGCCATTTATTCCGATTATTTCAGGTCAGGTGTTAAAAATTTCCAGGAGAAAAAATATCTCGAAGCCGTAACCGCGTTCGATGGAGCCATCGCTTCTTTTGAACTGCTGTCCAACAACAAGCTTACGGATGTAAAGTTTGATACAACCGCCAATATCTACGCAGGCTTTGCGGCTCAGAATGCACAAAAGCCCGAGGTAGCAGTGAAGTATTATGACAAACTGATCACCAACAAAATTTTCGATACCACCTACCTGGACGCTTACCGGTATATGATCAACTATCACCTGGAAAATACAAAGGATACGGCTGAAGCCCTGCGTTACCTGCAGATCAACGAAACAGCATTTCCAGCCTACGAGGATCTTTGGGTTGATTACGAGATGGGTGCTATGAGCCCTATCCGCGAAAAAAAGCTGGCGAGCTATGAAGCACTGGTTAAAAAGTACCCTAATAATTTTGTTGCGGCGCTCAATCACGGTGTTGAATTATACAACTATACTTTCTTCAGCGATCCAAAACCTGCCAATTACGTGGAATCTCAGGAAACCACAAAGGCAGCACTGGAAAGAGCTATTGCACTCAATCCTGATGCCCACCATGCCACCTACATTATGTCTCAGTTCTATGTGAACAGGATCTATGACCTGGAAGACAGCATCCGGAATATCAGGGGTACAACAGCGGCGGACGTGGCGAAAAAGAAAGAGCTGAATGCACGCATGGACCAGCACTACGAGAGCATGTACACCTATACGCAGCAGGCTTATGATAGTTATGCAAAAGATGAGGCTTCTCTCAAAGCCCAGGATAAAGCAAACTATCGCAGGGTGATCAACCAGATGATTGATTACTACACGCGCAAAAAGCAGAACGATAAAGTAACATTCTACCAGGATAAATTAAAGCAGTTGAAATAACTGCTTTTTTTTCTTTCATGAAGCAGCCAAAACTATTATTACTCTTTAGTGTTTTGATCTCAATGAATGCTTTTGCACAGCCTGTTCAGGATGTGCAAAAGCTTATTGCCGCAAATGATCATGAATCGGCCCGTTACCTCACCGACAGCCTGCTGCAATTGCAGGTACACCGCCAGGTGCCGGCACTTTGGTATTACAGGGGACTGGCTTGTGCCCAATCTGTCCGGAGGCAGGATTCTCTTCGCACCGAATTACTGCTGGAGTCGCTGAGCAGTTATAAAAAATACCAGGAGCTCGATCCTTCCAACGCATTGATGAAGCCTGATAATAACGTGGGCCTGTTTCATTTGTTCGACCTGGGTCTTAACCGGGGACTTGAATTTTATGAAAGGCAGGAATACTCCCTGGCTTACGGTTATTTCAAAGCAGCGCTGGAAACCGAAAACTACATTGTAAAAAAGCAGTTCGCATTCAATGGAAAGTTGCTTCCTGCTACCGATACACAGTTGATCAGCCTCACTGCTTTTTCGGCTTATTTATCTGGCAGGGAAGAAGAAGCCATATCTTATTTTGAAAGATTGGCAGGGTGGAGAATGACAGGAGAGGAGTACAAAGCGGTTTACACTTTATTGTACCAGTATTTTCATGGCAGGCAGGACGCAGTGAAAGCTGCCCGCTACCTTAGTACCGGCCGCCAGGTTTTCCAGGATGAAGATTACTGGATCAAGCTGGAACTGGGCAATCCAAGGGAACAAAAAGAAAGGCTGGCCAGGTTTGAATACATGGTGCAGAAGTACCCGGGCAGTTTTATGCTGGGCAGTAGTTATGCAACGGAACTTTTCAATTATGTGTACGACCGGCAGAAGCCGGCAGACTACCAGTCACGCCAGGAAAAGCTGGGACAGTTGCTTGGCAGGCTGGTGAAGCAGGACAGCAACCATGCAAGGGTTCATTATATTATGTCGCAGCATGTGCTCAACCAGTTGTATGATGTGGAAGATGCCATCGCGGAAATTGATGATGAAAGTGCAGGAGCGCTGCAGAAGAAAAAAAACCTGCAGGCCAGGCTGGCGCAGAAGTATGATGAACTTTTGAATATTTCACTCCGGACCTATAGAAATTTCCTGAAGGAAGGAATAGATCCATCCAATAAAGAGCGGTGCCGCCAGGTACTTACGCAGCTCATCAATTGTTATCACTATAAAAAAGACGGGGAGAAGGCAGCCTACTACAAAACCCTATTGGCAGAATTATAAAAACAGGCCGGGAAGGCTGTTGCTGTAGATATGCTTTTTAGCAAATTCCATTACCGCGGGATCTAAGGACTGGATATGAAGGATGCCATCCTTATCCCAGATAGCGGTCATATCAGCCCCGGGAAAAGCATCCTGTACAGGTTTGAGTCTTTCACGCGTTCCATGTGCCTGGTCCTTTTTTTCGGTATCGGTCAGACTCAGTTGATCATCAAATAAAACATAGATCATAAATCATGGATTAGCCTGGTGGAAGATAGGAAATCTTGTTTTATCCTGGTAAATACGGGGGAATTGAGAAATGGGATGTTGGGAGAATGGGAGACCGGAAAAATTTTGATCCTAACAGATCGCAGGTAGATAGCAGGTTGGTGGTCAGAAAAGCGAGGCAAAAAAATACAAAAGAGCATTGCCTCTGTGCGGTAAGGCGTATTTAACATAAAATGATCTTATAGGCGAAGCGTGCGAGCATTGAACCTGAACGATTTTGCAAGCACATATATTCCTGTTCCTTTGGGCTTCGCAAAATCGTTCAGGTTCAATGCGAGCCATCACGAACACTGATCTCTGATGAAACGTAAGCGTAGTTACTATAAGACTATATTATGTTATTCAGGTTAGCCTTGTGCGGTGGCCTGCCTTGTTGTATTTTTTTAATAATAGCAAAAATCGCTGCCGCCCGTTTGAGGGCAAAGCGAATAAAGCCCGTGAGGGCTAGAACAGGGGTAACCCATAAAACGAGAATCCCCAAAGGGTAGAAACCACTCTGGGGATGTTGAACTACCGCTAAGGTAGTGAAAAATATTATTATCAAAGGCTCATATATTAAGCCTAAGAAAACTAGACAAATTAATAAGTCTAATTATAAATGGGTGTCATTCAGCCCGTCAGAAAAGCTCGTCAATCTCACTCCAAATAACAGGCAATAATTTCTCCTTCATTTGCTCAACATCCACCTCCGGCGGTATTTGATGTTTATTGGCTTGCGTGCATTCCATCTTCAACAATTTCCAAAAATCCGCGCTTTGGAGTTTTATTTCATCCCATATTTCGTCAACTACTGGAGTTTTCGCTTCAAAATCAACATTGACTAAACCCTGAACAATAAACTGAACAGACGCATCGTAATTGTTGTAGCTATAATCAAAAACTACATCCAGCAAAGGATTGGTTTCAGCGTTTTGGATAGCAAATCCAATACTCAATTGAGGGTATGCCCCTTTGCCAATTTGCAACTTACCATTATATTGAAAATCCTTACATACGTAATCTCTTTTAATTATTTTCATTTTTAGTCAGTTTTGGTTACCCCTCTAAGATACCTCTAAACGACCCTCAAACTTTAGTACACCAAGAAGCCTAGCAAAAAAATACAAAAGAGCAGAGGATAGTGCGGTGCGCCTGTTTAACATAATATAAATTATAGGCAAAAATATAATACTGGTTTCTAAACATAAAATGATAATGGCCGGATCCCACGTCCGGCCACTACAATATCATTATAATCGTTCTCAATTCTCCATTTTCGCTGCCGGCTTTTCCAGCTTATGCACAGGTAGTAAAACTGATGGCAGGTCCATAATGAACTGTGCGCCTGAACCGGGTTTGCTTTCCGCCCAGATTACACCGTTATGCCGTTCCAGGATTTTTTTGCAGATTGATAAACCCACGCCGCTGCCTTCAAATTCATGGTAACTGTGCAGCCGTTTGAAGACCATGAAGATCTCGTCGGCGTATTTGCTGTCGAAACCTATCCCGTTGTCCTGCACAATGATCCTGTGATGCGTGGTGCCGTTACTCCCTGGAAAGATCCTGACCCGGGGCGCCTCGCCGGGCTTGCGGAATTTGATGGCATTGCTGATCAGGTTCTGGAAAAGCTGGCGCATCTGGCTGGGTATGCCCCAGACCTCAGGCAGTTTTTCCACCTGCACCTGCGCTGAGGATTTTTCTATATCAACCTCCATGTCAGCCAGTACTTCGTTAAGCAGGTGATTGAGCGGTATAAGTATAAAATCTTCACTGTTTGATGTTTCCCTGGAGAACCTGAGCAGGTCATTGATCAAATGCTGCATGCGCTCAGAAGCTTTGACGATCTTTTCCAGGCTGCGGTGCAGTTCATTGTCAACTGCATCCTTATACCGTGTCTGTATCTTATCGCTGAATACCAGGATCTTTCTTAGAGGTTCCTGCAGGTCATGCGAAGCCACATAAGCAAACCGGTCGAGTTCTTCAATCGTGCTTTTTAACTGGAAGTTATTTTCAACCAGTTGCTCATTCAGCATGCGGATCTTTTCTTCGGAGGCCTTCCGGTCCTCTACTTCCTGTTCCAGTTTTTTGTTGGCCGAGATCAGCTTCCTTTCATGGTTCAGTAATTCATGGGTCTTCCGGTAAAGATCCGCGAAAACACCAACCTTGAACCGTAGCAGCTCAGGGTTGATAGGTTTATAAATAAAATCAACACCACCCATTTTATAACCTTCATACATTCTTTCTTCGCCCTGGTTATGGGCGGTGATGAAGATGATGGGTATATGCTTCAGCTTTTCTCTTTCATAAATGAGTGAGGCGGTTTCAAATCCGTTCATGTCTGGCATCTGCACGTCCATCAGGATCAGGGTAAAATCATGTTCCTGCAACAGGATCTTGAGCGCAGAGCGTCCCGAAGTGGCTTTTACAATGGTATAATCCTCCCTCTCAAGTATGGTCTCGATAGACAGCAGGTTGTCCTCCCTGTCGTCAACCGCCAGGATCTTCACAGGCGCTTTGTAATCCGATATGTCCTCATTACCCATTTTTTCCATGATCATCATTTATATAACCAAACCCTCATCAGCGATAAAAGCTGGTCGATCTTCACCGGCTTGGTGATATAATCGGATGCCCCGGCTTCAATACATTTTTCCCTGTCTCCTTTCATGGCCTTGGCGGTTACGGCAATGATCGGCAGATGTGTATTCTTATGTTCCCTCCTGATCTTCTGGGTGGTTTCATAACCATCCATCTCTGGCATCATGATATCCATCAGCACCATGTCAATATCAGAATGCTCGGCAAGGATGTCAATTGCTTCCTGGCCACTCTCCGCCGTGATGGCATTAATATGGTAGCGCTCGAAAGCAGTTGTGAGCGCAAAAAGATTCCGCACATCATCATCCACGATCAGCACTTTTTTGTTGGCCAGCACATCCTCCTTCGACCTGAGGTTCTCAATGATCTTCTGTTTTTCGGGCAACAGGTTTTTATGATCCAGGTGCATGTGCAGCACCGCTTCCTCCAATAATAGCTCCAGCGAATTCACATCTTTCAGCAGGATCCGGTTGGCATACTGCTTCAGTTGCGTTCTTTCTTTCGGTGAAAAATCCTTGGCGGAATAAATGATCACCGGCGTCATCTGCAGCTTGTTGATATTGTTGATCTGGGTTACAAAATCCAGACCACCGATATCGGGCAGCATAAAGTCCACCGTAATACAGTCATACACATTATTGCGTACCAGCTCAAGTGCTTTTTCACCCGTGCTGGCTATGTCGATCGAAACCTGGTCTGCATTATTCAGGATCTTGGCCATCTGCGATGAATCGATCTCATTGTCCTCCACGATCAGCAAACGTTTCGGTTTGCGGTTGTGGTAGTCAACAATATCACTGAACAGGATATTGAGCGCTTCATTCTTCAATGGCTTCAGGTGAAAACTTCTCGCCCCGCGCTGCATGGCCAGCAGCCTGTTTTCTTCACCGGAGATGAGGTGAACTGGGATGTGCCTGAAGTTGATATCATTTTTGAAAAGATCCAGTATCCTCCATCCCGATGCATCTGGCAATTTCACATCCAGCGTTACTGAAATGGGATTGTACTTATTGGTAAGGTCAAATACATCACCAAAGCTGGTGGCCACCACTACCTTACAGTCATACTCATGCGCTTTTTCAATCATGATCTTGGCAAAGCGCAGGTCATCTTCCACAACCAGCACCACCTTGTCATGCGCCAGTATATTGTTGCGGTCATCACCGATCTCGTTGATGATCTCACTGAGCGGATCAAGATCCTTTACTTCGGTCACTTTTACAGTGGGCACTGACTGGATCGCGATATCATCGGTGGTCTCGCCCAGTTTGTATTCACTTACTGTCAGGCTCGATTTGGGCTCTTTCTTCACCATGTTGGGATTGTAATCAATCGGAAGGAACAAGGTGAAAGCACTTCCATGTCCAACCTCACTTTCCAGTTCAATGGAACCACCCAGCAGGTCGGCAAGACCACGGCTGATGGACAATCCAAGACCGGTTCCTCCATACTTTCGTGAAGTGGAACCTTCTGCCTGCTGGAAGGCTTCGAAGATGATGTTCTGCTTGTCTTTTGATATACCGATACCGGTGTCCCTGATCTCGAAGGCTACCACTTTTTTAGCGCGGTCAAGACTTGGATTGCCGGCCTTCCAGTTTTTCTTAGCTTCATAAATCTTCAATTGCACACCACCCTTTTCCGTAAACTTGAAAGCGT
>CAYWSQ010000126.1:0-11182 GCA_964460925.1 uncultured Flavisolibacter sp. | reverse complement strand
AAAACATTAAAAAAATAAAAACATGAAATTCTTATTCACCATCCTGCTGGCCCTTGGTTTCCTGGTTTCAGGAAGCACGCCTGTAAAAGAAGACCAGGTAGGTCCTGTGGTTCTTGAATCTTTTCATAACGCATTCAAAAATGCTGAATCCGTAAACTGGAGCGAAAGCCGTGAATTCTATAAAGCCGAGTTCCTGCTCAACTGCCAGTATGTGTTTGCCTTCTATGCCAAGAATGGAGCCCTGCTCGCCACCACCCGCAACATGCTTTTAACTGATCTTCCTGTAATGCTGCAGACCAGCCTGAAGGAATTGCAGAAAGGCTACTGGATCTCCGAGCTTTTCGAATTATCAAATGAAGAGGGTACAAAGTATTACATCACCCTGGAAAATGCAGATAACAAACTGGTTCTGCGTTCAAACAAAGCAGACTGGGATCTTTACCAGAAAAAACAAAAACTATAAAATATTGAAGCAAGGGCCGTAACCCCGATTCAAATTCTCAAATTTTCTCTTAAGCAGTAATAGTCGCAGCCCTGGTTTTCTAACCGGGGCTTCTTGTTGGTCAAAAAATTGCATGGTAAAGTAAAACCACGGACATGAGATACTTATTCATATCAGTTCTATCCCTGTTGATGCTTCCGGCTTGCAATGACAGTGAACCTGCTGGACCCGAAGGTCCAAACCAGCCCGGAATCCCGAATGTAAATGGCAACATACCCGATACCGCGGGTACCATCAACCTCGACGGGAATGCACCTGTGGATTCAACCGGTATGCGCGACAGCCTTTAAGGTTTTATTTCCAATTTTTTAAGGTAGTCCGCATTGGCCTGAACGGCCCCCATGGGCGTAGTGCCTTCGTACAGTTCCTGCTCCACCAGGAAATGTTTCATTCCTTTCTCCTTTGCTTTCGAAAGAATGGTATTGAAATCAATGCTGCCGGTTCCAAGTATGGTAGATGCATCGCCTTGTGACAGGGGCACATTTTTCTTGCGGTCCTTGATATGTGAAAGGGTGAAACGCCCGGGATACCTGTCAAACCATTGCAGCGGGTCTTCGCCGGCTGTAACCACCCAGTAAATATCCATTTCATAGTCCACAAGTTCCTTATCGGTTTGCTGCATCATCAGGTCCTGGGGATACTGGTCATCCAGTTTCTTGAAACTGTAGTCATGGTTGTGATAGGCGAACCTCAATCCATGTTTGCGGCAGGTTTCTCCTCTTTTATTAAATGTATCCGCTGCCCGTTTATAATCATCCAGGCTTTTCTGCGGTCCCAGCCAGGCGCAAAGCAGGTACTGCATGCCTACCGCCGCGGCTTCTTCCGCCTTTTTTTCAAAATCTTTTTCTATATCGCAATGGCTGGCCACGATCTTCATGCCCAGATCGTCCATCAGTTTTTTGAATTCCGTGTTCTTCATTCCCCAGAACATGCCCTTGTCACCTTCATAGCTTTCAATTTCCTTGTAACCAAAACTGGCAACCTGTGTAAGAATGTTTACCGGGTCTTTAGGTAATACATCCCTTAACGTATAAAGCTGCAGGCCGAAATTTTTATTGATGGAAGAAGTTGCTGGCGCTACTGTATTGCAGGCTGCGAGGTATTTGCCCAGCATGAGCCCGGATGCCAGCAATGCACTGTTCTTTATAAAAAACCTTCTGTTGTGATCCATGCGGTTTGATTTTATGCGAATGATTTATCACCTTTTTTATAAGGAATACAGGCATCAAAGCGGCCGGGAACCGGTGTATGCCGCCTGGCTTCTTTGGTGCCAACCTCGGAGGTGAAGAAACCCAATAACGTCAGTTGTTTCATCATGGTGAAATAATGAGGCGGTTTGCTTTGCTTCACATATTTCAGGTCAGCTTTTGCTTTATCATCTTCCTGCTGGTTATGTTTTTTGATCTCGTCCTGGTATTGTTTAGCGGTGGCATCCATTTCCACAAGTAAGGCATGTCTTTCTTTCGGATCCAGCTCCATGAACCCGCGGTTGTATTTTTCCTTACTGGCATCATTCAGTTGTGTCATGCCTTTCCTGAAAGCATCCTGGTGACTGGCTTCGTAACAATCCGTCACCATCACTTTCATAAACTCACCCACCTTAGCCGCTTTGGCCCCGGGAGTGGAGGTTTGGGGTAAGATGGTTTCCGCAATCTCATCCAGGTAAGCAATTTCACTGGCATCCCAGTTCTGAGGTTTGGCTGTATCTGATTTACAACCTGTGAGAAATGCGGTACCTCCAATTACGGTACCTCCCATTAAAAGGCTGATGTATTTTACGGCTTCTCTGCGATCCATAAACGAGTTTTTTAAGCTGCAAGTTGCAAGCTACAAGCTGCAAGATCTTGCTTCGGAATTTATTTAATAGTTCAGTGTTTTGTTTACCGCCAAGAAAAAAGGACGCCAAGAATATTTCTTTTGCCCCTTTTTTCTTGGCGGTAAAATCTTACAAATTCAACGAATACCCTGGCCTGTAATCCCTTTTTACAAACTGGTTCACATCATCAAAATTGGTCACTTTCATCTGGTCGTTATCCCAAACCAGCTTAATATTCCTTCCCGGCCAGTCAAATCCTTTTCCATCTGCTCTTGGTTTGCGGATATCATGTGCCCTGATGGCCAGGTTGGCCATGAGCAGTGATTCGGTCAATGGTCCGGCAATTTCGAATGGAGAACTCAGTTCTTTTTTACCATATCCCGCGATACAGGCTTCCACCCACTGCGCATAGTGACCATCAGCACCGTTGGGTACACGGGAAATGGTTTGTTTCACCTTTACCTCCTGTGTTCTGCTGGTTGGCAATAATCTCGGGTTGGCAGAATAGGTACTGCACATCATCTTTCCCTTAGTACCTACAAACAAGGCACCATTGCCTCCATCACCAAATAATTCGTTGGGGCCTAATTCCTCTGGTCTTTCAGGCTGTATTCCACCATCCATCCAGTGAAGCGTAACCTTACCTTTGGTTTTTTTGGTTTTGGGAAAGTTAAGGGTCACATGACTTGAAGGCGGACAACTGTCGGGGAAATAACCGCGTTTGAATTCATCCACATAAACAGATCCCACGCTTGCCTGCACGTCGGTAGCGTATTTAAGATCGAGAACGCGGAACGCAGGTTCAATGATATGACAACCCATATCACCTAATGCACCGGTTCCATAATCCCACCAGCCCCTCCAGTTGAATGGAACCAGCTTGTCAACATAATCACGGTAAGGTGCGGTGCCCAGCCAGAGATCCCAATCCAGTTCTTTAGGAATCTCTGCCTTGCCTTCAGGCCAGGGAATACCCTGCGGCCATACCGGCCTGTTTGTCCAGCAGTAAACCGTATGCACATCACCAATCACTCCCTGGTTGTACCATTCCATCAGTTGTCTTACACCATCGCCTGATGCGCCCTGGTTGCCCATCTGCGTTACCACTTTGTAACGCTCTGCTGCCTGTGTAAGAATTCTTGCTTCGTAAATATCATGGGTGAGTGGCTTCTGTACGTATACATGCTTACCAAGTTGCATGGCAGCCAGCGTTTGCACCGCGTGGTTATGATCAGGAGTGGAAACGGAAACCGCGTCGAAATTTTTGGCTTCCTTGTCAAACATTTCCCTCCAGTCCTTGTAATATTTGGCTTTAGGAAAATTCTTTACCGAGTTGGCAGCCCTACGGTCATCCACATCACAGAGGAAGGCGATATCGGCCTTACCACTTTTGTAAAAACTCATGATATCACTTTCTCCCTTGCCACCAACACCGATTCCTGCTACCAGCAGGCGGTCGCTTGGCGCGGTGTAACCTTTTCCGAGTACATGCCGGGGAACAATAAAAAATCCTGCTGTTGCCAGAGCCGTATTCCTGATGAAGGAGCGGCGTGAACTGACAGTAGGTTTGATGTCTTTATCTTCCATATCAGAGGTTCATTTTTTTGAGTTCTTTTACTGCAAAATCGCAGGCTCTTGCTGTAAGTGCCATATAGGTTAATGATGGATTTACACAGGAAGCTGATGTCATACACGAACCATCTGTGATAAATACATTTTTTGCATCCCATACCTGGTTCCATTCATTGAGAACGGAAGTTTTTGGATCACGTCCCATCCTTGCCGTCCCCATTTCATGTATACCCATGCCCGGCGCATAATCATTATCGTAAGTATGCACGTTTTTCAGGCCGGCTGCTTCCAGCATTTCCTTTGCATCATTGGCCATATCCACCCTCATCTTTTTTTCATTCTCACCAATCTGGCAGTCGATAGCCAGCACAGGAAGATTCCACTTGTCTTTTTTATTCTTGTCAAGTGTGACCTTGTTGTTTGGATCAGGTAACATCTCTCCAAATCCTGTCATTCCCATGCGCCAGGGGCCTGGTTCGCAAAGGGCGTCTTTATAATCGCCACCTATGCTCATTTCAGCGATCTCACGTCCCCATTCCTGGCGGCTGGCGCCACCCTGGTACCCAAAGCCACGCACATAATCTCTTTTATCACCAAACAAATTACGGTAGCGTACCAGGTAAATACCTGTCGGCCTTTTTCCGAAATAATATTTATCCTCATAACCTTCCACATCACCTGAGGCACCCACGCGGAAGTGATGGTCCATCAGGTTGCGGCCCAAAGCATCACTGCTGCTGCCCAGACCACCAGGCCAGATATCCGTTGCTGAATTCATCAGGAGCCAGGTGGAGTTGAGCGTGGAAGCGTTTACAAAAACAATCTTCGCATAATATTCATAGGTCTGGTTGGTTTCCGCATCCAGCACTCTTACCCCTTTTGCTTTTTTAGTGTCCTTGTCATAGATCAGTTCTGTAACTATGGAAAAAGGGCGCACAGTGAGATTGCCGGTTTTCATGGCAGCGGGAAGGGTAGAGGACTGCGTGCTGAAATAACCACCAAAGGGACAACCCAGCCAGCATTTATTGCGATACTGGCAATTGGTTCTTTCCTGATGCGGAACAGTAATGTTGGCCACACGGCCAATGATCATCGACCTTTGTCCTTTATAATGTGATTTCAATCTTGCTGCCACATCTTTTTCAACACAGTTCATTTCCATGGCCGGCATAAAATTACCATCGGGTAAAGCAGGCAATCCTTCCCGGGAACCGCTGATGCCCGCGAAGCCTTCTACGTAATGGTACCAGTCTTCAAGATCTTTATAGCGGATGGGCCAGTCAATAGCAATACCTTCTTTGGCATTGGCTTCGAAATCAAATTCATTCCAGCGGTAAGATTGACGGCCCCACATGAGTGAGCGTCCCCCCACATGGTAACCCCTGTACCAGTCAAAGCGTTTTACTTCGGTATATGGATTATCCTTATCCTTTGCCCAGAAATCGAGATTCATTTCATTCAGCGGGTAGTCTCTTTTGAGAACGGGATAATCCTTGATCATTTCCTGGGTCCGGCCGCCTCGGTGGGGAAACTCCCATAGCTCTTTATTGGCACTGGTATATCCTGATTTATGCTCGATATTATGACCTCTTTCGAGCATGATGACCTTGAGTCCTTTTTCCGTGAGTTCTTTGGCAGCCCAGCCCCCGCTGATCCCGGAGCCTACTACAATCGCGTCGTAAGTGTTGTCAGCCATGTCTTGATTTCCGTGGTTTTAAATATTGTTTGTCAAAAAATATTTTTTATACATCGCAGATCTCAACTGCTTTTTTGAGCGCTTTGATCTTAGCAGCATTGTCTTTTCCTGTGGGCGTGAATTCCTGCGCCACGTATCCTTTGTATCCTGTTTTCCTGATCGCTTCCATAATGGCAGGATAATACAGTTCCTGCGTTTCATCGATCTCGTGCCTGCCCGGGACACCTGCCGTATGGTAATGACCAAAGTTCTGGTGATGATCCGTTATGGTACGGATGATATCACCTTCACTGATCTGCATGTGGTAGATGTCGTACAGCAGTTTAAAGTTGGCTGAGCCGAGCCTTTTGCATAATTCAATGCCCCATGCGCTTTTGTCGCACATATAATCAGGATGGTTGATCTTGCTGTTGAACAGTTCCATCTGGATCACCACCTTTCTTTTTTCCGCGAGACCCATAATCTTTTCCAGGCCTTCAACGCAATTCTTCAAGCCTGTTTCCTCGTCCATGCCTTTGCGGTTGCCGCTGAAGCAGATCAAATTGGTATAACCGGCATCGGCCACCAGGTTGATATGATCCGTATAGTTTTTGATAAGGGTTGCATGATATTGCTTATCGTTCCATCCTTCGGTGAGACTGATCTCTGCTCCATTGCACATGGAAGAATCCACGCCATGTTTTTTGAGGATATGCCATTCTGAAGGTCCTACCAGGTCAATGGCAGCAAAACCAATCTTCTTAACTGTTTCGCAAAGCGTGTCAAGGTCAAGAAATGAATAGGTCCACCTGCAAACGGAATGATTGATATTTTTTTTCAGCCTGCTTTTTTTGTTTTCACAACTGGCCATTGCTATGGACGGCACCAGTGTGGCAGCAGTGCCTGCAAATACCAGGTCACGCAGCAGTTTTCTTCTTGTGGTGTTTTTTTCCATCATGATTATGACTGCCTCGGAGATTCACCTGCCAAGGTGATCGTTTTTTCATTTTTAAAAAACAGGAGGAAGAGTAGCATCACCCCGAATGCGATAGCCGCCGGTATCAGCCAGATCATTTTATAATCAAATGAATTTTCTCCCTGTTTATAATTATCAGTTATGGCGCCTGCCACTTCGAATCCGATCAGCATGCCCACGCCATAGGTTGCCAGTGTGATGAGACCCTGCGCAGCGCTCTTATACCGTTCA
Organism: uncultured Flavisolibacter sp.; assembly: GCA_964460925.1. GTDB lineage: Bacteria > Bacteroidota > Bacteroidia > Chitinophagales > Chitinophagaceae > Flavisolibacter. The sequence continues at coordinate 4,410 of CAYWSQ010000126.1, read as the reverse complement.
CCCGCTCTTGCATTGGTATAGATCTGCCCTGATACAAAAAAGAAATCATAACAGATGCCATGCAGTGCGATGCCAAGCAGCAGCATGAAACCCAGTTCTCCGGCATCTCCAAAAGCAAAGAGTACATAGCGCACTGCCCAGGCAAGCATGCCTACCAGGATAGTGGTTTTGAAACCATATTTTTTGAAAAATACAGGAAGCAGCAGCAGGAAGAGCACTTCAGAGATCTGCCCGATGGTCATCTTCCCGGTTGGATCCTCCATGCCCACGTTCGTAAGAAAAGGGTTGGCATTCATATAATAAAAGGCCAGTGGTATGCAGATGAGGATGGAGGCGATAAAAAATACTGCGAAATTCTTATCGCGTAAAAGTTTCAGGGCATCAAGGCCAATGATCTCACGCATGCTGACTTTTTCACCTGCTTTTTTTACCGGGGGTGTTTTGGGTAAGGTAAAACTAAAAATTCCCAGGGCAGCAGAGGCTATAGCTGCCATCAGGAAAGTATTGCGCAGCAGGCCGTCTGCGATATTGGTCTTGCTGTCCCAATGAAAAACAAAACTGATCATAAGTCCCGCCAGTATCCACCCGATCGTTCCCCATACGCGGATGCCTGAAAATTCTTTTTCAGGATCCTGCATCTGGCGGAAGGAAACCGAATTCACCAGGGCCAGGGTAGGCATGTAGAGGATCATGTAAATAAGTACATAAGGATAGAATACAGCAACAGATTCCGCGCCGTACAACTGGTACATCAAAACAGCGCCTGCGATATGAAGAAAACCAAGGATTTTTTCTGCATTGATATACCTGTCAGCAATCAGGCCTATAATGAATGGCGCGATGATGGCTCCCCATGATTGTGTTGAGAATACCCTGGCTGTTTCACCTCCTGTTGCCTGGAGATTGTTTCCCAGGAAGGTACCCAGGGTCACGAACCAGGCCCCCCAGATAAAAAAGTTCAGGAACATCATGAAGGAAAGCTGTACACGGATCAATGGTTTCATCAGCAGTTGAATTTAATGGTCGAAGCTGAAAATTACAGAAGCATTCTGAATGGCATATATAATCCTCAAACTAATGATAATGGCTTAGTGATTAGTGAGTTCTAAATGTACTATTAAAACTGATTCAGAATTATATTGAAAAAAATATTGCTATAAGGGATTGTCATTACCTTAATTGATGAATTCTGTAAAAGGTAAAGACATAGCCGGTAAGACGGTAAGGCGGTAAGTAAATTGTGTAGAGAAAAAAGTTTACTATTTAGTCCGAATCAGTAGTAGCATCCATTCTTTTGGCGACTACTTACCGTCTTACCGCCTTACCGGCCTTGCCTTTATGAGCGAAAGACCATGTAGATTTTCATTATTGAAGCACTTATGAAAGTGTCTTGATTTTTGGACCGGACAGCCCGGGAAATATTTTTCCTTTTTTCATAGAAGTTTGGTAAGCTGAAAAATATTTACTTTCATCGAGTTTTATTAATAGTAGTTTATGAACCGCAAAATACGGATGGGAATGATCGGTGGTGGTCCGGGTGCTTTCATTGGTGCCATACACCGCACCGCCGCTATGATGGATGGAAATATAGAACTGGTATGCGGCGCATTCAGTTCAGATGCTAAGAAGTCCGCAGCGTCCGGTGAAGCCTTACACCTTGCAAAGGACCGGTCTTATGGATCTTTCAAAGAAATGATCGCGCGTGAAGCAGCACTGCCTGCAGACGAAAGAATGGATTTCGTTTCTATCGTTACTCCCAACCATTTGCATTTTGAACCGGCAATGCTGGCCATGGAAAATGGATTTCATGTGGTGCTGGATAAGCCCATGTGTTTTGACCTGCAGGAAGCAAAGCAACTCCAGGCCATGGTTGAAAAAACAGGACTTTATTTCTGTCTTACACATACCTATGCCGGTTATCCCATGATCAAGGAAGCACGCGAACAGGTGAGGAAGGGTGCATTGGGAAAGATCAGGAAGATCTTTGTATCCTATCCGCAGGGATGGCTCCACGATTTTATAGAAAAAGGCACTGACCAGAAACAGGCTTCCTGGAGAACAGATCCTGCTAAAAGCGGCAAGGCTGGTGCCATGGGTGATATCGGAACGCATGCTTTTCACCTGGCGGAATTTATTTCGGGTTTGCAGGTCACCAGGATCTGCGCGGATATCAATACCGTTGTTGAAGGCCGAATGCTGGATGATGATGGAGCCGTGCTTTTGAAATTTGATAATGGTGCCAGCGGGGTACTTGTTGCTTCGCAGGTGCTGACCGGCGAGGAGAATGAACTCACTATCAAAATTTATGGTGAGAAAGGCGGGATGGAATGGAATCATGCGCATCCCAATTCGCTGGTCATGAAATGGCCTGATGCACCGGCCCAGGTTTTACGAGCCGGGACAGGTTATTTAAGTGAGATCGCGAAACATAATACAAGAGCGCCTTCCGGGCATCCTGAAGGTTTTATAGAAGCTTTCGCGAATCACTACCGGAATTTCGCACAGTGTGTACTGTCAAAACTGAATGGAGAAGAACCTAATCGTTTTTCGCTGGATTTTCCTTCAGTGGATGATGGAGTGAGGGGGATGGCTTTTATTGACCATGTAATTGCCTCCGGAAAATCGAATGAGAAATGGATGGATTTTAAAGTATAATTAAAAAGAATAGCCGGGAAGGCGGTAAGGACGGGAAGTAAGCGGTAAGTAGCGATTGCAAATGTTAAGTTTTTTAAAGATTTCGAAATGCGTAAATATTGGTCGAAAATCAGCCACTACTTACCGTCCTTACCGCCTTCCCGGCTAAAAAAATTCTAATGAAAACAATTAAAGGACCAGGAATATTCCTCGCTCAATTCCTCGGTGATAAAGCACCCTTCAATGAAATGTCTTCCATCTGTAAATGGTCGCATTCATTAGGATTCACCGGTGTGCAGATTCCCGTATGGGATGCCCGCTGCATTGATCTGCAGAAAGCAGCAGAAAGTAAAACCTATGCAGATGAACTGAAAGGAAATATAAAAAGCTGGGGACTGGAAATCACTGAACTCGCCTCGCATCTTATTGGACAACTGGTGGCAGTGCATCCTGCTTATGATGACCTCTTTGATGCCTTTGCTCCTGCTCAACTGAAAGGCAACAGTAAGGCACGCACCGAATGGGCTGTGCAGCAAATGAAATATGCAGCGAAGGCTTCAGAAAATCTTGGACTGAAAGCCTGCCCATCTTTTAGCGGAGCATTGCTCTGGCATACGTTTCATCCTTGGCCGCAAAGACCTGAAGGTTTAGTTGAAGAAGGATTCAAAGAACTGGCGAAAAGGTGGACCCCCATCCTGGATTATTTTGACGAATGTGGTGTGGATGTATGCTACGAAATCCATCCCGGTGAAGATCTTTTTGATGGCATTACCTACGAAATGTTTTTGGAGAAGGTGAACAATCATCCGCGTGCCTGCCTGCTGTATGATCCTTCCCATTTTGTATTGCAGCAGCTAGACTACCTGCAGTATATTGATTTTTATCACGAACGCATCCGTGCCTTTCATGTGAAGGATGCTGAGTTCAATCCCACCGGCAGGCAGGGAACCTTCGGAGGGTACCAAAGCTGGTTGAACAGGGCAGGCCGTTACCGGTCGCCTGGTGATGGGCAGGTTGATTTCAAGTCCATTTTCAGCAAACTTACGCAATATGGTTACGATGGCTGGGCGGTAATGGAGTGGGAGTGTTGTTTGAAACATCCTGAGGACGGAGCCCGTGAAGGCGCTGTTTTTATTCAGGATCATATTATCAGGGTCACCGATAAGGCCTTTGATGATTTTGCCGGTTCTGCCCCGGACGTGGAAATGAATAAAAAGATACTAGGTTTGCACAACCCATAATTTAATTATATGAAAAAAACACTTATCATTTTTTCGATGATAGCCATCGTGGCCGCCTGTGGAAATAATAACACGGCCGATAGTTCTGACACCAAAACCACAAGTGAACAAACGGCTCCCCCTGCTTCAAATGAAGCGTCTGATCCTGATGCTGAAGCCGGTTTGCAATTGATTGCCCAAAGCGATTGTCTTACCTGCCATAAAGTGAATGACAAGTTGGTGGGACCTTCTTATATGCAGGTGGCAGAAAAGTATAAAGGAGATACCACTGTAATTTCCACTCTTGCTGAGCGGATCATCAATGGCAGCCAGGGGCATTGGGGTACTGTTCCCATGACTCCGCATCCATCTCTTTCAGTAGATGACGCCCGCCTCATGGTCAAATATGTATTATCATTAAATCAATAACATGAACCGTATTGTTTTTTTACTGGCCCTCGTATCAATAGCCTGCAATAATTCCAAAAAAATGACCAACAGCAATTCAGCGAATGAAGAATGGATTTCCCTGTTTGATGGGAAAACCACAAAGGGC
>CAYWSQ010000125.1:0-11244 GCA_964460925.1 uncultured Flavisolibacter sp. | reverse complement strand
AGCATTTGTAAAAAGATGGCATAATCCAGTGTAGTGGAGGAAAGTCCGCCGCCACCTGAATAGTAGGTTCCTTTCATTTTAGGATATTCTGTAAAGAAAACGCCATTCTGATTGATTTCGTTCTCAGCTTTTACCAGCTTTCCGTTTTCCTCGAGATAAAGTGAAGCAAGCCTGTTGTGTTTGGAAGCAGGCAGGTAGAAATAAGTATCCTTCATACCCAAAGGTTCGAAGATGCGTGTGCGGAAGAACTGGTCGAGCGACATCCCTGAGAACACTTCCACCAGGTACCCGAGAACATCCGTATTGAGCCCATAGGTCCACCTGGTTCCCGGTTGGTGCATCAGCGGCAGCTTGCCTACTTTCTTCATATCATCAGCCAGCAGCCTGCCTTCTTCCACGCCAAGACCGGCCATCACTCCATTCTTTGCATAGATGGCGTTTGCTTCACGGCTGCCGATCTGCGCATAACCAATACCGGAAGTATGCATCAGCAGTTGGCGGATGGTGACGGGAGATTTAGCCGGAACAGTAGTATAACTGCTGTCGCGGGCAATAAAAGAATCAAGCACCTGCTGCCCTGCAAATTCAGGGATGTACCTGGCAATGGGATCATCCAGTAAAAACTTTCCTTCTTCATAAAGCATCATCACCGCTACGCTGGTAATGGCCTTGGTTTGCGAGGCGATACGGAATATATGATCCGTGCGCATGGGAATTTTTTTGGCAGGATCGTCATACCCAAAAGCTTTGTTGTACACGATCTTTCCATCACGAACAATGAGTGCCACCACTCCATTGGTCTTTCCTTCCCGCACCCATTGACTGAGGTTGCTGTCGATGCGGTTCAATCGCTGGGACGACATGCCGGCGGCTTCGGGCCGGGCTGCCTGCAGGGGTTTGGAATTGGTTTTCACCTGGGCCTGTGAAAGGATTACCAGTGAGGAGAGGATGACTGTAAAAACCTGTTTCATTTATTTTGATTGGCTTTGAATACACGGATAAAATTTTCTCCCAGGATCTTTCTCACATCAGCTTTGGAATAGCCTCTTTTCAAAAGAGCTTTTGTCAGAAGTGGAAAGCTGGCGACATCATTCAGCGGAACAGGTGCTGATTCGATGCCGTCAAAATCGGAACCGATGCCCACATGGTCTATTCCGGCAAGCCTCACGATATGATCCAGGTGATCGAGCAATAAATTCATGGACGGGCGGATGGTGTCAGCTTCGGCTGGATATTTTTCAGCGATCCATTCATCTACCTGGTAACGGGGCCATTTCAGGGTTCTTAATGAATCCCGCTCGTGCCGGTGCCGGTCTATGAAATTTCTTCTTCTTTCATTGTAGGTGCTGTCAACAAAACCGGAATAAAAATTAAGATGGATCACACCGCCATTTTTCGCGATGGCACTGATCTGTTCATCTTTAAGGTTCCGGGGTACCGGACAAAGCGCATAGGCACAACTGTGAGATGCGATCACAGGTTTGGTAGTGGTGGCAATCACATCCCAGAAAGTTTTTTCACCCACATGACTTACATCCACCATCATTCCAAGTTCATTCATCCTGCGCACTACGGATCTTCCGAACTCATTCAGTCCAAAACTTTCGGGTTTGGCAAATCCAGGTTCATTCATGCGCACTTCGTCGGCAGCGGAACTGGCCCATGAGACTGAATTGTTCCAGGTAAGAGTAAGATATCGTGCACCGCGGTGATAAAGGGCTTCCAGGTTTTCGAGTTTGTCTTCTATCATATGGCCTCCTTCCACGCCTATCATGCAGCCGATCTTTTTCTGGCGTACCGCTTCTTCAAGCTGGGCGGGATCGTGAACCATCATCATGGAATTGCTGTTGCGTGAAACGATGGCGTAGAGAGAGTCGATCTCGATATTGGCGAATTTGAAAGCCGTGTCCTTTCCAAAACGTTCATCACAGAAAATGGAAAACACCTGGATGTCCATCCCGCCTTTTTTCAGCCGATGAATATCCGTATGTGCTTTGCCACGCAGGTCATTTTCGATATTGAGCCCCCGCATGGTTACGGTGGAGATCACATCGTTATGAGTATCGATAAGAACGGAGCGCTGGTGAAATTTTTTCCAGGAGGGCGTGCACGCGCAAAAAAGAAGAACAGTAAGAAAAACGGGAGATGATCTTTTCATGCAGCAGTTTCGGAGTCAATTTACTGCATTTATCAGATCAGAATGAGTTCTGCAGGGAAAGGAATTTCTGGCAGGCGACTTTGATGTACATGTGAAACATGTAATCGGTGGCTGCGGCGGTAAATTCATAATCGGGACGGTAGAGGGTCATGAACCTGTCGAGGTTTTCGCCTTCAAGCCCGGTGATCCTGATCACGAGTCCTTTGCTGAAGCGATGGGTAACGAATTTTTCTTTTTCCTGTTCCATCAGCCGCGCCTGGAATTTGAGCGTTGCCTTATTTTTCCGGAACTGGAAAAGCCTGATCAGTTCCTGGATATCAATTCCCGCGCCCATGGGGCCCACGGAGGTCATGGAGCCAACTGAAACCTTTTCGTAGTTGAAGATCTTCGCGTAATCCTTCCGGTTCTGGATGGAATCCATTTTATAGCTGCGGCTTTTGATGCGCACCTCCTCCATGATGTTGGAGCTGAGTTTGAGTGCAATGTCAAAGCGGGAGATGTCGGCCATTTTCAGCACCGGGTATTTGGGAGTGGGTTTACCCAGGTAAGAAAACCAGATGGAATCTTTCTCGGCCACTTCCACTTCGTACCGGCCCAGGCTATCAGTAATGGTGTGCCTGCCTGCTGTAGTTTGAACGGTCACTGCTTCAATGCGGTAGATGCGCGAACTGTCGTAAACCGTTCCTTTCACTTTGAACTGCGCGGATGCTTCATTCCCCGAGAGGAGGAACAGCAGGCAAAGAAATGAAAATATGGAAGCAGTCTTTTTCAAGCCAGGCATTCAGGCAAGTAACAAAACTAAATCTAAAGAAGAAGATAAAATGAAGCTGACCTCCGAGGTCAACCTCGGAGGTCGGCGCGAAACGAATAACTAAACTGTATTAATCATCCAGTGGATAAAAAAGGCCAGGCTGGACATAATGACCTCCGAGGTTGACCTCGGAGGTCGGCGTTTCCCTCGTCGCTTCTGAATAAAAACAACCGCCCCCGCTTTCTATTAACAGAAAACCTCGGAGGTTAACCTCCGAGGTTAATCAAACCCCGGGAACCAATGTGCATTCCAGTAACGGTAGCGCGGGATCATGTAATTATTAAGCCGGTAGAGGAACTGCCGGTAATTTTTGTGTGCAGGCTGACTCCATAACACCTCGCTCAGGGCTGTCATCCTGGGGAAGACCATATAATCCACCTTGGTTGGGTATTCAATGTATTCCGTCCATACATTGGCCTGGGCACCGATGACCAGGTGATCCAGTTTTAGTTTTTTGAGTGCAGCAGGAACCGGCTCATAATGATAAACCGCATCCAGGGGGTTATATCCATGGATAGAAAGCGAGTCGTGTGGCGGGGGCGCCTGGTAATGATCAAAATACAGCGGCTTGCCGGTGGTCATGATCATCTTGTGGCCTTTGTGTGCGGCTTCCATGGCCTTTGCCTGATCGGCCCAGTTCATCACCAGCGCGGTTTTGCTCACATTGCCTTCCATGATCTCATGCCATCCGATGATCTTTTTATTTTTCTCCGCGAGGTATCCGGCTACTTTTTCAATGAAATAGGTTTGAAGCGCCGCTTCATTCCTGATATCATTTTCTTTCATGAAACGCTGGGTAGCGGGATCAGCCTTCCACCACATCTTACTGCATTCATCGCCCCCGATATGGATGTATTCCGAGGGAAACAACTCTGCGATCTCATGGAAAACGCTACGCAGGAAATCAAAGGTAGCGGGTTTGGGCGCCAGCACATTATTCTGCCGGTTGTACATACCCCAGGTAGTGGCTACCTTCCACTGGGTTGAAGGTTCGGTACTTAACTCTGGGTAGGATGCAATAATGGCCCGGGCATGACCGGGAATGTCAATTTCCGGAATGATGTTGATGCCTCTTATTCCGGCATATTCAATGACTTCCCTGATTTCCGCTCTTGTATAAAAACCGCCATAGCGCGTAGAGTCATAACGTGCCGGCTGGTCTTTGAAATGTCCGATAAGTGTGGCTTCCCTCCAGGAGCCAATCTCATTGAGCTTTGGATAGGAGATCATTTCAATGCGCCAGCCCTGGTCATCGGTCAGGTGCCAGTGAAACGTATTGAACTTGTGAAAGGTGAGGTAATCAATATATTTTTTGATGTAGTCAACAGGGAAGATATGGCGGGCCACATCCAGGTGCATGCCGCGGTAGTCAAACCGGGGATAATCGAGAATTGTTACCAATGGCAACCTCAGAACAGGGATGTTGATAGGTAATAATTGTAAAAGAGTCTGAATGCCATTCACCAATCCTTTAGTGGATCCCGCTTTCAACAAAACGCTGTTGGTAGTTATTTCCAGCAGGTACATTTCCTTCCGGTTGATGGAGATGGTATCATACAAAAGCCGGATGCCGGTAGCTGAAGTCTGGTTAAGGCTCAACTGCACGCCGGTTTGTTTCATCACCTGCTCCTGCAGGTAAGCGGCCTGCTTTTCAAATACGGGGGAAAATGAAATCGTTGTTTTTTCATCCAGTAACATTTCACCAGGAGTTTTTTTAACTTCCACCGGCCTGGGAATGATACCATCAATAATATCCTGCGAATAAATCCATGAGGTATAGCAGAGTACTACCGCCAGCAATAAAATTTTCATGTGAGAACAATCTTTTCGAAATTAAATACAAAGAAATTACAGGCTGTAATAGAAAATCAGGACTGTTTCAGTAACACCTCTTCCACCACTTTAGGAAAATGGGCGTGCTCCAGTTGGTGGATCCTGGCAGCCAGCATTTCCGGGGTATCGCCAGGCAGTACCGGGCAGGCGGCCTGGAAAATAATATCACCATGATCATAATGTTCATCCACATAATGAATGGTAATGCCCGATTGCAGGTCACCCGCCGTGATCACCGCCTGGTGTACGTGGTGGCCAAACATACCCTTGCCACCATAATTAGGAAGCAGGGCAGGATGAATGTTCATGATCTTCCTGGGATAAGCATCCACCAGGGCCTGGGGGATCTTCCATAAAAACCCCGCGAGCACTACAAGGTCAGTTCCGGCTTCACGCAGTTCGGGCAGGTAGGCATCACCTTCAACAAAACGTTTTTTTTCAATATGTAGAACCGGTATCCCCTCCTTCTCCGCAATGCTGACAACACCTGCGTTGGGCTTGTTGCAAACGATCAATGCCACCTTAGCAGTTTCACTGTTCCTGAAATAATCAATGATCTTTTGGGCATTGGAACCTGCACCGGAAGCAAAAATGGTGATGTTTTTGACTGGAGAGGTAGGAAGGGCAACCAGGTTGTTTTTCTTTTTCCGACCGGTCATGCGGCTGCCCATCCGGGCAAGGTACTGGCGGAAAAAAACGAATTGCCCGGTAAAAATGCTTACGGTCATTACGGAAAATGGCCAGATTACGGTGACTACAATAATATATAGTGGAAGATAAAGGGCAGCCTGGGTGATGCCCGTGAGTTCCATGACCTTTTTTGCCGCGATGCCGCTCAGGCTTCCGCCCACGGCAAAAGTTACCAGGATCAAAACCAGCCTGCCCGCGCTCACGCCCCATTTTTGTTTCAGCCTTTCCAGCATTATAAAATTTCTGGTGGCGAAATTAGGCCTTAAACCGCTGCCGATTGAAAGCATGAGGAAGGGCTGAAATATGGATTTCAACATTTCCTGATTTGACTGACTATTGCATGACATGTAAATTTCAACTACCATGTGTAGGTATTCAGAATCGGCTGAAATGCAGGCGGGTAGCGGGTTAAAAAAAATTTGAGATCGTTGCGCTTTTGTTAATTTCCTGTCATATTTTTGCTGCCGATTTGGGAAATTATCCACACTCAGACCCAATTGTTTCTATGAACATTTTACAAATCCATGCGAAGAGAAGAATACTGACAGGGCTTTTTTTCTTTTTTTTGATGAGTTCGGGGATCGCGCAAACTGGCCAGCAGCTTTTTCAGAATAATTGTGCAAGCTGTCATGGAATTGATAAAGCACTCTCCGGCCCTGCTCTCAGAGGAGTAACAACAAGGGGTCCTTGGGCCGAAGACAAGGCCAATCTTTATGCCTGGATCAAGAACCCGGCAGCCTTCATTCCCACTACCGAATACACTAAAGAGCTTCAGAAAACCTGGGGTTCTATCATGCCCAGCTTCCCGCAGTTTTCGGAGGAGCAGGTAGATGCCATTTTTGAATATATCGAAACGCCTCCTGCAGCACCGACTGGCGGTGGTGGAGGTGCTACATCTGAAACAGAGAATAACCGTGGCGCCCTGATCTTCGGGATCATTTCACTGATCCTGGCACTCGTGGCCCTGATCCTGATGCAGGTGAACAGCAACCTGAAAAAACTCTCGGATGATAAAGAGCAGATCATGCGCCCTGAGCCCGTTCCGTTCTGGCGTAACAAAATCTACATTGCTCTTTTTGCCGTGATCTTCTTTATAGTCGGCGGATATTATGTTGGTAAAGGTGCCATCGGCCTTGGCCGCCAGCAGGGATACCAGCCCGACCAGCCGATCTACTTCTCTCATAAAGTACACGCAGGCATCAACCAGATCAACTGTCTTTATTGCCATGGCGGTGCCTGGGAAAGCAAGCATGCCGGCATTCCTACACTCAATATCTGTATGAACTGCCACCAGGTGGTGACTACATATGAGAAAGGACCTAAACTGTTTGATGGCGACAAAGAGATCAACGGTACTGACGAGATCAATAAATTATTTAAATACGCCGGGTTTACTCCTGGTCCCGGCGCCAAATGGGATCCGGCCAACACAAGCGCCAAATCCCCTGAGTGGATCAAGATTCATAACCTGCCTGACCACGTGTATTTCAACCACGCGCAACACGCGAGAGTGGGTAATGTGGCCTGCCAGACCTGTCACGGCAACATCCAGGAAATGGATAAAGTTGGCCAGATGTCTGAGCTGAGCATGGGCTGGTGTGTGAACTGTCACCGCGATACAAAAGTTAACTTCAATTACAACGACAGTTCAGGAAACAGGTTCTACAGCATTTACGAAAAATTCCATAACGATATCAAACATGGTAAAATGGACAGTGTAAGTGTGAAGGATATCGGTGGACTGGAATGTCAGAAATGCCACTATTAAGCCTTTGGCCAATGGCAATTGGCCTATCTAACTAATCGAACTTCAAAAAAAGTTATGAGCGATAAAAAGTATTGGTCAAGTTTCGCCCAGCTCGATGAGAAAAGCAGACTGGAGTTACAGAACCGGACGAAGGATGAATTTGCCGAAGAACTGCCTTTCGGGGATCTCGATGGCAAAGGACTGCTCGATGCCAAAACCCCACGCCGCGATTTCCTGAAATACCTTGGATTCAGCACCGCCGCCGCCACCCTGGCTGCAAGCTGCGAGGTACCAGTGCGCAAGGCCATGCCTTTTGTGAACAGGCCTGAAAATATTACACCCGGTGTTGCCAAATATTACGCGAGCACTTATGTACAGGATGGCGATGCCCTTCCTGTTGTGGTAAAGGTGAGAGACGGCCGCCCTATCAAGATCGAGGGTAATGAACTCTATCCTTTTACAAAAGGAGGAACTTCACCCCGTGCACAAGCCTCCGTTCTTGACCTTTACGACATGTACCGCCTTACCAACCCAAAGCGTAAGTCTGGTGCAGCTTTCCAGGAGATCCCGGGTTTTGACCAGGTTGACCAGCAAATCACCGCAGCTCTTGCCGGTGTAAGCGGACCAGTCGTATTATTGACCAGTACCATCAACTCTCCATCTACCAAACAAATTATTGCTGATTTCCTGGGCAGGTATCCCGGCAGCCGCCACGTACAATACGACGCTGTTTCCTATTCCGGTATGCTGCTGGCCAACGAGGCCACACAGGGAAGAAGAGCAATTCCTGCGTATAATTTCGAAAAAGCCAAAGCCATCATCAGCATTGGCGCCGACTTCCTCGGAACCTGGCTTTCGCCGGTTGAATTTGCACGCCAGTACGCCAACGGCCGCAAGATCAACGAAGCCAATCCAACCATGAGCAAACACATCCAGTTTGAAAGCTTCCTTAGTATGACGGGTGCTTCAGCGGATGAAAGATATACCCACAGGCCTTCTGAAACCGGCAAAGTTGTAATGGCCCTTGCAGCAGCTTTAGGTGTGGCAGGTGTGAATGCGCCTTCCATCTCTAATGCCAAACTGAATACCGGTATCCAGAACGCGGTGAAAGCCATCCAGGCCAGCCGTGGCCAGGCACTTGTGGTAGCCGGCAGCAATGATGTAAATGTGCAGATCATTGTGAATGCCATCAACAGCGCTATCGGTGCTTATGGTTCCACTATTGAAACTGGTGTGAGCATCAATACCCGCCAGGGCATTGATTCGGATATGGTAGGACTGGTGGAACAAATGAACCAGGGCCAGGTAGGTGCGCTTTTGATCTATGGCGCCAACCCGGTATATGAATACCATGATGTTGAAAGATTCAAAGCCGGTCTTGCGAAAGTGAGACTGACCATTTCTTTCAATGAGAAACTGGACGAGACCACAGAGCTTTGCCAGTATTCCATTCCTACACATCATTACCTGGAAAGCTGGGGTGATGCTGAACCAAGAACTGGTTATATCAGCTTCCTGCAGCCAACCATCTTCCCTTTATTCAAAACACGTCCCTTCCAGACTTCCCTGCTGAAATGGAGTGGTAACAATACTGATTACGAAACTTATTTCAGAACCTACTGGACCGGCAAACTGGGTGGTCAGCAGGCTTTTGATAAAGCACTGCAGGATGGCTTATCTATTCCCGGTGGTGTTGCTTCAGCGAACTATAACCTGGGAACTAACCCGGTACCTGCAACCACACAAGGTCAGCAGCCTGCAGCAACTACCGACACCATTACCACTGCAGGTACTACAGAAAGAATTGTAAATACGCCACAGGTAACAACCGGATCCGTGAATGTGGGAGGTGTTGGTGCAGCCGTTGCAGCGCTCACTGCTAAAAATCCTTCTTCCGGTGACGAGGTGGTATTGTATCAGAATGTGGCTATGCTTACCGGTAAGCAGGCTGGCAATCCATGGCTGATGGAACTGCCTGATCCAATTACAAGGGCAACCTGGGACAACTACGCGCTGATCTCTACCGCTAAAGCAAAGGCGCTGGACATCAATTACGCGGGAACTGATTTTGAATACTACCAGGACAGGCCAACAATCAGCCTTACTGTTGGTAATAAAACGGTAGAAAATATTCCTGTGATGGTGGTACCCGGCATGGATGCCAATACCATCGCGGTGGCAGTGGGTTACGGACGTAGCGCCAATTTCTCCAAAGCTATTCATGAAGGCAAGGGTGTTGGTAAGAATGTTTACCAGTTCGCCCGCTTCAACGGAACAACCATTGATTTTTCAAACGACGTTAAAACATCTGATGGTACTACCGGCAATCATAAAGTTGCCCGTATCCAGATGCACGATTCATACGAAGGCCGTACGGAGGTTTTGAAAGAAACCACGCTGGCTACTTTCATGGCACGCCCTGATGATTTCAAACACTGGCGTGAAGAACTGCATAAGGATTATGCGCCAAGAACAGGTGACTACCGCAAGGAAGGAACACTTTATGGAGATCACGTGCAGCCAGGTTTAAAATGGGGTATGTCCATTGACCTGAACAGTTGTATCGGTTGCGGCGCCTGCGTGGTAGCTTGTCATACCGAGAATAACGTTCCGGTTGTAGGAAAGAACGAAGTGCTGCGTGCACACGAAATGCACTGGCTGCGCATCGACCGTTATTATGTTAGCGCGCAGGAAAATCCTGATGATCTGAAATCAGTGATCTTCCAGCCCATGCTTTGCCAGCACTGCGACAATGCTCCTTGTGAGAACGTTTGCCCGGTTGCCGCCACCATGCACAGTTCCGAAGGTATCAACCAGATGGCTTATAACCGTTGTATCGGTACAAGGTATTGCGCTAACAACTGTCCTTATAAAGTCCGCCGTTTCAACTGGGCTGACTACACCGGTGCTTCCACCCATGGTAAAATGGGACCAAAGAGCGGCGTAGGTGCAACCAACGCGGTAGTTGACCAGATGAATGATGAACTCACCCGCATGGTATTGAACCCGGATGTGGTGACAAGAAGCCGTGGTGTGATGGAAAAATGTACGTTCTGCGTACAGCGTACACAGGAAGGTAAACTGCGTGCAAAGATGGAGAACAGGGCCATTGGTCCGGATGAAGTGCAGTCTGCCTGCGCCCAGGCCTGTCCTACAAGCGCAATAGTTTTTGGTAATGTGAATGATCCGAAAGGAAAAGTGGCACAGATCCGCCAGAACAATACACGCAGGAACTTTTATGTACTCGAGCAGTTACACACTTTGCCGAATGTGAATTACCTGGCCAAGATCAGGAACACGGATGAAGTGATCCCGCCGAAACATAAAAGCGCGGAAGGTCACGCCAACCAGCAGAGTGGTGAGCCTGTAACGCCTGGCAACGAACCCGCGAAAGCGCATTAACCGTAGGGACATGCCAACGGCATGTCCGCGGATAAATAGGACATGAATAATTGTCCGAAAAAGATGAACAAAACATGCGCATCGCATGTTGGATAAAAAGAAATAGTTGAACCAATAATAACAGCGAAAGGCCAACAGTTACCAGCACCGCTCGTAGCTCTAAGCTCAAAGCTCGAAGCTTTACTATATGGCATTACTCAAATACGAATCGCAGGTAAGACCAGCACTGGTAGAAGGGAATAAGGATTATCACCAGGTAACCGAAGATATCTGCCGTCCTGTTGAGGCTGCGCCCAGCAGGTTGTGGTGGATCGGTTTCCTGATCTCTGTTTTACTGCTGGCTTTCGGTATCCTATCCGTAGTGATGGAAGTACTTTGGGGTACCGGTCAGTGGAACCTGAACAAGACCATAGGCTGGGGTTGGGACATCACCAACTTCGTATGGTGGGTAGGTATTGGTCACGCGGGTACGCTGATCTCCGCGATCCTTTTGCTCTTCAGGCAGGGATGGAGAACAGGTGTGAACCGTGCGGCTGAGGCCATGACCATCTTCGCGGTAATGTGCGCAGGCCAGTTCCCCATCTGGCACATGGGCCGTGTATG
>CAYWSQ010000124.1:0-11363 GCA_964460925.1 uncultured Flavisolibacter sp. | reverse complement strand
AGATGGGATTCCGCGTCATCATTGACTGGGTAGCCAATCATACAGGTCTGGATCATGTTTGGACCCACGAGCATCCTGAATGGTATGAAAGAGATCCTGAAACCGGTGATTTCAAAAAAGCCTCTGGCATGGATGATATCATTGAGCTGGATTTCACCAACCGCGAGATGCGCAGTGCCATGACAGAGGCTTTGAAATTCTGGGTGAGGGAAACGGGGATCGATGGATTCCGCTGTGACCTTGCTTTCTGGGTGGAAGAGGATTACTGGCTGGAAGCCATCCCAGAGGTCAACCAGTTAAAACCTTTATTCTGGCTGGCGGAAATGGATCCGCTTGAACACCCCGGGTACATGAGGGTATTTGATGCGGCCTATGCATGGAAATGGATGCACCGCACCTATGACTGGTACCAGCAGCAATTGCCCCTGGAAGAAATAAAAAAAATTTTGGAACAATATCATCATGCCCGTGGATACACCGCCTGGTTCACTTCCAACCATGATGAGAATAGCTGGAATGGAACGGAGTATGAAAAATACGGCCCCGCTGCGCTGCCACTTGCTGTGCACAGCATCACCTGGCCCGGTATTCCACTTATTTACAGCGGGCAGGAAATACCCTTGAGTAAACGCCTGGAGTTTTTTGAAAAAGATACCATTCACTGGCCTTCCCAACCTGCCCTGGAAGATTTTTATACGAAGCTCTTAACATTCAGGAAAAACCAACCTGCCTTGCTTGCGGATGCGCCTGTTTACCTCTTACCAGTTTCCGAACCTGCACAAATCTTTGCGTTTAAAAGAAGGTCGGGAGAAGAGGAAGTGATCGTTTTCCTGAACCTTTCTGCCCACCATGCGGATTTTGAACTGCAGGCGATATGGGTCGATGGCCGTTTCAGAGAAATTTTCACCGGTGCCGAAATGGTGATGCATACCGGCCTCAGGCTAAACATGCCTGCCTGGGGTTTCCTGGTTTATGCAAAAAACGGGAACTAACGTTTACGCAGAACCGTAAAAAATTATAAGCATAAAAAAAGGTCCCGCTTGGGGACCTTTTTTATATCAATGAGACTGGATTATTGTTCAAGTTTGAGAGAATAGGTAATGTACTCACCGTAATCAGGATACACACCTTTCACCCTGATAGATCCGCTTAGGTTGGCAATGGCCGCGTTGAGTTGTTCAACCGAGGTCACTTCAATTTCGTTACCGTCGCTGGTGATCACCGAAGTAATAATGAAACCATTATCGATCCTTGCATTTCTAAGGATGCTGCCTTCAAGTACCTTATTCACCACTACACCGCCATCAATCTGGTAGCGGTTAGCCCTGGCCTTGTCAAGTGTAGCGAGTTCTCCGCCTAATCTCGCAGCGGCACTGGCAGCCACCACGTCAGTTCTTTTCTTGAGCACTACATTCACGTTATATTCTTTCCCGCTTCTCACATAGGTTACAGGAACTTTATCTCCTGGACGGAAGCTGGCGATCTGGGCGCTCATCTGGATGCCCGAAATCACTTGTGAACCATTTACCTTGGTGATGATATCACCTTTTTTGATGCCGGCAGCAGAAGCACCGCCATCAGGTGATACG
This sequence comes from uncultured Flavisolibacter sp., assembly GCA_964460925.1. Classification (GTDB taxonomy): domain Bacteria; phylum Bacteroidota; class Bacteroidia; order Chitinophagales; family Chitinophagaceae; genus Flavisolibacter. The sequence continues at coordinate 9,774 of CAYWSQ010000124.1, read as the reverse complement.
GCAGAAACATAAACACCTTCCACGTTGGTTGGAATGCCAAGGCTCTTCACCTGTTCTTCGGTCATTTCATCTGTAGTATAGTAGCTCACTCCTAGGTAACCTCTTTGTACATCACCATACTGGATTATGTCATTTACGATCTTGCGTACAATGTTTACGGGTATGGCGAATGAATATCCTGCATAGGTTCCGTTAGGCGCAAGAATAGCGGAATTAATACCAATCAACTGGCCGGTTGTATTGATCAGTGCGCCACCACTGTTTCCCTGGTTCACGGCCGCGTCGGTCTGGATAAAGGATTCTACCGGGGTATCACCTCTTCTTACCTGGCGGCTGTTGATGCCAATGCTGCGGCCGGTAGCCGAAACAATACCGGCGGTTACTGTTGTTTCAAGTGTAAGCGGGTAACCAACTGCAAGCACCCATTGTCCTAACTGGATATTGTCGGAATTGCCATAGATCATGTATGGAAGTTTGGTGCCGTCTATCTTGAGCACAGCGATATCACTGCTTGGGTCACGCCCTACCACTTTCGCCTTATAGGTCTTCCTTCCATGAAGGGTAACATTTATTTCATCTGCCACACCTCCGCGGTCATTGGAGATCACGTGGTTGTTGGTAACAATATAGCCGTCCTCGCTGATGATCACACCACTACCGGAAGCTCTTTGCTCAGGAATGATGCTGGGACCAAAACCGGGACCGAAAAACTCTTCGAAAAAATCGTTCATGCCTCCGCGACGGGGCAGGTTGTTATCAACTTTACGGGCGGGTACCTTGGTTTTGATATGCACTACCGCAGGCACCGCTGCATTGGCTGCCTTGGTAAAATCTACCGGTTCTGCTGGCTGTCCATTCTTGCCTTCAAAGAAACCGGCATAATTGACCGGTACTTCTGATTTGTTCTCAGCGCCAACAACATAGGGTGTTTCTCTACCGGTAATTTGATTGTAGATCGCAACACTTCCCACTGCTGAAGCAGCACTGATGCCTACAACTAAAAAAATCTGTTTGAGTGTCATGGTTCTATCGGTTTGAATTTTATGAAATCTCCTGGTCTGTCTAACTGTTCAAAATTTATGCCTCTGCCTACAAAATAACCATTCTGTCAGTTTATAAAAAAACCAGCGGGCCCATTTAACATTAAATTTACTAAGGTTTTCGTAGATGTTAAACAGGATCAAAAAAACTCATAAAGCCTTGAGAAAAGCCAGGGTATCCACCCCGTCGGCATAATCGCAGATCCCCGGCACCTGGCTTTCCCCGAAACCGATGTTTCCCTCGTTCACCACGCATTGGATATCCATATTATTTTTAAGAGAGGCACGTGCTTCATTCTCATCGGTGTAATAGCTGTAGTGCAACTGGCTGATCCTGGAAAAAGGAGATGGGTCCTCTACCAGTAAAATACTTCCGTTGGTCATGTAGTAGGTGTTGTTGAGAATATGCATGGCCAGGTTGTAATCATAATTGTTCTTGTATTTATGATTTTCAGCCAGGTAGTTGTATTTGCGGAAAGCTTCTAGAAGTGGAACGAAATCATAACCCACAGGCACCAGGATACTGGTGACATTGCGGCAGCCGAGGCCGAAAAACAGGTAAACATCGTCAGCCAGTTTTTCAAGTTCCCCGGGTGATTCTTTTCCCCTAAGTATGGCAACGGAAGTACGGTTCTTCCGGATGATATGAGGATACTTATTGAAATAATATTCAAAATACCTGGAGGAATTGTTGCTGCCCGTAGCAATGTAAGCATCGCAGCCTTTGATCATTTCAGCCAGGGTCACCGGTGCCCCTGCATTCCATTGTTTTAATTTTTGAACTATGTGTGAAATCAATACATGGTCTTTCGATGAAGTTTTAACTGCGGCCTGGTGACCGCTCATGATCACACAAAGCAGGTCATGAAATCCTACCATAGGTATGTTGCCGGCCATAACGATGCCTATTTTTTTGGGAGCAGGATTTTCATGGAGAAGATCATAACGCTGCGCGAGTTCATCCAGTGCAGCAGGAGTAAGAAAACGCTCTGCAATGTTTTTCGCTGCCAGGTCAATAAATTCGGGGAGGAACCACTGGTTTTCGGAATAAGCCTTTCTTTTTGCCGACTGCCATTCACTGTCGTTTTCCAGCATATACATCCCTAATCTTTCCAATAAGGTTTTTCTTTCTTGTAAATTCATGCGATGGAACTAAATTTAACTATCGGGACCTGCTGATATAAATCATCTTGCAGATACTGGTAAATGTCAAACGTGAACTTTAAATTTGTTCACAAAATTAATTCTAACCAATCAATTGAATCATGGCAATCAAAATAACTGAAGAATGTATCAACTGCGGCGCCTGTGAACCTGAATGTCCTAACAACGCCATCTACGAAGGCGGAGTGGAGTGGGCTGTTGCTGATGGTACATCTGTGAAAGGAACTTATACCCTCGTGGATGGCACTACGGTTGATGCCAGCCAGAAGAATGCGCCGATAGCTGTTGACACTTATTATATCGTTCCCAGTAAATGCACCGAATGCCAGGGTTTTCATGAAGAACCCCAATGCGCGGCCGTTTGCCCGGTAGATTGCTGCGTGCCTGACGAAATGTACCGCGAAACCGTTGAGGAATTATTAGGCAAGAAAGAGCGATTGCATCTTTGAGACTTAATCTATGGTCCATAGTCAATGGTCCATGGTCCATGGTCCATGGTCAATGGACTTCACCTACTTTTGCTTCGCTATGAATACCGATATTTCGTTCGATAACACCGGGATCGCTTTCGCGCACCGCTCAGATAAAGAATTAAAGGAGGCCAAATGGCTTTTCGCCCAGATGGCAAAGTCCTGGCTGGTAAAGCTGGGCACCAGGCTGGCTCCACTCTCCATCAAAATGGGCCTTCCGGTAAAAGGTCTCATTCGCCGCACCATTTTCAGGCAATTTGTAGGTGGTGAAGACTTGAACCAAACCATTCCCACCATCAGCAAACTGGCGCAGTACCATGTTAAAGTGATCCTTGATTACGGAGTGGAAGGAAAGGAAGGAGAAGCCAATTATGATCATGCCTGCGAAGAATTCATCAGGGTCATACAATTCGCCGCTACACAGCCGAATGTTCCCTTCATGAGTGTGAAAGTGACCGGAATCGCACGTTTTGCCCTTCTCGAAAAACTTGATGACCTGATGCATGAAGCGCAGGCCTCAAGTCTTGTCAAAAAATATGAAGCAGCGATTCAGCAGCTTGATGCGGTTGAAGCTAAAGAATGGCAACGTGTGCACGACCGAATCAAAAAGATCAGCGATGCGGCGGCAACAGCCGGTGTTGGATTTTTAGTAGATGCAGAGGAGACCTGGATACAGGATCCTGTGGATGCTCTTACCATGGTGATGATGGACCAGTACAACAGGGGAAAGGTTGTGATCTATAATACCGTTCAGCTCTACCGCCACGACCGTCTGAATTTTTTGATGCAGTCCTATGAAGCTGCACTTGAAAGAAATTTCCTGCTGGGTGTAAAACTGGTAAGAGGCGCTTACATGGAAAAGGAAAGAAAAAGGGCTAAGGAAAAAGGATATCCTTCACCGATCCAGCCGGATAAAGAATCCACTGACCGCGATTACAATGAATCAGTAAGATTTTGTATGGACCGCCACGAACAGATCGCAGTGATCATTGCTTCACATAATGAAGGTAGTAATATGCTGGGTGTGCAGTTGCTCCGGGAGAAGAACCTGCCCCTGGATTATGAGCGGGTGCATTTCAGCCAGCTATATGGCATGAGCGATAACATCACCTATAACCTGGCAAATGGCGGTTGCAGCGTGAGCAAATACCTGCCTTTCGGTCCCATTGGCGATGTGGTGCCTTATCTTATGCGCCGTGCCGAGGAAAATACTTCGGTTGGCGGGCAAACCACGCGCGAATTGAACCTGATCAACCGCGAGATGCAAAGAAGATCGCTTTGATCCCGGGCTTCTTTTGGTGTTTCTCCAATTTTTAAATTACTTCGCCACCCGGGGCTGTTAGCTCAGTTGGTTAGAGCATTATCTCGACAAGGTAGGGGTCGACGGTTCGAATCCGCCACAGCCCACAAGGAGAAAGAGAAACAGAGAGGAGAAACAGAGCGTTTCCTCCGCACGCCGCTCTGTTTCTCCGCTCTTTCTTATCTTGCGCTCATGCAGCAGTACCTCAATCTTCTCCAGCATATTCTTGACAATGGCGTAAAAAAAAATGACCGGACAGGTACAGGTACCATCAGCACTTTTGGCTACCAGATGCGTTTCAACCTCGAAGAAGGTTTCCCGCTGGTGACCACCAAAAAACTCCATCTAAAAAGTATCATTCATGAATTGTTATGGTTCCTGAAAGGGGAGACCAACATTGCCTACCTCAAGGAAAATGGTGTGAGCATCTGGAATGAATGGGCCGATGAGAATGGAGAGCTGGGACCGGTTTATGGCAAACAATGGAGAAGCTGGGAAGGTGCAGATGGAAGGGTGATTGACCAGGTATCAGAACTTATCCAGCAGATCAAAAAGAATCCTGACAGCCGCCGGCTCATCATCAGTGCCTGGAATGTAGGCGAGCTGCCCGAAATGGCGTTGATGCCCTGCCATGCGCTTTTCCAGTTTTACGTAGCGGAAGGAAAACTCTCCTGCCAGTTGTACCAACGCAGCGCTGATGTTTTCCTGGGTGTGCCATTCAATATTGCTTCCTATGCCTTGCTCACCCTGATGGTGGCGCAGGTATGCGGACTCAAGCCCGGCGAATTCATCCACAGTTTTGGAGATGTGCATATTTATACCAATCATCTTAACCAGGTGAATGAACAACTTACGCGGCAGCCCTTTCCACTTCCTGTTATGAAACTGAACCCCGATGTGAATGATATCTTCAATTTCAGGTTCGAAGATTTCACGCTTGAAAATTACCAGTCACATCCCGCTATCAAGGCCCCTGTGGCCGTATAGATCGTGATGCCTTAGATTTGCTATTCATCAAAAAATATTTTTGTGATCCTGAGCCTACTGGTAGCAGCAGATGAACAGAATGTGATCGGGAAAGACAACCAGCTACCCTGGCATCTTCCCAATGACCTGAAATATTTTAAGAACCAGACCTGGGGTATGCCTATACTCATGGGAAGAAAAACATTTGAATCAATCGGCAAACCCCTGCCTGGTAGGAAAAGCATTGTGATCACACGTAACCAGGATTGGCAGCAGGACCAGGTCACGATCGTTCATTCCATAGAGGAGGCTATAAAAAAAGCAAAAGCGCTTGAAGTGAAAGAGATCTTCGTTATAGGTGGTGCGCAGATCTTTGAGTCTGCTTTCCCTAAAGCAGGAAGAATCTATCTCACCCGGATACATCACCGGTTTGAAGGTGATGTTTATTTCCCGGAAATTCCCTCAGCGGAATGGAAAATGATTCGGGAACGGCATTGCGCCGCCGATGAAAAAAATGCTTACGATCACAGTTTCCAGGTCTGGGAAAAAATCAATGCCTGACCACGCCGCCCTTTATGTATACTAATTTTCAACTGGCACTAAAGTACCTGGGCTATTATGTTACCGCTTCCAATAGCAAAGGGCATGGCATGCATTCACCCTTCGTTTTCCAGTTTATCAAAAATGTATTGAATAATCACTCTGGGTTTGAACCCGGAAAGGAAATTGAAGAGCTGAGAAAACAATTATTACAGGATCCCGAACTCTACGAAATTGAAGACTATGGTGCTGGCTCCCGTAACAGCAGCGGACAGCAGAAAAAGATCATGGATATTGCTGCTTCCGCACTCAAACCAGCAAGACTGGCTCACCTGCTTTACCGGCTGGCTGCCTATTACAAGCCATCCAGTGTGATAGAACTGGGCACCTCACTTGGTCTTACCACGGCCTACCTGAGCAGGGCAGTGCCAGAAGCCAGCATTATCACTATCGAGGGAAGCCGGGCCATTGCTGCAAGGGCAGGTGAACATTTTTCCCAGCTTCAGTGTAAAAATATCAAGGGATACACTGGGCCCTTCGATGAACTGCTTCCCGGGATACTTACTGATTTACTTGCAGTTGACCTGGCCTATATCGACGGCAATCACCGGTATGAACCTACAATTAAATATTTCAGCCAGTTCCTTGAAAAATCCGGTGAACACAGCATCCTTGTTTTTGATGATATTCACTGGAGCAGGGAAATGGAGCAGGCCTGGGAAGAGATCAAAAATCATCCATCGGTCCGTTACACTATAGATGTTTTCTATCTTGGATTTGTATTTTTCAGGAATGATTTCAGGGTAAGGCAGCATTTCCGGGTCCGCCTGCCTTGACAGTAGGCATCATCTCATATGATTTTGTGCAGTTGATGAAAAGAATTGAACATGGTTTATACATTTGCACTACTATTTCACTAAACAGTAAGCATGACCGTAGGAATATTGAAGGAACCCTCATTTGAAACCAGGGTTTCCCTTCTCCCTGAAGCCGTAGCCCAATTGGTAAAAAATGGAATGAAGGTACTGGTGGAAACCGGTGCCGGAATACATGCTTCCGCTGATGATGCGGCCTATATGAATGCAGGTGCTGCCATCAGTTCGGCTTCCGAACTGGTGAATGCTTCCGATGTGGTGCTGTCCATTCACAAACCTGCACTGAAAATTTCCCCGGGAAAAGTAATCATTGGTGTTTACCAGCCTCTCTATCATCCAGAGCTGGTGAGCGGATGGGCTACAGAGGGGCTCACTGTTTTCAGTATGGATATGCTGCCCCGTACCACGAGGGCGCAAAGCATGGATGTGCTGAGCAGCCAGGCTAATATCTCCGGGTATAAAGCAGTATTGCTGGCAGCCAATCTTTATCCTCGTTATTTTCCCATGTTCATGACCGCCGCAGGCAGTATAGCTCCTGCAAAGCTACTGATCCTGGGTGCCGGTGTGGCAGGCCTCCAGGCCATTGCAACGGCAAGGCGACTGGGCGCAGTGGTGGAAGTATTTGATACCCGCCCGGCAGTGAAGGAAGAAGTGATGAGCCTTGGAGCAAAATTCGTGGAAGTGGAAGGCGCGGCCGATGCATCCAAGGCCGGCGGTTACGCGGTGGAACAATCAGAAGAATACAAAGCCAGGCAACAGGAGCGCATCGCGGAAAGTATTGCGAAGGCTGATATCGTGATCACAACAGCACAGATACCCGGTAAAAAAGCACCCATTCTCATTACCGAAGCCATGATGGACCGGATGCGTTCCGGTTCGGTGGTCATAGACCTGGCAGCAGCCACCGGCGGTAATACACCATTTACTAAGAACAATGAGACCATAGTTCGCAATGGAGTTACAGTGGTAGGTAACAGCAACCTGCCCGCTTCCATGCCCTCAGATGCCAGTAAACTGTACGGGAAAAATATCATGAACTTTCTGCAACTGGTTACATCAAAGGATATGCAGCTTCACCTCAACTGGGAAGATGACCTGGTAAAAGGCAGTTGCATTGTGCATAATGGTGAAGTGGTTCATGAAAGGCTGGCCCCAATCAAAAATTAAAACATTTACATGGAAAATATTCTCAGTTGGATCTATGGACATGAAGAGACCATCTACATCGTGATCCTCATGATCTTCGTAGGCATTGAAGTGATAGGCCGGGTGCCCAGCGTGCTGCACACGCCTCTCATGAGCGGCGCCAATGCCATTCATGGTGTGGTGATCATTGGTGCCATCATTGTAATGGGCAAGGCGGAGAGCGATAATTATTTTGCCCTGATCCTGGGATTCCTTGCCGTAGTGCTGGGAACACTCAACGTAGTGGGTGGATTTGTAGTGACAGACCGCATGCTGGAAATGTTCAAATCAAAAAAGAAAAAAAGCTAAATGGACCTTACCCTGCTAACACTGATTTACCTGATCGCATCGGTAACATTTATCCTGGGATTGAAAATGCTCTCCCATCCCGAGTCCGCAAGAAAAGGAAACCTCATCGCTGCTGCGGGAATGGGCATCGCCATTTTCGGGACCATATTTCTTTACCGTGATGTGGAGTCTGGTGAGGGCCTGCACAATTATGGCTGGATCTTCGCCGGCCTGATGGTGGGTGGTGTGATTGGTACGCTTATCGCCAAAAGAGTGAAGATGACCGCCATGCCCGAGATGGTGAGCCTGTTCAACGGAATGGGAGGTGCCTGCGCGGCCCTGATCTCCATTGCCGAATTCAATCATTTCGCTTCCATTGACTTTTCATTTGATATTCTTCAATCCTTTCCTGGTGAAGAATCCTTTGATATCGCTGAATTTGCACTGCCGCTGCAAACCGGCACCCTCATCACCATTTTTCTTGGACTTATTATCGGCTCTGTGTCTTTTGCAGGAAGTATCATTGCCTGGGGAAAACTTAACGGCTCCATCAATGATAAATCATTCAGGGGGCAGCATATTGTGAATCTCGTGGTGTTGGCCCTGATCATTGGCCTGAGCATTTTTTTATTGTCCACCATCAGTTCTTCTTTTGAAGTGAGAAATGGTGATCTCGTGAATACGGCCGACCGTGTTTCACTCAAAGGGCTCAATATTGAACTCAATACCTCAGTTCACGTAATCTTTTATTCGATTTTTATTCTTTCACTGGTTTACGGGATCCTGTTTGTTTTGCCAATCGGTGGCGCCGACATGCCCGTAGTGATCTCACTGCTCAATTCATTCACCGGTGTGGCAGCAGCCTGCGGTGGATTTTTATATGATAACAAGGTAATGCTTACTGGTGGTATTCTCGTAGGTGCGGCAGGCACACTATTAACGATACTGATGTGCAAGGCCATGAACCGTTCACTGGCCAATGTGCTCATTGGTTCCTTTGGGGGATCCAAAGCTGCTACCGGCGGTGTGGCTAAGGACCAGGGTATACACAAGGAGATCAGTCTGAGTGACGCGGCAGTTGTAATGGCTTATGCCAATAAGATTATGATTGTTCCCGGATACGGGTTGGCGGTTGCCCAGGCCCAGCATGCCTGCCATGAACTGGAAAAATTATTGCAGGAAAGAGGTGCAGAGGTCAGGTATGCCATTCACCCGGTGGCGGGTCGCATGCCCGGCCACATGAATGTGCTGCTGGCCGAAGCTGATGTGAGTTATGAGAAGCTGCAGGAAATGGAAGAAGCCAACACGGAATTTCCCACTACCGATGTAGTGCTCATTCTGGGTGCAAATGACGTGGTGAATCCGGCTGCTAAAACAGATCCTTCATCACCTATTTATGGTATGCCGATACTGGATGTTGAACTTGCTAAAACCGTGATCGTAAACAAAAGAAGTATGAAACCGGGTTACGCGGGCATCGAAAATGATCTCTTCTTCCAGCCAAAAACATCCATGCTCTTTGGCGATGCCAAGAAAGTGCTGCAGGACCTGATTGCGGAGATAAAAAATTTATAATTCCAACTGGATCAGCTTCAATGCTACCAGCCCGGTAAGGATGGACAGACTGATGCTGATCAAGGTTCCTATCAGGAGATATTCTGTTTTGATCTCAGGCCGGTTGGCTTCGCTGAAACGTAATAAACTTTTTGCGGCAATGAGAAGTCCAATCGCTTCGTATTGAGATTCCAGCACCAGCGTGAGGATGATCATTCTTTCAATGATACCGATCCATTTACCGGCATTGCCAAGCGTGGTTCCATCCGTGATTTTGTCCCTCCATTTTTTTGTAAGCTGGCTGATGAAAATGCCGGCAGGAAAACTTACAAATACATAGGCCGTGATCAGTACCAGGGAATTTTTGTTATTGAGCTCCTCCCAGGCCGCGG
>CAYWSQ010000123.1:0-11386 GCA_964460925.1 uncultured Flavisolibacter sp. | reverse complement strand
GGAACTGGAAGAAGATATTGATGAAGCAGACCTTGATGAAGATGACCTGGTGATTGATACGGAGGATGAAGGCGATGAAGACGATGACCTTTGAAAACAGTACAAAATCTGGAAAGCCCCGCAGTCAGCGGGGCTTTTTCATTAAGATCATCAGAGCTCCATCAGCATCATGAGTTTTTTTGCATCTTCAGGCGCATGGCCGCCAATATCATTATTAAAATAGGCCCAGATCTCATGACCCTCCCTGAGCCATTTGTAAAACAGTTCAGCAAAATACTCCAGCATCTGGTCAGAATAGGGCGAGGCATATAACTCACCGGGACCGTGAAAGCGCAGGTAAATATTTTTCTCTGTGATCCTTTCGCTGTAAGGAAAGAAAACTCCTGACTGAGAGATCACGAGGCCCACCTGGAATTTCTTCATCAATGAGAGACTGGCTTCCTGCATCCAGCTATCATGTCTCACCTCCAGCACAAATTCATAACCCCTGTATTGCTTTTGCAGCAGCTCGAAAAAATATAAAGCCTTACCATGATCGAATGCCAGGAAGGGTGGCAACTGCACCAGTACTGGTCCCATCATTTTTTTCATGGGAGCAAACACGCTGAAAAAATTTTCCAGCGAGGCCTCGGGATCATTAAGCTTTTTCATGTGGGTAAGAAAGCGGCTTATCTTGGGACTGAAGCGAAAATGTTCCGGCACCTGGGCCATCCATTTTTCAACCGTTGTGCTGGAAGGTATCCTGTAAAAACTTGAATTGACCTCGGTTGTATCAAAATCACCGGCGTAGAAACTTAGCCAACGTGTGGAAGGCAGCTTTTCCGGGTAATACAGGCCCTTCCAGTGTTTGTAACTCCAGCCTGAGGTGCCGATATGAACCCGGTTGCGCATCAAAATGTTTTCTTAAAGAAATATGCCATACAACGGGCTGGCATCATTCTTCGTCAATAATATGGCTGCGGAAAAAACCGCGGCACCACGAAAATTTGAAAAGACTTTTTTTCAAAAAACAAACCGCTCACTACGAACCCGTAAAGCAGAAACCACTTCCGTCGCTTTCTTTCTGTATCGCTATGGACCTCCTGGGTTATGCCAGCTTTGCCATTCCTGTTTTCGGAGAAGTATTCGACCTTTTGTGGGCACCCGCTTCGGCACTCATTTACATGCGCACATTTGGTGGTGTGAAAGGTATCTTCGGCGGTGGTTTCGCCTTCCTTGAAGAGTTGCTGCCCGGAACGGATATCATTCCAACGTTCACCATTACCTGGTTCCTGGAGTCAGCAAGGCGCCGGAAGTCACAGGCAGTTACCGTGATCAGGTAAGCAGTTTTACCAGCGAAAGATTTTCATCCAATAATAACATGGCGCTGTGATACCCGGGTGCAATGCGGCCATACGATTGATCGCAACCCATTGCCTGCGCAGGGGCAAGGCTGCACATCACCAGTGCCTCCTGCAAGGGAATTCCTGCTTCATGCACCAGGTTTTTCAAGGCCTGGTGCATGCTTAAAGCCGAACCGCTCAACACGCCATTACATTCATATTTATCACCCGCTTTCTCGTGCCGGTACGGACCGCTGTCCGTATCTGTTACCGCATCTGTAATAGCGAAAAGCCTGTCATGCATCAGTTTCTTTGCAAGGGCTATCATGGCAAAATCCACATGATGCCCATCAGGGATGATGCTGGCCTTTACCTGTGGATGCAACATAGCTGCGGCGGCCAACCCGGGTTCCCGGTGATGCAGTGGCGTCATGGCATTGAACAGGTGGGTCACCGCTGTGATGCCATTGTTAAATCCTTCCATTGCCTGCGAATAACTGGCCATGCTATGTCCTGCTGAAATCACGATCCCCCTCGAGCGAATCAGGCTGATCACCTCTTTGCTGCACTGCTCCGGTGCCAGTGTGATCATGGTGATCACCTCCTTTCCATAATCAAGTAATTCAGTAACCGAATCCAAATCGGGCTGCACAATATGGTCCATTACGTGTGCGCCTTTTTTGAGAGGATTGATCCAGGGTCCTTCGAGGTGAAGTCCGTGGACCCCACTGCCCCCCTGTGCCCAATAATCTCTTACTGCATCTATACATTGTTTGAAGACATCTATAGAATTGGTAGCTACTGTAGGCTGGAAAAGCAAAGTGCCTTCCTTGCTGAAAACATCATTCATCAATGAAAGAGTGGCTGCTTCAGGGAACACAGAAAATAACTTTCCGGCCGCTCCGTACACCTGCGCATCAATGAATGCCGGCACCATCATCATGTTTTTGTAAAACTCAAAGTGATGTTGTCGCTGGTTGTGTAGCGGTTCAACCGAAACAATCTTTCCGGATTCAATTCCTGCTACATGATCATAAACCCATTGCTCTCCTGTAAAGATCCTAGAGGCGGCAATCCATTGCATGAAATCAAAAGTAAAAATTAATCATTCAAATAAGAGAGTTATTAAAAACATGGATGCAAGCGAGATGCAGGCCATTGGCTATTGGCTATCAGCTTTCACCCATACCTTCCCGACTTCATCATGATATCCTGCATGCCCGCAAAGATGGATTTCCAGAACAGCGCGAAGAAGGACTGGCTGGTAAGCCGTAGCACGCGTGATCCGGTGGCGGTTCTTTCAACCCCGTCGGCACCGGGATTGTCAGGATACAGCACAAATTTGTTGAGAATCTTTGTAATGAATTTTTTTACGGAGGTCTGTCCTGTTTCTTCATCTGTTTTCCTCAGGGTCAATGACAGGTTATTGTACAGCATCCTAACATCTGACCTTGCTTCAAAGTCTTCTCCTCTTACAAAAAAATTCAGCTCTTTTATGTTGAAGGAATGGATTTGTGCATTGGCAAGAGGAATAGCCAGCGGATTCAATTGCGCTGCACCCAGGTTCTTCACCCAGCCACTGGCTTCGTACTGACCTTCCAGTGAATCAAGGAAAAAGCGGAAGTCAACCTTCAGCCTGCCGGCTCCCAGGATATTACCGGTTACGCTGGCCTTGCAGACCGGGTTCTTTTTAACCAGAGCAGTAATATTGGTCACATTGGTGGCCTCGAAAGAAAGATCATTGAAAAAGATCTTTCCTTCCTTCATGGTTTTTTCATTCTTCTCTACGTATTCTATATCCCCATCGTCGAAACTAATTTTCCCAATGTGAATTCCTTCATTGGCCTTTAGCAGTTTCTGGTGCGGGTAAGTGCCTATTTTGGAAACAAATGCCGGCGGCATTGATTTATCATTATAGACTTCAATCAGTGGCTTTACAAAAGAGATGCTGTCTGCCTCAATCATATTGCTGTGAAGAAAGCGGTCGAGGTGGAGATTATGAAATCGTGCTTTTACAAATTCAATATAATAAAGGCTTTGCTGCACAGGGAAAGCCTTGTAAAAACTATCCTTCTCCAGCGTAGGTTGCAGCTTAAAGCTGTCTACCTCGAAGCTTTTATCCCTTGATGAATACGTGATCCATTCCGCTTTCATTTTATAGGTGGAGTCCTGCGTGCGGAACTTAAGGTCATGAAACTTCATAAGAATGTCGCGTGTGAAGCCGATTCGATTTGTATCGGCTGCCGAGATACTGTCAACTGCTATATCTTCAAACAGTGCATCGCAGCGGTCGAATTGCAGCTTCACCGATTCGGAAGTATCGGCGTTGCGGTACAACAGCTTGATGCCGTCTAGTTTGATGCGCTCCACATAAATGCCTTCAATATCCGGCTGAATGGATTTCCAGAGCGGCTTATCAAACTGCGCATCCCGTTCAAGTTGAACATGCCTTGAAATTTTAAGGTCGGCTGCGCGTGAAAGGATTTCCTGTATCCTCACTTTTTTACCTAAGAGCAAGGCTACTACGCTGATGCCCCGGAACTGGCCCTTATCGAGCGTAAGCTGCATGGTTAGCGCGGGTAAAGCATTTTTTCTATGCAACTCATGATAACGGTTACTGTCGATACGGATCTGTAGATTTTCAACCTCAACGTTGCCTCCAAAAAAATTGGCTTTGAGATCACCGAGCTGGTAGGTATAGAGACTGTCGGAGCCTTTGATAATGAGCGTATGAAGCCGGTTGCGGAGGATGGGCTCAACCAGCCGGTCAACAAAAATGAGGAAGAACAGGAAAATGGTAAGCAGTATTCCTGCTGTAACCAGAACAGCTTTTTTATTTTTCCTGATCCTGTTTCTTAAGCCCATGCATGATGGAAGAAAATCCTGTGCCACAGGCTGCTCTAGTTCATGATGAACCGGTAGCCAATCCCTTTGATGGTGATGATCTCGATCTTTGGATCCATTTTGAGGTAACCTCGCAGTTTTGTGATGTAAACATCCAGGTTGCGGCTGTTGAAAAATGAATCGCTTCCCCAGAGCAGGGTCAGTATCTCGCTGCGCTCCACAATCTTATCGCGGTTGTTGTAAAGAAGGCGGAGTAATTCACTTTCGCGGTAGCTGAGTTTTTTGGCTTCTCCGGGATGATTGAGGGTTTGCCTTTTGATATTGAAACGATACTCTCCTATGGATACTTCTTCGGCTTCTGCAGGACCGTCTGCCTTATTTTTCAGAACGTTCTCGATACGCACGATCAGTTCTTCAATACTGAATGGCTTGCGTATATAATCATTGGCGCCCAGCCTGAAACCATTCACTACGTCGCTGGATTGTGATTTGGCGCTCAGGAAAATGATCGGCACTTCAGTATTGCGTTCCCTGATCTCATCGGCTATGGCAAAACCATCTTTGTTGGGCAGCATGATATCAAGCAGGCATACATCCGGTTTTTCAGCCTCGAAAACTGACACCGCCTTTCCGCCATCACTCTCCAGCACCACATCGTATCCCTTGCCCTGGAGCGTTTCACTTACGATCTTGGCGAGAAAGATCTCATCTTCAACATAAAGGATTTTAGCCTGTGCCATAAAGAGAATTTAAGCTGCTTCCTGCAAAGGCAGGTTTACTATAAATTTACTGCCATCTCCCTCAACAGATTCCACCCTGATGGAACCTTTGTGACGGCTGATCACATGCGCCACATAACTAAGTCCGAGCCCATAACCTTTTGCATTATGCAGGTTACCAGTGGGCACCCTGAAAAATTTTTCAAACACTTTCTGGTGATATTCCGCAGGAATGCCAATACCTGAATCGGCAATGCTCAGCACCATCCTGTTTTGCTGTTTGCGGATGTCGATATTGATTACAGGCTGGCTGCTGCTGTACTTGAGGGCATTGTCGAGCAGGTTAAAGATCACACTTACAAGGTGCAGCCTGTCGCCCTGCATAACCGTATCATCATCAGCATTGATATTCACGGTTGCCTGGTGTTTTTCAAACTGCAACCTCATGGAAGAAGTTACTTCCTTCACCATTTCCTTCATGTCAAGACTTTCATATTTCAGTTCGATCTCTTTTTTCTCAAACATGGAAAGTTTGAGCACTTTATCAACCAGCAGGGAAAGCCGCTGCAGTTCATTGGCCGAAATATCCAGGTATTCTTTTGTACGGGCGGGATCCATAGTGGCGTTGAAACTCCTGAGCGCTTCAATGGCCACACTAACGGTGGCTATAGGTGTTTTCAGTTCGTGGGTGATATTGCTGATAAATTCATTTTTGATATCAGCAAGCCTGCGTTGTTTCATCAGGTTGCGGTAAAGAAGGGTAAAGGAGAGGAGTGTAAATCCAACGAGGAAGAGGGAAAATATAATAGGCGCTGCAATTCTTTTCAATAAAAACCCTGTTGTATTGCCCAGGTCTATACGGTAGGTAATCGGGTTCTGAAAGCCAAGTGTCACTTCATTGAACACAGGCTCCCTGGTTTCTCTTGTGGCTACCCGGCTAATGGAAAAGGGAACATTAAGATTCTGTTCATCCAGCCTTTTTGCATAGGCCGCCTGTAGTTCTTTTACTTTGATTGAATCCTGCATGGAATCCACATCGAACAGAAATTGTACAAGGCGGTCGCGGCGGGCTCCGGGTAACCTGGTGTTGGCGATCCTTAGAGTATCCGCACGGCCACTCTCCCTGAAGATATAAGTGCCGGTTGAATCACGCAGGATGGAAGTGCGGCCCGAATCCTTATATTTCTGCACCATCACATTCATCATGGAAACCAGCTTTTGGTTCATAGCTCGTGCCCTCGGCCTGCTATTGGTATCCACATTTAAAACGATACGACCCGAAGTTTTGACACTGTCCTGCACCTGGTCGATCCTCAGTTTGGTGGCTTGCAATTGTCCTACTGTTTCCCTGAACAGCATATTGGTCTGTCTTTCCAGTGTACGTTTTTCACGGTCGAATGCTTTCTCCAGCCAGTAATACTGGAAGGCTGCGATAGCCGCAATGGTCAGTACCATCAGCATCGGTAGCCACTTGATATTTTTCAACTGGTGCATCCTGGCAAAATTAGCCCTTTCAATTGCCGTCCATAATGCCTTTAACCATTATTAACGTTGATGCAACGACTATTAACAACATCTACGATGACCCTCGTTTACATTTGTTAAAAATGACCTCATCATGAAAACGATAAACCAAACCATGATCAAGACTGCGTTGTTTACGGCCTTCCTGTTTTTTTCTATTGCATCATTTGCGCAGGTAAAAGAAGGCAGGGTGGTTTATGAACGCACCTCACAGTTACCCGTACGCGCTTTTAATATCGACCCGGCTATAGCGGCGCAGATGCCTAAATCGAGAGTTGATCATTTTGAACTGCTTTTCACTTCCGGCAAATCGCTCTGGCAATTCCTGCCCAGTACTGAGAATGACGGTGATGGGCAAACCCTGCAGAGTGGTGGAATGGTGATCCGTTTTGCCGGCGTTTCCAACGATATTATTTATCATGATTTTGAATCGGGCAGCCGTACCGACCAGCGCGAAATGTTCGAGCGTACTTTTCTCATTACCGACAGCATCCGCCGGCAGGAATGGAAACTTTCCGATGAAACCAAATCCATCCTGAATTATACAGCAAAAAAAGCAACGACCACCCGTGTTAATACCAGTTCACGGATGTCAATGGAAAATGGTGAATTGAAAACAACCATTATCAACGATACTGTAACAGTGGTCGCATGGTATACAACCGATGTGCCGGTGCCGGCGGGACCCGACTACCAGGGACAGTTACCCGGACTGATCCTTGAACTTGATATTGATAATGGCCGCACCGTTTACCAGATCCAGGAGTTCTCACCCAAAGTCAACACTTCCAAAATCAAAGCTCCAAAAGAAGGCAAAAAAATGACCGCAGCCCAATTCACCAAAGAACGCGAAAAGATGATGGAAGAAATGAGAAAGAATATGCCGGAGGGGAATCGGTTCAGGATTCAGCAATAGCTGCTAGCTTCTAGCTACGAGCTGCGAGAAAGAGAACTTATGCGAATAGGTATCTCGAAGCTCGCAGCTAGAGGCTCGCAGCTATTCCTCAATATCCCCTCTCTCATGATCCTCCCTCTCCTTTTCATAAACCGAAAGGTTCACTTTCCATTCAGGGAATTCGAACTGCATGCTCACTTCTATCTTGAGACGGGGCATGTTGCTGGCATTGGGAGTTAGTTTATAAATGCTGCTGCTGAAGCCGCGGGCATCGTCAGGAGCTTCGTAATTTCCATTGAGACTGAAAGTGTAACCTCCGTCAAGCTTAATGGTCATTACTTTAAGCTGTTTGCAGAGCCAGTCATACTTATTGCTGGCTTCTTCGAACTCTTCCGTACTGATGATTTGTGCCTGCCAGCTATACCTGGGCTCCAGCCCCCTGTATTCCATGATCGAATTCATGGGCGCCATGCCAAATTCCAGCCGTGAGGCATATTCCACGGTTTGGGGGTTCAGTTCCAGGGTATCACCCCTGAGTTCGGCAAACTGGTTGGGAAAATCGGCAATAACCTTTTGAAGATTGATTCTCAGATCGTTATTCGTTACAGGTACCCGGGGAAGTTTAGAAAGTTTAAACTGGGCACTGGTTTGAAGTCCACAAACAAGCAGAATAAGGCCAATAAGTTTTGGTTTTGGAATTTTCATGGGGGATTTAACGTTTTATGAGCGCCAAAATAGATAAACTCTTCGTTTTATCAACAAGTTTTTCTATCTTTCTCAACTATTTTTCCACATTTGTAAAGCATCCAGTATGAAAAACAGGAACATCGTCCATGCCCGCCAGCAGGTTAAAATCTACAAGGCGCATTATGAACCCTCCTTCAATCTGTGGAGGTTCACTAAATCCATACTAGGGGTGTTGCTCTTCGGAACATCCACCGTTCCGAGAAATTACACACCATCCGGTAGAAGGTTTATCAAATAATCGAAAGCCCTCCTTCAGGAGGGCTTTTTCGTGAATGGTGATTTTCGTGAATGGTGAATGCTTCGCCAGCAGAAGCTTTAGCGAAGGGTGGGTGAATGGTTGTTTGTTAAGATTTTGCGGCTCACGACTCACGTCTCACGTCTCACGATTCACGACTCACATCACCCTCACACCTCTCGTAGCCCTCTCCAACATTGCCGGCATGTTCTTTCCGCCCATGCGATTGATATTATAGGTAAAGGTGAGCATGAAATAACGCTGCAGTGTCATGTTGCGTACATCCTCCACATAATTGGCACCGATGTTCCTTACGATGCTGATATTCTGGTTCATGATATCAAACACAGAAGCCTTGATCTCTCCTCTTGTGTTTTTGAATACAAGTTTGGCGATACTGGCATTCCACAAAGCAAAGTTCTGGTTGTAACCCGCTGTTCTTCCTGTATTGAAGGTGTAATCGAAATCAGTGGCCAGGATGAAATTTTTTGGAAGGGTATAGGACACATCGGCTGAATAGCTGTGAGTGAAATAGGACTGGTCCTGGTTAAAGCTGCCGGGATTGCTGTACTTAACTGAATTGTAATTGATGCTGGCGGTTACACCCAGGTCAAGCTTCTCTTTAAGATTATAGTTCAGCCTCAGGTCTTCTCCAATATTGATATTGTTCGTAAAATTTTTGACACCATTGAACAGTCCGGGTTCCCTGTTGGCCATAATCCTCGAGGTAGCATTGAAATTTCCTCCTTTCATTTTTTTGATCGGGAATCCTACGTTCACATTACCGGAGAGCATATAATACCCATTCATATTCACAGGCCTGGTAAGCTGGGTTCCGTCAGGGTTGATGGTAACGGAATTGGCTATGCGATTATAGGTGTTGTTATAAGTGAAATAGGCAAAGAAATTCCTGAACTTCACCATGTCAAAGAAATTATAGCTCAGTGAGATATTATTGGTGAACTCCGGCTTCAGTGCTGCATTACCAATATAATAATAAGGTGCGTTGCTGATATCCAGGATGTCCTGCAACTGGTTGATGGACGGCTGCCTGGTGCTGCCCCTGTAATTGAACCGGAGACTGCGGCTGCGCTGGAACTGGTAGTTGAAGGATGCTGTGGGGAAAAAATTCAGGAATTGCTGTTCCTGTATTACAATTTTTGTAAGGTTATCGCTTACCAGGCTGGTATGCTGCACACTCAAACCTAACTGGTAATTGTATTTTTTTTGTACCACCCTGAAGTTGGCGCCACCCCTGTGGTTTTCATTGATATTCCTGAAATGATTGGTTTGGAACGGATCGGCCTGGTCGTATTTGCCAGTGTTATTATTATAGGCAAATGACTCACGGTCTGACTCTGATTTATTACTGCTGTAATTATAATTGAACTCCACCACCTTATTGCGTGACAATGGTTCGGTATAAGAAAATCCTGCACTGTAATTACGTGAATTGCCATCGGTATGGTTGTAATTATTGCGTGGATTGAACTTCGCGTTGAATACATTGTAATTTTCCCGCAGGGAATTATTCAAAGTGTTATTCAGTGTTACCGAAAGTGTTCTGCCCACCCTTGAGAATTTTTTACGCCATACCAGGTTGTTGGTCCAGTTCAACCCTTCGCCCGTTCCATTAATGTACTGGCGGCTCTGGTTCAATTCTTCTTTTGAATGCAATACCTGCGAAAAAAAGGAAGTGGTATCATCAGATTCGTTGAGGCTGTTCTGGTAGCTAATAGCGGGTGAATAAATGATGGAGTTGAGCGAATCAACTCTCCAGGTCATGTGAAGGTTCATCCGGTGATTATCATTGCGACTTAATGACTGGCGTAACTGGTCATTGATGAACGTGGTATCACTTACAAAGGTCTGCCGCAGGCTGCTCTGGTTATTTCGGGTCTGCGTCCTGTTGTAAAAATAGCTGCCGGAAACATCAAATGAAGGACTCCAGGTATCACGGTAATTCATACCCAGTTGCGAAGCTGAAGTAAGCCCGCTGCCCGCGCTTCCAAGATTAAGTCCCCCGAAATTGCCGCCTCCGCCACCACCTATGCGCACGAGATTCATACCACCCATTCTTCCACCCATCATTCCTCCGCTTCCAAACATACCCAGCATATCATTGACCGTATAACCAATATTGTTGGTGTTGTTTGATTTGGCAATGAGGGAAGTTTGCATAGCTCCTTTAAAAAGGTTGGCAGTAACACCGGCATCATATCTTTCATTGGAACCATAACCTGCATACGCTTTTCCCAAAACCCCTTTTTTCTTTTCTTTTTTCAGTTTAAGATTGATGGCCTTGCTGCGGCTACCGTCATCCACGCCATTGAATTTTGCCTGCTCGCTCATATCATCGAAGATCTCCACCTGGTCTATCATTTCAGCCGCCAGGTTTTTGGTAGCCAGTTTAGGATCGTTGCCAAAAAATTCTTTACCGTCTACATAAACTTTCTGCACATTCTCACCCTGGGCTTTTACGGTTCCGTCCCTGTCAACCTGCACACCCGGTAATTTTTTCAAAAGGTCTTCGGCCGTAGCGTTGGGTTTGGTTTTGAAGGCATCGGCATTAAAAGCAAGTGTATCACCCTTGATCTTCACCGGGGCCTCATCAGTGATCACTACACCATCAAGTGGTTTATAGTACCTGTCCATTTTAATGACGCCCAGGTCGGCAACTGGTGCCTGCTGGCTGATCACAAATTTTGTTTTGAGAGTCTGCAGTCCCTGGAAGGAGGAAATAAGATGATATTCTCCCGCGTCCAGGTTTTTGATTTCGAAAGCGCCGTTCCTGGAAGTAAGTGTAAATGATATGAGAGAAGAGTCGCGTATGCGCACAACCGAAACTGTTGCATCTGTAATGACGGTGGCTGAAATGCTGTCCTGGATAATACCTTTCACCGTACCTGCCACCTTTTGTGCATTTGCTTTAAAACCTGCGAGGCAAAGCAACAGCAGGATGTAGTAGAACTTCTTCATAAGCTTTTGATGTGAGTACGAAGATATTCGCAACCGCTGCGAATATCCGTTAAATAACGTTAAGGCTTGGATGAACGGTCGGGAGGAGTGCTTGAAGCGGCAAGCGGCTAGCTGCTAGCTG
>CAYWSQ010000122.1:0-11477 GCA_964460925.1 uncultured Flavisolibacter sp. | reverse complement strand
AAGAAAAAACCTAAGAGTTTCGACGAATACAAAGGCGTTCTTGAGATCACCAGGTCGGGAATGGGCTTTGTGGTGGTGCCCGGACTGGAAGCCGACATCCTGGTTCGTCCCAATGATTTTAACACGGCCCTTCACGGTGATACCGTAAGAGTGGATGTGAATCCTGAAAAATCAGGAAAAAGGATGCAGGGTGTGGTTACCGATGTGTTGGAAAGAAAGCAGCTTGACTTCATTGGCCGTATTGAGATGAGCAAAGGCTTTGCATTTGCCGTGATTGAAGGCGATAAAAAAATGCCAGATATTTTTATTCCACAGGCAGCATTCAATGGAGCCGAGGATAAAGACCGCGTTGTGGTGCGGATCAAGGAATGGGAGATGGACACCAAGAAAAGACCAGTAGGGGAAGTAGTGGATATCCTCAATGCAGAAGACGCCAATGATATTGCCATGAAGGAGATATTGCTTGAGAATGGATTTCCAATTGGCTTCCCTGATGATGTGCTGGAGGAAACCGCGCGCATCCCGGATGTTATTCCTGCAGAAGAAATCAGTAAGCGCCGCGATTTCAGGGGCATCCTCACCTTCACAATTGATCCTGTGGACGCCAAGGATTTTGATGATGCGATTTCCATCCGGGTTCTGAAGAATGGCAATTATGAAATTGGTGTGCACATCGCCGACGTTAGTCATTATGTGGTTCCTGACACCCAACTGGATGAATCAGCCTATGGCAAAGCCACCTCGGTTTACCTGCCCGACCGGGTAAACCCCATGCTGCCTGAACATATTTCAAACGTTCTTTGTTCCCTCCGGCCGCACGAGGATAAACTAACCTTCTCGGCTGTGTTCCAGATGACACCCAAGGGACAGGTTAAACAATACTGGCTGGGCCGCACTGTGATTCATTCTAACCACAGGTTTACCTATGAAGAAGTGCAGGAGATCATAGAAAAAGAAGACGGCCTGTATATGGATGAAATTCTCCTGCTCAATAATATTGCGCAGCGGCTGCGCAAAAAAAGATTTGATTCAGGAGCTATTAATTTTTCAAGTACCGAGGTCCGCTTCAAGCTTGATGAAAAAGGAAAGCCCATTGGCATCATGGTCAAGGAAAGCAAGGAGGCCCACCAGTTGATCGAGGAGTTCATGCTGCTGGCAAACAGGCAGGTGGCTGAGGCTGTTTCCAAAATTGAGATCAATAAAAAACCATTGCCCTTTCCTTTCCGTGTGCATGACCTTCCATCGGAAGAGAAACTGCTTCCCTTTATGGCCTTTGCCAAAAAATTCGGGCATAAGTTTGATACTTCCTCGCCAGAACAAACAGCAGCTTCCTTTAACCAGATGCTGAAGGATGTACAGGGAAAACCTGAACAGCATGTGCTGGAGCAACTGGGTATCCGCACCATGGCCAAGGCGATTTATACCACTGAAAATATTGGCCATTATGGCCTGGGCTTTGAGAATTATTGTCATTTCACCTCACCCATACGCCGGTACCCGGATATCCTTGTTCACCGTATTCTCGACCAGGTATTAAATAAGAACATCAGGCCTGATAAAAAAATGGACCAAAAATGCAAACATTGCAGTGAGAGGGAAAGAGCTGCCATGGATGCCGAACGTGCCGCCAACAAATACAAACAGGTGGAGTACATGCAGGGGTTCCTGGGTGAAGAATTTGAAGGCGTGATCAGCGGTGTGTCGGCGTTTGGATTCTGGGTTGAAACCATAGAGCATAAATGCGAAGGCATGGTAAGTATTGCAAGTCTCAGTGATTATGATGAATTCCGGTTGGTGGATACGGATTACAGCCTGGTAGGCATGCGCAGCGGAAGAAGGTTCAGGATGGGAGATAAGGTCACTATCAAAGTGATCGCAGCAAACCTTATCAAAAGACAGCTTGATTACGAATGGGTACTTACCGCTACGCTCGATGATACCGGCACAGAAAAGATCAAACACAAAACAAAAAAGAAAAAAGGCCAGTAATTAATATAGGCTGATTGTAATCTCAACTGAATTTTTCATGCATTCATTCGAACAGCTCTCAGACCGGTTTGCACAGCATTTCACCCAGGTTGGTTTTCCGGAGGAACCTGCCAGCTTATATGATCCGAACCGATACTTTCTGCAATTGGGTGGCAAGCGCATTCGCCCGGTTCTATGCCTTATGGGCAATGAACTGTTTGATGAAATTTCAAAAGATGCCTGGCAGGTAGGCATAGCCATAGAACTGTTTCACAATTTCACGCTCGTGCATGATGATATCATGGACAAGGCTCCATTAAGAAGGGGTATGCCAACCGTCCATTCCAAATTCGGTGAAAGCACCGCATTACTTGCCGGTGATGTGATGCTGGTAATGGCTTACGATCACCTCGTAAGAATTTCCGGAAAGTATGTTTTCTCCATTATGAGCCTGTTCAACCGGACCGCCAGGCAGGTTTGCGAAGGACAGCAGATGGATATGGATTTTGAAAAACTGCCTCATATCAGTCTTGATAAATACGAGGAAATGATCAGCCTCAAAACTTCTGTTCTGCTGGCCTGCAGTCTTGGCATGGGTGCAATTTTAGGAGGTGCAGGTGAAAGGAACCAGCACCTTTTGTATGAATTCGGCAGGAAGCTGGGCCTGGCCTTTCAGGTACAGGACGATTACCTGGACGCTTTCGGTGATCCTGAAAAATTTGGCAAACAGGTAGGCGGTGACATCATGGCGAATAAAAAAACATTCCTTCAGGTGCATGCATGGGAAAAAGCATCTGCCAGCCAGAAGGAAAAATTGAACCAACTGGCACGATCGGGAGAACCAGGTAAGGTGGATGAGGTTCTGCAGATCTACAGGGATTGCCGGGTAGACCATTGGGCAAATGAACTCAAGGAAGGATATCTTGCCCAGGCATTGCAGCACCTGGAGGATGTGGCGGTACTTTCAAAAAGAAAAGAGCCATTAAAAATACTTGCAGCTTACCTTCTTCAAAGAGATTATTGATTTTCAAATCAGGGATATTTTCTATTTTTCGCTCACAAAACCAACTGCATGCCCATACAGATCTTTCGTAAAAAATCTATTGACCAGATCAGGAATGATTATGAAACAGCGGAAGCAAAACCAGGCAGCCACCTGCGCAAGGTGCTTGGTGTAAGGGATCTTACTTTCCTTGGCATCGCAGCCGTTATAGGAGCCGGAATATTTTCAACGATTGGCAATGCCGCTTTCAATGGTGGTCCCGGTGTATCAATCCTTTTTATCATCACTGCTGTGGCCTGCGGATTTTCAGCGCTTTGTTATGCTGAATTCGCCAGCCGGGTTCCTGTTGCAGGCAGTGCCTATACCTATTCGTATGTAACTTTTGGAGAACTGATTGCCTGGATCATTGGGTGGGCGCTGATCCTGGAATATGCCATCGGTAATATTGTTGTGGCAATTTCATGGAGCGGTTATTTCAATAATTTGCTGGTGAACCTGTTCAATGTGCACCTTGCCGACTGGATGCTGGTTGATCCAGCAACAGCTAAATCTGCCTACCTCAGTTCCACTGAAGCCATAGCAAAAGGTGAAGTGATCACCCCGGAAAAAATGAAAGACTACCAGTTTGCCATTGATGCCTGGAACAATGCTCCCATGATTGCAGGTTATAAAATATTCTTCAACCTTCCTGCTTTCATCATTGTTGTGCTCATTACCTGGCTGGCCTATACGGGAATTAAAGAAAGTAAGAACACTGCCAATTTCATGGTGATCTTCAAAGTGGCGGTGATCATTTTCGTAATTGTTGCGGGAGCATTTTTTGTTGATACCAACAACTGGACGCCTTTTCTCCCCAACCGTTTCGAAGGAGTGTTGAAAGGAGTGTCTGCTGTATTTTATGCCTATATAGGTTTCGATGCCATTTCCACCACTGCCGAGGAATGTAAGAACCCGCAGCGCGATATGCCAAGAGCCATGATCTATTCACTTCTGATCTGCACGGTGCTTTACATTTTGATTGCGCTGGTGCTTACAGGTATGGAAAACTATTCCTTGTTTGAGAACGTGAACGATCCACTGGCATTTGTTTTTGCAGAAAGAGCTCCCTGGATCGAAACAGTTGTTTCTATCAGTGCTGTAGTGGCTACCACCAGTGTTTTGCTCGTGTTCCAGCTTGGCCAGCCCAGGATCTGGATGAGCATGAGCCGGGATGGTTTGTTGCCTAAAAAATTTCAGAAGATCCATCCCAAATATCTGACGCCTTCATTTGCTACCATTGTTACCGGATGCCTGGTAGCAATACCTGCTCTATTCCTTGAAGACAACCTGGTTACGGATCTTACCAGTATCGGAACCCTCTTCGCCTTTGCTCTGGTTTCAGCAGGAGTGTTGATGCTGCCGCGCATTGCCAAAGAGCCCGGCAAGTTTTCTTTGCCTTATATCAATGGACGTTTTCTTATCCCGGTGATCGTTGCCCTGTTCATTTTTCTTTTTCGCAACCGGCTGGGCGAGGCGTTCAGTAATATCGGCAATGAAGGTTATCAGGAAATACTGTTCATTATTTTTGTGGTGATGGCTTCTTTCCTTGCCATCATGACTTTCATCAGGCAATTCTCCTTCATTCCAATAATGGGTGTGCTGTTTTGTCTTTACCTGATGGTGGAAATTCCTGCGAAGAGCTGGCTGGTATTTTTCTGCTGGATGTTTTTGGGACTAATGATCTATTTCCTGTACGGTTACCGGAATTCGAAACTTAGAACGGAATAAGCTGCTAGCTATTAGCTTCGAGCTACTAGAAGTAAGGCTCAGTGTGTCTCACTTAAAATGAAAGATTGAGGTTTTGCGAATATCACGGACCATCTGATTTTGATATCAATGTCTCGCAGCTCGCAGCTCACAGCTCATAGCCTTCGCCTATCTTTGCAATATGAAATTCCAGGTAGGCGACCGTGTGCTGGTGCTTCATTCCAATGAGCAGGGTGAGGTGATCGATATCATCAACGACAAAATGGTGATGGTAGAAGTGAGAGGTGTGAAATTTCCCGCTTATATCGACCAGCTTGATTTTCCTTATTTCAAACAGTTCACTGAAAAAAAGCTTTTTCCAAAAAAGAAGGAAAAAAAATTTGTTGATGATGTAAGGAAAGAAAAAACGCCGGCTCATAAAGTGGTTGACGGTGTTTGGATCTCTTTCCTGCCAGTGATGGATGTGGATGAATTTGGAGATGACGTGGTGGAAGAATTAAAGATCCACCTGGTGAATCATACATACCGCTCCTATAAATTTTATTACAAGCTGCAGTTTTTTGGCCAGTCGGAATTTGAGCTAAAGAACGAGATACATCCCTTCCAGGACTTTTACATTCATGACGTCCGATTTTCTGATATGAGTGACAGCCCCGCATTCAGTTTTGAATTCACCCTGCTGCAACCTGAAAAAAACAAAGCTGAATTTTATGAATCTGTTTTGAAGCTCCGGCCAAGGCAGCTTTTTTCAAGGATAGAAGAGATCAGGCAGAAAGGAGAGGCTATGTTTTCCTATAAATTATTTGACGAGTTTCCGGATAAGCCGGTTGAAGCTCCGCTTGATTTTACTTCCCTGGCGGCACGGGGTGTGAAGATCTACGATGCAAAAGAAGCAAGGCGCCATCTTCCGGCTGCACGCAGCCTGGTGGATCTTCATATTGAGAAGATCATGCAAGGTCATGCCAACTTATCGAGTGCCGAAATTCTGGATATTCAATTAAGAGAATTTGATAAATGGTATGAACTGGCCCTTGCACATCACCTGCCGCAACTTACCGTCATACATGGAGTTGGAAGCGGAAGGCTGAGAGATGAGATACATGATATCCTGCGAATGAAAAAAGAAGTGAAGTCATTTGTAAACCAGTACAATGCTTCTTTTGGCTACGGAGCAACAGAAATTTTCCTGCAATACTGATGCACTGTTACCGCGATGCAACCGAACGTCCTTTAGCCATTTCAACGATTACTTTCACAGTGCGATTGATACTTTCCAGGGTTGTGGGTTTCACCAGGTAGCGGTCGGCCCCGGCCTCATAAGCAAAGCTGATATCCTCCTTTGAAGAAGAGGTGCTGAGGATAAGGATGGGAGTGGAGTTGAATTGTGGATTGGAGCGGATCATGCTAACCACTTCACGCCCATGCACCCTGGGAAGATTGAAATCCATAATGATAATATCGGGTGTAAACTCGGCCTGGTTACAGAACTGGATGGCTGCGCTTCCATCTTTCAGAACGGTTAAGGTAAATTTTACGTGGTTATGTTCCAGTGCATCCTGCAAAATCTCCACATCGTCGATATCATCCTCGATTAAAATAATTTCCAAATTTTTGCTCATGAAAAGGGTGATTTCAAGGGGGTATTTGTAAATATAAAGCATATTTGCACTTCAATATACATGCCTCAAATTATGCCTCGAAACTCTAACGTTACTACTGATGAACCTGCTCAGCAATATGTGATTGGAATCGGTGCCTCAGCAGGTGGACTTGAAGCAATCAATGAATTTTTTGACAACTTTCCACAGGATACAGGATTTTCGTTTGTAGTGATCCAGCATCTTTCACCGGATTATAAAAGCCTGATGTCCGAACTGCTGGCCAAGCACACGAAAATGAAAGTGAAAGAAGCAGGGGAAGGAATGGAACTACAGCCCAATTGCATTTACCTGATTCCCACAAAAAAATTACTGACGCTTTCAAAAGGCCGCTTTCATCTGACAGATAAGGAAAGAAACAATCACCCCAATACAGCCATTGATGTTTTTTTTGATTCACTCGCCAGGGACAAAGGAGAAAATGCCGTTGCTATCATACTCTCCGGCACTGGGAGTGATGGATCCAGGGGCATTGAAGTCATCAAAAATCACGGTGGTACCGTGGTGGTGCAGGATCCTACTACCGCTGAGTTCGATGGCATGCCTAATACGGCTATTGCTACAGGTTATGCCGACCTGATCCTCCCACCTGAACTGATGCCTGAGGAACTGATGGGTTTTCTCAAAGAAGCTCCATTGATCCGTTCATTCAACCAGTTGAACAACCAGGAAGAAGCCATTATTTCTGATATTCTGGAGATCATCCACAAAGTAACCTCGCATGATTTTACGCATTATAAGCGACCAACCCTTAACCGGCGAATGGCTAAGAGAATGGCTGAGCTGGGAATAAAATCGCTGAGGGATTATTATGAACATCTGGCAAAGTATCCCGAAGAGGTTCGGGCGCTCTCCAGGGAATTCCTGATCAACGTCACAAGTTTTTTCAGGGATGAAGAAGCTTTCGAAGCAATCCGCACAGACGTGATCCCAAAACTAATGTTGAAAAAAGAAGCAGGTGATGTTTTGAAAGTTTGGGTGGTTGCCACCAGTACCGGTGAGGAGGCTTATTCACTTGCAATCCTGTTCTCTGAATATATGGAAATGAGCCATCAGCAGGATGTAAGCGTCAAAATCTTTGCCACTGATTTAGACCAACAGGCAATCAATACGGCCTCAAAAGGTTATTATCACCAGGACAGTCTTAAACAGTTAAAGCCTGAGTGGCTTACCAAATATTTTCAAAAGGAAGGGAATGATTACAAGGTTACTTCCAATCTTCGGAAAATGGTAGTATTTGCTAAGCACGATATAACCAGGGATCCTCCATTCAGCAAAATCGACCTGCTTACCTGCAGAAATATGCTGATCTACATGAATCCAATGCTGCAGAAGAACATCCTGCAGAAATTTCATTTCGCTTTGAATGAGGATGGCTACCTGTTCCTTGGTAACAGCGAAAACATTGGTAACCTCAAGGACGTGATGAAGGAGGTAGATAAAAAATGGAAGATCTACCAGTGCATCAGCAAAACAAGAGCAGGAGAATTTGGTACTTTCCTGAACCCGGTGGAAAAAACCGGCCTGGGAATTCCTTCTCACAAAGCAAAAAATGCGCTGACACATCTATCTGATATTTTTAAGGAAACGCTGTTGGATGAATACCAGTTTGCCGGAATCTTTATAGATAAGGATTTTGAAGTGAAGCAGGCTATTGGAGCTTTCAAAAATTTTATCAGTTTCCCGGAGGGTAATTTCAATTTTAACCTGCTCAAACTGGTGCCCCCGGATCTTTCTGTTGCGCTCAGCACAGGCATAAGAAAGGCCATCAAGGAGAATGAGAAAGTAGTACAGCGGAAAGTGAAAATAAATGCAGGTAAGAAACAGCGCAGTATTAATATTGTGATTAAACCCTACCTGGAACAAAAGACCTACCTCCAGCCCTTTCTATTTGTCATTTTCAGCGAGGCTGAAAAAGAATCCAAACCAGCTAGGCAACCTGGCAAAATTGAACATCAGGATCTTATTGCAGAAAGGATAGAGGAACTCGAAACAGAACTGAGAGATACCAAAGAAAATCTCCAGGCTGTAATTGAAGAAGTGGAATCTGCCAACGAAGAATTGCAGTCCAGCAACGAAGAGATCATTTCATCCAATGAAGAACTCCAGAGTACCAATGAAGAATTGCAATCGCTCAATGAAGAACTGCATACGGTGAATGCGGAACACCAGCTCAAAATAAAGGAGCTGATTGAACTGAATGATGACCTGAATAATTATTTCAATAATTCTGAAGTGGGGCAGGTGCTGGTAGACAAAAACCTGCTGGTCCGAAAGTTCACCCCGATGGCCCGTAAACAGATCAATTTAATTGATGGTGACATTGGCCGTTCCATAAAAGATCTGACCACCAATTTCAATGATGCCAGTTTCTTGGAAAACCTGGTTAATACCATGAAGACGGGTATTAAAATGGAGCGGGAGATCCGGATGGATGATGGTACTGTTTACCTCATGCGCATCGCACCATTTTTTCGCCACGATAAAACTACAGATGGTGTGGTGATCAATTTTATTGATATTTCACAGATCAAAACCCTAAACAGTATCCTGGATGCTGTATTCAACAGTTCTACCAGCGGCATACTGGCCAAGAAAGCGGTGCGTGATCAGGACAATCACATCGTGGATTTTGAATACATCAGCGTGAACAGCGCGGCGGAAAAATTACTGAACCGTTCCAGGGATGCGCTCCTGGGTAAGACACTCAAACAGGAGTTCCCGGAAATGTCGCAAGAAGATTTTATAAAGTATGTGGAGATCGTTGAAACCGGCAAAACGATGAATTTTGAGGTCTTTTACGAATCATCGGAGAAATGGTTTGAGATCATTGCAGTAAAGATGATGGACGGGCTGGTTACCACGTTTACCGATGTTACAGAAAGAAAGATCGCTGCTGACATGCTTGCACAGGGTTACGCGGAATTAAAACAGACAACCAACCAGCTTGAGAAGTCAAATATGGACCTGCTGCAGTTTGCATCTGTTGCCTCGCATGATCTAAAGGAACCGCTTCGCAAGATACAGGCCTTCGGCAGCCTGGTGAAGGAACGAGTTCAGGGTAAGATTGATGATGGTGAGATGAGGTATATTGACAAGATGATCAGTTCTTCCAACAGGATGCAATCCCTTGTTGATGATATTCTCACCCTGTCAAGGCTAAGCAATACAGAAGTCAGCTATTCCGATACGGATATCAATGAGATCGTTAACAGGATTGTTGATGACCTGGAGATCACCATCCGGGAAAAGAACGCGAAGATCATTATGTCAGACCTTCCCATGATCAGGGCGGTACCCGGGCAAATGCACCAGTTGTTCCAGAACCTGATCAGCAATGGTTTGAAATTCAACAAAAGTGAAACACCGGAAATCAGGATCTCTTCTAAAAAAGTTTCAGCCAGGTACGCAGTAAAATTTGATGTAAGCCCCAAAGATTACATACAATTGGAAGTGGAAGACAATGGGATTGGCTTTGAACCGCAGTATGCTGATAAGATCTTCGGAATCTTCCAGCGACTGGACGGTAATTCCTACCAGGGTTCCGGCATTGGCCTGGCCATCTGTAAAAAGATCGTTGATAATCACCAGGGATTTATTGTGGCGGAAAGCCAGCCAGGTGAAGGAACACGTTTTATCATCCTGATGCCGGTTTAGGGTAAAAGCGTTCTGATTACGCGACAGGGATTGCCTGCTGCGAACGTGCCCTGTGGAATGTCTTTAGTAACCACGCTGCCAGCCCCGATGATGCAACGGTCGCCAATAGTTACACCCGGACAGATCACGGCACTGCCTCCAACCCATACATCCTCTCCAATGGTGATGGGCCTGGCGAATTCAATGCCACTGGCTCTTTCGGAGTGACTGGTAGGATGCATGGCAGTATAGATCTGCACATTGGGTCCAAACAGCGTTCTGCTTCCAATTTTTACCGGTGCCACATCCAGCACAACGCAATTGAAATTAAAAAACACTTTTTCCCCCAGGTAAATATGATATCCATAATCACAATAAAAAGGCGGTTGCATCCAAAGACCTTCGCCGGCATTGGGGATCAATTGCTCCAGTATACTTTTTCTTAGTGCAGAATCGGCTTCATCGGCCGCATTAAGTTTGGATAAAAGTTGCCTGGTCCGGGTACGGTCGGCCACCAGCACCGGATCGAGCGGGTCATACAGTTGACCAGCTTTCATTTTTTCTTTCTCGGTTGCCATTCATTAAAGTTCGGTTCTTTAGACAATCTTCGTTTTCCTTTTTCTGAAATAAAACAGGTAGAGCAAGAAGAGCATTTGGGAGTAGACAAACATATCCTCGATCACGGAAATAAAATAAAAATCATCAGGTGCCGTGTCGAGTATGATTCCCAGCATATAAACTGCAGGTACTATGGATATGATGAAATGCACCAGGAAAAACCACCGCGGGATCAAATTGGATTCTGTACCATACAATAGGCTAACAGCAAGGAAATATAAAATGATGACAGGTTTCTGAAAGATGAAATGATTTTCAAGTGTCACGTGCCAGCCTGGAATTACGGAGACGCTTTGCATGAATTGGTGTTGACTGAATTTTAGGAAAACAATCAGCAGCAGGTGTATGAATGCCAGTAGTAAGAAAGCGATTTGATTCCGGGTCATGCTCAAATATTATTCAACAGGAGATGAAGTGATCATTTTTTTGAGCAACACAATTTGCCCGAGGTGGTAATGATTATGTTCGATTATGCCGGTCATGTTCCGGTAATAGCTCCCATATTTTTCATCCACAAAATTTTCCTGCCATTGCCCCCATCAATTGTTTCGATAAGGGCGGCCAGTTTTTCAACTGCTGTCCAGGTTTGCTGAAGTAATGCATTCCAGTCCTCTGCTGAGCGGATAGGAGGCAGATCAAAACTGAATTGATCATGGGCTTCCAGCTTGTCACCATTCAGAACCCGGGTTACAGCATGAATGTAATAGCTGGTATGGTAAACCAGTTCGGCAATGGTATGAAAAGAATTCATTTTCGTCGTGGCGCTAATCCAGTCAACATCTTTCACTGTGTCGCGGTAATTAACAGAGGTCCAGTTTCCTCCAAAATAAAGAGCCCTGAGTTGACCG
>CAYWSQ010000121.1:0-11532 GCA_964460925.1 uncultured Flavisolibacter sp. | reverse complement strand
CGTTCGCGCTGGCAACAGGTGTCTGCTTCATCACCTGGCTGTTCTCCACTTCAATGAGTGTCCCTGTTTCATCCGCTGCTCTTTTGGTTTTCAGTTCCACCTGGGCCACGGCAGCAATGGAAGCCAGTGCTTCGCCACGGAAACCCATGGTGCGGATATGAAAGAGGTCATCAATATTGCGGATCTTGGAAGTGGCATGCCTTTCAAAACACATCCTTGCATCCATTTCACTCATGCCCGACCCGTTATCAATCACCTGGATCAAAGCTTTGCCTGCATCGTTTACAAAAAGCCTGATCTCCGTGGCACCTGAATCCACTGCATTTTCCAGCAGTTCCTTCACGGCGCTGGCGGGCCGCTGGATCACTTCACCTGCTGCTATCTGGTTGGCAATATTATCGGGGAGTAATTGTATTCGGTCGGCCACAGTTCCTTCTTAAGCCTTCAAAAATACAGAATGCCCTTCAACCCTAAGGACTTCTCCTTAATTTAATAAAAATCAGTCCCAATGCTGCTTCCAGGTATTTTTTCAAGGAATTCTTCGTGCTATTTTGTGGACAAATCCTAAGAAAAATCCTATGAAAAGCATCTTGATTCTTTTCGCGGCAGCGCTGTGTTTGAGCGGCTGCAACAAAATGGCCGAAGCCATAATAGATAAGACCACCACTGAGGCCGGTACCCAATTCAAGACTTATACCATCAGGGCCGGGCAACACTATTGCGAGGGTAATAATTACCGGAATATTTCCACGCCAGCCCAAAAATTTACAGTGCGATTCGACAGTTCAGCCATTTACCTGACAGCAGATCCCCAAAACCAGTCTGACATCAATAAACTGTTTGGTTTTTCGGATAACAATGCGGCGCATCACCAGTATAGTGCACGCTTTGGATGGCGATGGAGTAACCATGCGCTGAGACTGTTTGCCTATGTATATAATGACGGCGTGGTCAGTTCACAGGAAATCACAACGGTTTCCCTCAACACAGATATTCACTGCACCATAAAAGTTTCCGGAAATAAATATGTGTTTATGGTGAATGATTCAATATTTGAAATGCCAAGAAAGGCAGAGACCGATAAAGCGGTGGGTTACCAGCTTTATCCCTACTTCGGCGGTGATGAAACCGCTCCTCATGATATTACTATCCGGATCAGGGAGGCCGGGTAAAACCAACCTCCGAGGTCAACCTCCGGGGTTGACCTCGGAGGTTATTCACAAGCTTTTGGGAGACCACCTAAGCGAATTGTGGTAAATTGTGGCTTTGACGTTCACGATATGAAAAGATCATTAGCACTATTAGTTACCATTTTTCTTGCCTCCCATTCTATTGGCCAGTATGCAAGCCGCCTCGACGCGGAAGATTGGGTGGACAGTGTTTTCAAAAGTCTCTCTAAAGAAGAAAGGATCGCGCAACTGATGGTGATTCGTGCACACAGCAACCTTGGCCCTGATCATGTAAGCCAGGTTACAGAACTCATCTCCAAATACAATGTTGGGGCCCTGTGTTTTTTCCAGGGCGGCCCGCTGCGGCAGGCCAACCTCACTAACCACTACCAGGCCATTGCCAAAACACCGCTGATGGTTACCATCGATGGTGAATGGGGGCTGGGCATGAGGCTGGACAGTATAATAAAATTTCCTTACCAGCTTACACTCGGTGCCCTGCGCAACGACCAGTACATCTACGAGATGGGTGTAGCTATCGGCGAACAAATGAAAAGGATTGGTGTGCATGTGAACTATGCTCCCGTAGTTGATGTCAATAATAACCCGGGCAACCCTGTAATCGGTTACCGTTCTTTCGGAGAAGATAAATTCAAGGTGGCACGTTTCGGAGTCGCCTATATGAAAGGTATGCAGGACGCAGGTATCATGGCCTGCGCCAAACATTTCCCTGGTCATGGTGATACCGAGGTGGATTCACATTATGACCTGCCGGTGATCTCAAAAAGTATCGGTCAGTTGAATGACCTGGAACTCTATCCTTTCAAACAATTATTCAAAGCAGGTGTAGGGAGTGTCATGATCGCTCACCTTGCCATACCTGCTATCGACAAAACTCCTAACATGCCCACTTCTCTATCAAAAGAGAATGTGGATGATCTTTTGCGTGATGAACTGGACTATCAAGGGCTCACCTTCACCGATGCTCTCGAAATGAAAGGGGTTAGCAAATTTTTCCCGGCCGGAGAAGCTGCAGTACAGGCTGTGATCGCAGGGAACGACATGCTCTGTCTTCCCGAAGATGTACCGGCTGCCATCACTGCCATCAGCGAGGCAGTAAAGAAAAAGAGACTGAAATGGAAGGATATTGATGAGAAAGTAAAGAGAGTGCTCTATGCCAAATACAGGCTGGGACTGAACCGCACACAATATGTGGATACCACCAACCTGCTGAGCGATCTGAATTCGAAAACTGATGAGATCCGCGCTGAAGTATCAAGGAATACTATAACGGTGATCAACAACCGCGAAGGTTTTTTCCCGCTTATGAATCCCGGCAAACTGGCCTATATCGGGATCGGTTCCGACTCCAATGCATTTGCCAACCGCCTGCGTAATGAAATCAATGCCGATACTTATTTTTTCAACTACCGTGATTCTTCACAAAAGGCTGACCAGATCAGGGAATCCATTCGGAATGGTAGCTACGATCATGTGATCATCGGCATTCATGGTTTTTCACTGAGGCCTGCCAATAATTATGGCATATCCAAAACGGCCATGGATCTCTGGGATTCGGTTCGCAGCAACCGTTCCGCAAGTTTTGTATTCGGTAATGTTTACGCCACTCAGATGTTTGCAGGTGCCAATGCCCTGGTGGCCATGTACCAGGATGATGAGATCACACAGAATGCTGCGGCGGATTTTCTCCAGGGTAAACTCGCGGCCACAGGTACACTGCCCGTGAGTGTTGGTGATAACACGTTCGGCTCAGGAATTGCCATCAACCGTTTTTTCCCCACCGGGGTATCTCCCAAATGGCTGGTGATTGACAGCATCGTGAAAGACGGACTGGCCAGGAAAGCTTACCCGGGTGCCGTGGTGCTTGCCATTCAGAATGGTGAGATCAAATACCATAAAGCATTTGGTAAATACGAATTTGAAAATGGTTCCAGGACGGTGAACCTGGAAAGTATTTACGACCTTGCATCAGTCACAAAGATCTCTGCCACCACTGTTGCCTTAATGAAATTATTCGAGCAGGGTAAACTGGATCTGAATAAAACGCTGGGTGATTATCTTCCTTTCACCCGGGGTTCCGACAAGGCAAATCTGAAGATCTCTGATATTCTGCTGCACCAGGCAGGCCTTAATCCTTACATCTCCTTTTACAGGAATACGATCGACACCATGTCGGGCATGCCTTCCTCCAAATATTACAGTGATAAGCAGGATTCATTATACACCATACCTGTAGCAAGGAATGTATGGCTCCGCAGGGATTATAATGATACCATGCTGATGAAGATTGTTGAGAGTCGCCTCGGGCCAGGAAATAAATATGTGTACAGCGATAATGATTTCATACTGCTGGGTAAGATTGTAGAATCCATTTCAGGAATGACTCTCGACCAGTATGTGCACAAAACTTTTTATGCGCCATTGGGAATGGTGTCAACAGGTTTCAAACCCTGGCAGCGTTTCGGTACAGAACGTATCGTACCCACGGAAGAAGAGCGTCATTTCCGCAGGCAGCTTTTGCGTGGTTATGTTCATGATGAAGGAGCCGCCATGTTTGGTGGTATATCGGGCCATGCCGGGTTATTCTCCAATGCCTATGACCTTTCAATTCTTTACCAGATGCTGTTGAATGGTGGTGAACTTAATGGCCAGCGTTTCCTGAAACCTGAAACCATCAACTATTTCACAGCTTATGGAAGTGATATCAGCCGCCGCGGACTTGGTTTTGATAAACCTGAAAAGGATAATGAAAAAAGAAAAGAACCTTATCCTTCTTCAAAAGCATCCCCGGCTACCTATGGTCATACCGGATTCACCGGAACCTGCGTTTGGGTAGACCCGGAATCTAAGCTTGTTTACATCTTCCTTTCCAACAGGGTTTACAATACCCGCACAAACAACCTGCTCGGCCAGTTAAGCATCAGGGGTAAGATCCAGGATGCGATTTACGAAGCATTAAAGAGTGAGGAAAGGATAAATCCCGGCAAGTCCGAGCTCACCGGAACCAAATAATAAATAAAAAAATCCGCTTCGAAAAAGCGGATTTTTTTATTTATTACTGGTCTGCCTTTGGCGGTGTTCCTGGTGTGTTGGGAGGCCTTCTTTGTTGTGGCCTCTGCTGGTTCCCACCTTGGGGAGGCCTCTGCTGGTTTCCTCTCTGCGGAGGTCTTTGCTGGTTGCCGCTCTGCGGAGGCCTTGGTTTTTGTTGCTGTGCTTTTGGCCCTGCACCCGGTTGCTGTTTTTGAATGCCCTGTTGAGGTTTTTGCAAACCCTGCTGGGGCTTGGGAGTTGCCGGCCTGTTTTGCGGACCACCCTGTTTCCTTGGTGCTCCTCCACCCTGGCCACGCTGGTCCCTTCTCTGCTGCTGTCTTTTTTTATCAGCTTTTTCAAGGCTTTTCAGGCTGATATGTCCTACCACATCTACAAATTCAGGTTCCACTTCTTTTTGCTTCGTGGAAGTTACATCCACAGCTTCCAGTTCGTCTGGAATGATATTCTGCTGGTTGAGTGATTTGATCTTACGAACCCTTTCCAATGTGAGAGGGTATTGTTTATTACTCTCCGGCAGCACATACCACATTAAGTTTTTGAAAATATCTTTCTTGATGAGCGTTGCCGTACCTCTCTGCACTTGCAGCATATCACAATTCTCAGGAAAACCCTGCAGCGCATCGAGATAAGTATCGAGTTCGTAATTGAGACAGCACTTCAGGCGTCCGCACTGCCCGCTGAGTTTTGTCTGGTTGATAGACAGGTTCTGGTACCTTGCTGCCGTTGTATTCACCGATTTGAAATCTGTGAGCCAGGTAGCGCAGCAGAGTTCACGTCCGCAGCTTCCTATGCCTCCAACCTTGCCTGCTTCCTGCCTCGAACCGATCTGTCTCATCTCAACCTTAACCCTGAATTCAGAAGCATACACTTTGATCAGCTCACGGAAATCAACGCGGTCATCTGCTATATAAAAGAAAGTAGCTTTTTTACCATCAGCCTGTATTTCTACCTGGCTGATCTTCATATTCAGGTTCAGTTGGCGCGCAATGGCCCTGCTGCGGATGATGGCATCCTTCTCCCTCGCCTTGTTCTGTTTCCATATGTCCAGGTCACGGTCGGTTGCACGTCTCAACACCCTTTTCATTTCAGGGTTAAATTCATCCACTCCTTTTTTCTTGAGCTGGATGCGCACCACTTCTCCCGTAAGGGAAACCTCACCCACATCAAAACCGCTGACGCCTTCAATGGCAATGAGCTCGCCTTTTTCGTATTGCTGGAGGGAATTATTCCTGTAAAAATCTTTTCTGCTGCCCTGGTTGAAGCTCACTTCAATTACCCGGCAGGCCTGTTCGGCATCGGAGATCGGGAGGTTCACCAGCCAGTCGTAAGTGTTCATCCGGTTACAGCCACCAGTGCTGCAGCCGCCATTGCTTTTACATCCGTTTGGTTTACCGGTTCCGCAACTACCACATCCCATATTATAATGATTTCCTTATGGTTAATTAATTACAATCCATCAGGATTGCATGCTTGCGGGGCTGCTGCAGAATAGCTATGAAACTCCGGTTTCAAATAGTCATGTGCACCCTGGCCAAATTCAAATGCCTGATGCCTGACTGTTTATAATGAGTAGTGAATAGCTTCTTTAATCTTCCTGCACAAAATCAATCACCCCTGATATATGTTGAATCTGCCCCCGCCAGGCGAAAGCAGATTTCACAAATATAAATTTTTTTGTGGCAGATAGGCCCGTTTCAGAAAAGGGGTCAGGCAACAACCATATTGTTTTTTACAATATGATAGATCTTTATGGTGAGTGCATGGAAGAGGATCTTGGCGTTGGCGTTCCTTTCTATATAATAACCTGCCTTGTCAAGTTCTTCCGCGATGGCTTCTTTCTGTTCTATGGTAATGGCCTTGTTCAGCCTTGCAGTGAAATCCTGTTCGGCTGCTGACATGGTTTTCAGAAGTTGTTCTTCCATAACGGGCCCCCCGGCCTGTAAACGCAGTGCCTGTTCGATCATATGGGTAAAATGCCGGAGGAACTGCTTTTGTCTTTCCCTGCCCATCTTCGATATCTCATCGATCATTTTTACCTGGGCAATCGGAAGGTTTTTGAGCGTTGCATTCATCCAGTCGCGCAGCAATCCATGAAAATCCTCATCAGCATGCTGCAGTAAATGAAGAGCCTCGCGGTAATTGCCATTGCTGGCATTGGCGATCTGCCTGGCTTTCTGCTGATCACAGGCCTTTTTTTGCAACAGGTGTTTTTCAATATCTTCTGCCTCCAGCAAAGGGATCTTAACCAGTTGGCACCGCGAAAGAATAGTTGAAAGGATTTCCGATTCACTTTCCGCTACCAGTATGAAAAGCGTATCATCAGGCGGTTCTTCTATCAGCTTCAGTAGTTTATTGCCTTCCTTACCCAGGTATTCAGGCATCCACATCACCAGGATCTTGTAACCGCTTTCAAAACTTTTCAGGTTCAGCTTGCGTATGATGTCGTTACATTCAGCCGCTGTAATATTTCCCTGTTTGTTCTCGGCGCCAATGAACTGGAGCCAGTCATAAACATTGCCGTATGGAAGCTGTGCCACGAACTCTCTCCATTCAGTGCTGTAGTCTGAGCTAAGCGGGGGAGTGCCCGGCTTTTTCGTGATAACGGGATAGGAATAATGGATATCCGGATGAACCAGTTCATTAGCCTTGCTGTAGGATGGCTGCTTCAGCATCCATTCATCAGCAGCATTGGGAGTAGTGGGAAGCTGAACCGCTACCGGCTCTCCAAACAATGATGCTTCGGCCGGCTGTTTATTATCCGGGGGCAATAAAGAAATGTACTGTGCAAAGCTCAGTGCCAATGGCAGGGCTCCGCTTCCTTCACGGCCCAGGAAAAGCAGGGCATGACTGAGGCGGTTGTGCTCAACCATTTCCACCAGTTGCTGCTTTACATGTTGCTGTCCGATTACATCCCTGAATAACATAAGATCGCCTCTATAAAAAAAGCTGCCGGGTGACAGCTTTTGAATCCTTTAACTGGTTTGTATTTAATTGAGATATTTCAGAATATCCTCGCTCATTGGAAGGGTCTTGTGATGGAATACTGTTACCAGTTTTCCTTTTTCATCAACCAGGAATTTGGTGAAATTCCATTTTACCGGGTCCTTGATCCCTAGTTTTTCAGCTTCGGCCACGAGGTATTTATAAACAGGTGCTATATCATTTCCTTTTACGGAGATCTTGGAAGCCATAGGAAAACTGATGGCATACTCCTTACTGCAAAAAGCCTTGATCTCTTCATTTGAACCCGGCTCCTGCCCGCCAAAATTATTCGCGGGAAAACCAATGATCACAAGTTTGTCCTTGTATTTCTTATACAACTGTTCGAGCTCCGCGTATTGTGGAGTATTGCCGCATTCAGAAGCCGTGTTCACGATCATGATCTTTTTGCCTTTGTACTGTGCAAGGTCTATCATGGTTCCATCCAGGCCTTCAACTTTGAAATCATAAATGGACACTGCAAAAAGAGATGTGATCATTATAATAAGGAAAGCAATTTTCATAAAATCTTTTTTACGGTTGGCAAGAACAAATTTAGGATGAATTTGACCGTTGCCGGCAGATTTTCCCACTACCGACTACCAGCTTCCGACTACTAACTTCTACTGTCTCTCATACGCTCCTAAATCAGGCATGTTCACCGGTCGTGGATTGCCGTCGAGGTCCCTTGCCAGGGCAGAAGCCATCCCCGTGTTCAAGGCCGGCGACCCTTCCTTCAGCCTGAAATTATAGATCCTTTCAGATGTGTTGATGCTGTCGAACAGCGGTTGCTGGTTGCTGATGATAGAATTGGCTGTGATGCCTGCCGGGGCATTCTGTACCCGCCACAATACATGGTCGAACGATACGCTGGCGCTGGCAGCAGGTGATTTCAAAACCACTACTTCATCGGCTACAAGACCATTGGCTTCTCCCCAGAAAATACTGTTGGTGAAATGCGCATCAAGACTGGCTGCGCTGGCGCCCAGGTAATTGGTCACCAGCAGAACCGGGTCGCGGTGCTGGATGAAGCTGTTGGAGAATGATACGGAGGTACAGTGATTGAAATTATATTGCCCGCCCTTTACCAGCATGATGTTCTTACCGCAATTGCTGACAAGCAGGTTGTTTGCAGTTATACTTGTGTTGATGCCTATCAGGCCTGCATCATAAGCGTTTTCGATCCTTGTTTCATTCAGTGTGAGTTTGGTGCCGGTACCCGGCTCCATGGCAACTATGCCCTGGTAGGCATTTTTGATTACAGCATAGTTGAGGATGTTACCGGTACTTGACTGGGTAAATACCAGCCCGGGATAGCTGGCTGGGAAATTCCTGTAAGGTTCATCAAGCCTGTCGCCTGCAAACACTACCCGGTTACTGTCTTCTTTTTCTCCATTCACCAATAGCCGGCCTTCAACAATGAAGGGTGCGTCGGCATGCATATAAACCCTGGCTCCTTTATTTATGGTTAGCGTGGTACCGGCAGCAACGGTCAGCCTGCCAAGGATCACATAAGGCAACTGGTCATCCCAGTTCGAATCAGAACTGATAGTATCGTTGCGCAGGAAATTTGCATTCTGACCATAAGCATCCAGTTGAACCCAGGTGGTATTCCCATTGTAGTTAACTGCAATGCTGTCTCTTTCAACAAAAGCAAGTCCCGATGCATTCGGGTTGATGGTAACCGTTACAAAAACATAAAGACTGTCATTAGCTTTTATCTCAAGGTCATTTACCAGGGGTCCCGGAATACCATCAACATTGATGCGGAAAGGAGAGTTCGTTCCACCTGCAAGACTTACCTCGCTGATTCGTATGCCCTTGTTATTATTATTGATGATCCTGAAAAATTGTGTCACTGAACCGGTTGAAGTAAATACCGTATCGAAATGAATTGAATCGGCAGTAGTAGTAAGGAGGGCCGATGGGTTATCGGTAAAACTTTCTTTTTTGCAGCCAAAGAAGATCAGCAACAGCAATGGTACTAGGATTTTCACAGGCTTCATGGTTTAAAAATACATCAGTGAGATGAATAACAAAGCGTCGCAATGCTTAACTGGGCGGCGCCCTCAAGCAGGGCAGTGCCGCAGGCTTCAAGTGTGGCACCCGTAGTAATTACATCATCCACCAGCAGGAGATGCTGATCCTTTGCCTGGACTGCATTTGTCAATTCAAATTTTCCTTCCATATTCTGCCAGCGCTCCACCCTTCCTTTTTTGGTCTGGCTCTCGGTTTCCATTTTCCTTTTCACCAGTGTGGTTAAAACAGGCCTGTCAAGTACCGATGCAATTCCATCACAAAGAATGGCAGCCTGGTTATATCCTCGTTTTCTTTCTTTGGATGGGTGAAGCGGAAGGGGCACAAGGGCATCAACCTGTAAAAACCTGTTGGATGCCACCAGCCGGTGCCCCATGTATTGACCAAGGTAAAATCCAAGCTCTTTATTCTGCCTGTATTTGAAACCATGCATCAGTCTTTGAATGATCGAACCTTCAGTAAAATAAAATTGCGCGGTGGCAAAGGTTACAGGCAGCCTTCCCCAGAAAATTTTTTCCACAGGGTTATTGGGATGTAAATGAAAATTTGTTTCAGGAAGCGAAGCAAGGCAGCCTATGCAAAGCAGTTGATCCCTGCCTGGAAGGTCGCAGCCGCAGCCTTCACATACATGAGGGAATGCCAGGTGCAGCAGGCTTTCTTTGGCAAGAGTGATCAGTGACATGAGTGATTAAAATAAATAACGGTAGATCTCATCCACGCGGCCCATGGTAACGATCTCGATATCTGTTTTCTGTTTATTAATGATCTTCTGGTTATACCTGGAGACAATGATTTTTTCAAAACCAAGTTTTTCTGCTTCGGCAATCCGC
Organism: uncultured Flavisolibacter sp.; assembly: GCA_964460925.1. Classification (GTDB taxonomy): domain Bacteria; phylum Bacteroidota; class Bacteroidia; order Chitinophagales; family Chitinophagaceae; genus Flavisolibacter. The sequence goes on along the minus strand of CAYWSQ010000121.1, from coordinate 1,445 downwards.
TGGTCAATACGGTTCACTGCCCTGATCTCCCCGCTCAATCCAACTTCTCCCGCGAAACAGATATTATGCGAGATGGGTACGTCTTCATAAGAAGATAGAAGCGCAACAAGCACAGCAAGGTCTATTGAAGGATCTTCCACTTTCAATCCACCGGCAATGTTGAGGAAAACATCCTTGACACCGAAATGAAAACCACCTCGTTTTTCCAATACGGCCAGCAGGAGTTGCAGGCGGCGGTTGTCAAAACCGCTGACTGTTCTTTGAGGTGTGCCATAAACCGATTGGGTTACCAGGGCTTGTACTTCTATCAGCAATGGTCTTTGTCCCTCCATCATGGCAGCAATGGTGATGCCACTCAACTGTTCTTCTTTTTGAGTGATCAGGATTTCGCTTGGATTGGTAACGGCGCTCATACCCTGTTCATTCATCTGGTAGATCCCGAGTTCAGCAGTGCTGCCAAACCTGTTTTTGAGTGTTCGAAGTATGCGGTATGCATAATGACGGTCACCTTCAAATTGTAAAACAGTGTCCACCATGTGTTCCAAAATTTTTGGGCCGGCAATGGAACCGTCTTTTGTAATATGGCCGATGAGGAAGACAGGTGTGTTGGTTTCCTTGGCGAATTGCTGGAATTCTGCTGCGCACTCACGGATCTGCGACACACTGCCCGGGGATGATTCAATCAATGATGACTGAAGCGTTTGTATAGAATCAACTATAACCAGTGAAGGCTGCAGTTTTTTGATCTCCGAAAAAATGGTTGAGGTCGAAATTTCCGTTAGCAGGTAAAAGTTTTCATTTTTAAGATTCAATCGGTCTGCACGCATTTTTATCTGTTGCTCACTTTCCTCCCCACTGATGTATAGCACCACCAGGTCACGGAGTTGCAATCCCATCTGGAGGAACAAAGTTGATTTACCAATACCTGGTTCCCCGGCAACAAGTACAATGCTTCCCGGAACTACACCACCTCCAAGCACCCGGTTTAGTTCAGGGTCGGGTGTTACATAACGCGGAGCATCCTTTGATTCGACTTTAGCAAGTTGACGGATCTTCCTTGAAATTTCATTTCCATTATAACTGTCCCAGCCCGTAACGTTTTTTTTATTTTCTTTTTGAATGAGTTCTTCAACAAAACTGTTCCATTGCTGGCATGATGGACACTTGCCAAGCCATTTAGTACTTTCATAACCACAATTCTGGCAGAAAAAGGCCGTTTTAACTTTCGACATGCGATAAAATTAGTTGGAATTGCGTGAGCGGGATGAAGAAAGAAGGCCTGGAAAGTGAAAGAAAAATCCCAGAATAATGTGCAGTAAAAAGGGCTGATCTTTCGATCAACCCTCTTACTTACTAACCCATTAAATTCTGACACTAAATTACAAATCTGCGCCACATAACAAAATTAATTTTTGCCCTTGTGAATAACTTTTGCTCAATTTTGT
>CAYWSQ010000120.1:0-11541 GCA_964460925.1 uncultured Flavisolibacter sp. | reverse complement strand
TGCCCGGCTCAGGATACCTACAGAACAGTGCGCCTGTGATCCTTCGTCGCTGGTGATGTGGTTGAGAGAACAGTGGCTCTGACTCCGCTCCTCAGGATGACAATGGCTTCCCTAAATTCAGAAATTTATCCTATTTACTGTTGACTGAAAGTATTAATTAGAAGAATAATGCTCAGTGTTTAAAAGACAAAGCATGTATGGCTGTTCTTCAATTTTTAAACTCATTCTGTGATTAACTCCTTGTCATCCTGAGGAGCGCCTCAGCCGCAATGTTCTATGATAAAGTAACTGCGCGACGAAGGACCTCCCAGCACCGCAGCAGGTCTGCATCCTGAACCCGCCGAATACCCTTTGTTCTCTCAGGAATGATTTGCGGGTGAAGGATCTGGTACGATGTGCGAACAAATCTTTGCGTGTTCTCTGCGCCCTCCGTGTGCTTTGCGGTTAAATCCTCATCAACTGATCACCGGCAACTCCACAAAGAAGGTCGTGCCCTTTCCCTCCTCCGTTTCAAACCAGATATTTCCCTGCGCCTGCTCAATAATACTCTTCGACATGGCCAGCCCCAGTCCCGTTCCGGAAGTTTTTGTAGTGAAATTTGGAGTGAAAATCTTTGAATGCATCTCTGCAGGAATGCCTTCACCGTTATCAGTTATGCTGATAGTAATTACCTGTTCGCGCTGTGATTCATTGATGATGATCTTACAGTCATCTTTTTCAATGCAGGAATCAACTGCGTTGGCCAGCAGGTTGGTAAACACCCTGTTCATATGCGTTTTATCCGCCTTTAGGACAATACTGCCTGGTATCTTGTTCCACTCAATGTCCACTTTAGGATTGGAACTGTACAGGTCCACCAGGATGCCAATCACCTGGTGAAGGTCAACCAGCTCGATCTTTTTATTACCGATATTGGCAAACTGCGAAAAATCCGCCGCGATCTTTGAAAGATGATCGATCTGCTCAATGAGCGTATGGGCAACATTGGCAGTAAGCTCCTTTACATTTCCCTGGTTGCCATCGATCGCCTTTTGCAAATACTGAATGCTCAGCTTCATTGGCGTGAGTGGGTTCTTGATCTCGTGCGCCACCTGCCGCGCCATCTCGCGCCAGGCTCCTTCCCTTTCACTTTTAGCCAGCGCTTCAGCACTTGCTTCCAACTGGTGTACCATCTTATTGTACTGCACCACCAGCTCTCCTATTTCATCATTGCGGTTCCACACGATCTCTTCGTTGGTCTTGCCCAGCGTGATCTCCTTCATCTTTTCTCCAATCACTGAAAACGATCTCGTGATCTTATTGGTAATGAATAAGGCGATCACTCCCGATATCAAAAAGATAAAAGCATTCAGGTTGATGATAGTGACCAAAAAATTGGAGATCTCCTGCTTCAGGTCGATCTGTGATGAGAAATAAGGAATGTTCAGGTAGTGTACCGCCTCCCCCCTGGCATTACGCACAGTGGAATAAATGCTCCAGTATTCCAGCGAACTTAGTTCCTCTTCCTGCACATGCTGGATATGCTGCAGGCGGTTCAGGTGGTAATAAGCCGAGGGATGCATCTTGGTGCTGAGGATTCCTTCTTCATACACCTTATCCTCCGAAGTTACCTGCAAGTTGCCATCCAGGTCATACACATTTACATCGGCGTTATGGATGTCGGCCACCTCCGTCACCAGCAACTGCATATTAGCATGTGTGGCCGAATCAGAAAGATTTTTATTGAAGGCCGAAGTATCCGCCAGTCTTTTTTCCATTTCCTTCACCATGATTCCGGCAGTGCGGCTCAGCTTGTCAATATTATTACGGTTATACCTCGATATGAAAAAAGAGATCGTGGCCGCGCCAATGATGAAGAAAGAAAGAATGGAAATGAAGATGACCGTACCATGGATCTGAGAACGGATGTTAAGTCTTGAAAAAAGGTTGAAGGAACTTCTTTCCCTGAAGATGCGCAGGACCAGGGATATGAGTTGCAGCAGTCCAACCATGAACAGGAAGGCGCAAAAAAGGTAGGAAAACAGGGTAATGCTCTCGATAAGTGAATCGCTTTTTTTAGCTACCACCACCACTTTCTTTCCGCTGGGTTTATACCAGAGTTCCGTATTTCCGCCATTCTTTCTTTCCTCAAATTCACTCAGCGGGATCTGGTCGCTGGAAATATGGATCTGGAAAGGGTATTTATCTGAAGAAGAGATGAGCAGCTTATCGTTATAGATCGCATAGGAATAAACAGATGCATTGTTATCATCGCGCCTGCTCACCTGGCGGAAGAGTTCGGGATACAGGGCATCGGTAGTGCCTGCATACTGTCTTGGGGTTGAGATGATAAAAAAACTTCCCAGCACGCCTGTTGTATCCCGTATAATGCGCCTCGTAATATAGGTAAGCCGGTCAAAAGAGGACTCGATATAATTGAGATCCGGAATGCCCGTGCTCTTACTTTGTACTGTGAATAAAGTATTGAGTTCCGGATAAGACTTGGGATCCATCCTGTTATTCACCGGCCGGTTGAGCGAATCGAATACATACATCTTGGTATCGTAACGGGCATTATAGCTGGTGAAGTTCTGGCGGAGGATGCTGTCTCTTAGTAAGCTGTTCTGAGGCTCCGACTGAAAGCGGTGAAAATTCCTGACCAAAAACCTGTTGTCAAGGTAAGTGATGGCAATGCTCATCGTATGATCATTGGTAGGGTCAGTGAGCTGGTCGTACTTTTCAGCGATCCCCTTCCTGATGGCCAGTTCATTCTGCTTATTGCCCTGCAGGATTACCGCGGCAAGTGAAACAGAAAAAACAAAGATCCAGAACAACGCCCCTGCCACCGTCATCCGGAAGCGGTTGATGATAAATTTTTCCTGGCTAACCAGCAGGGTGTACACCATCAGCCATACGAGCACCGGCAGATGAAATAATACCACATCATTGCCTGAACGCAGGGTGAGATAGACAAGTCCTACTGCAAAAAGAATAAAGTAGATATAGATGTACCGGTGGCGAAACACGGGAAAGATGAAACGGAACAGGATCCTGGTGAGGTAATAATAACCAAGTGAAAGAAGGGCCAGCACAATCAACCCGATGACCGTGTATTTATCCAGGCTGAAAAAATTGGTAACGTTGAAAGATATCTTCGAATCCGAAACCAGGCTCCTGATGATGTTGGCAAACTGGAAACTGAAAAAGATCAGGATGAAAATAAAAAACACACCCCAGGCATAGACCCAATTGTCCTTCAGGAAAGAGGGCACCCTTTGCACCGGACCGAGATTGAACCAGGCAAAAATGATGAGCCAGCACAAGAGGATAGAATTGATCAGCAGGTCGCCCAGCGAGGCATTTATATCATTGGCTGCATAGATCAAAGGATCGAAGAGATCGAACTGGCGGAATGAAAACAGCCCGGGAAACTGGTAAATGATGATTCTCAAAACAAGGAAACCTAATGCAAGAAAGAGGATGCCGTGCAGGGCTCTTCTTTTACGCGTGATGTTCTCCGCTACGATATGCAGGTACACCAGCAGTAAGATCAGCGCTGCCAACCGGAATAAAATAGTGATGGTATCCGTCACCATTACCCTGCTATGGGTTACCTCCTTGAGATAAAATAATTTTTTGCCACTGATCGAGGTCACTTCCAGTTCAGTGGGTGTATCTGATGGCGTTACTATGCGATGGGCTTCGCCGTCATGAGCAAATCGGCTGACGAGATAATCGGTCTCCAGATAATACTGGTGCAGCACAGGTATCATCACGTAGGCCATGATGGTATTGCTCATGCCGGTGAAACGGAGTGTTGACTTCAGCACCACGTAATAACCGTTTTCGAGGTGCTGGAAGTAGGCGCCATCCGGCATGCTGAAATCAACCTGTGGTGGCAGGATCTTTTGGTTGTTCCAGAACAAAAGATCCTGTGTTTCTGAAATAGTTTCGGCAAACAGAAAGAGCCCGTAATTTTTGCTTTCGATCTTCCTGAACTCCTGGAGGCTTTCCGACTTGAGCACCAGTTTGCGCATCAGTTGGGAATCTTTGAGGAGTTCAGCGGCGTCTTCTTCCTGATCGTGGATATAATTCTGCAAATAACGTTGCTGGTTATTCGCAGATGGCTGCACTTTGAAATACCAGGCAGAGATCAGTGACAGGAACAGCAGTCCGGCCGCAAAGATCAGCAGGTTGCGTTTGGGAAGATGCGTATGTAAGGGAGAAAGATTCAATCGTTGGTCCGTTTGATTTGATTCCAGATGGCATCCATCTCTTCAAGACTCATGGCGTCCAGGTTTTGTCCTGATGCCATTGCCTTTTCTTCCATCAAGGTAAAACGCTTAATGAATTTTTTATTGGTGACCTCAAGAGCGTTCTCGGCATCAACGTTCAAAAACCGTGCAAAGTTCACCAGTGAAAACATCAGGTCACCGAATTCTTCCTCAACCTTTGCAGGATCACCGCCATCGATAGCCTCCTGCAATTCTTCCTCTTCTTCTTTTACTTTTTCCCAGACCTGGTTTTTGTTCTCCCATTCAAATCCCACCTGTTTGGCTTTTTCCTGCAGCCGCATGGCTTTCACCAGGGCAGGAAGGGCTTTGGGCACACCGGAGAGCACAGAGGTCTTTCCTTCTTTGATCTTCAGCTTTTCCCAGTTCCGTTTTACATCATCAGCATCATTCACCTTCACATCACCATAAATATGCGGATGACGGTCAACCAGTTTTTTGGATATGCCTTCCACCACATCATTGATTGTAAAATGATTTTGCTCTTCGGCGATGCGTGCATAAAACACGATATGAAGCAGGAGATCACCCAGTTCCTCTTTAATTGACTTCCAGTCGTTATCGGTAATGGCGCCGGTGAGTTCATAGGTTTCCTCGAGCGTCATCTGGCGCAGGGAATGAATGGTTTGCTTACGGTCCCAGGGACATTGTTCCCTCAGCTCTTTCATGATCTTAACCAACCTGTTAAATGCAGCCTGCTCCATGTATTAAATTTGAAATAATGATAAAAAGAAAAAGATCAACAGCAATATGGTGAGCAATGTAATTCCAAGAAAATTGATGATAATGAATTTCAGGATGGTCTTACCCCAGCCCTGCCGGTAAAAATATTTCAGTTCAAGCAAAAAATAGATCAACCAGGCCAGGATCATCCCAAGGATCATCAGGTTGAACACTTCCCACCCTGTGAGATCCTCCAGTTCATTGAAAGCGAACAGGAACAGCAATAATAGAAAGCTCAGTATGTAATGAAATAAGGTGAAGATGGCATGGTCGCTGTAATACAGGTCTTTCCGGCGCACATAAACCAGCTTCAGGATAAGAGCGAAGAACGGCAGGGATAAAAATAGCATGTAAGGAAACTGGTGCAGGATATAATTTCCGATCACTTTATTGCCTTCCTGTTCCATGCCACGGTATCGCTCATTCAGGCTAATCATCCTCCTTGTTATTTTCTTCCTTATCCAACTATCCCTTTCGCCAGGGGGCAAAGCTCGTTGGATGGAATCATAGTCATGAACAGACCTGTATCTTTTTCCATTGCTCAATCTCATAAGTGATAGATCAAGCATGTCTGAATTATAAACAGGGTAACTGGTATCATTCAACATCCTGAGCTTTTGAATTGCGTTTTCGTTTGATGGATCAGACAGGAGTACAGCTTCCTGAACAGATTTCCACTCCTGCCTTTCTGCTGCTGTAAGGGCTTTGGGCGCAGTTGGAGCGCCGGTTTTTGTAATGGAGAACAATACCAGGAAAAATATAGCTGATGTAAACAGGTACATCCTGATCGGATCAAGGTAACTGGCTCTTTTACCATTTACATACTGCCTGGCTACAAAACCAGGGCTGAAAAAAATATGCCTGAGCGTATGGAAGAATTTACCATCGAAATGGAGGATGTCATAAACAAAATGTTTGGCCAGGCTCCAAAAGCTTTGTTTTGTTATGATATTGGGCTGACCACAGTTCTGGCAATAATACCCGGCCACCGTGGTTCCGCAATTGAGGCAGTTTTTCTCCTTACGTTCTGGCTGGTGCGACACGCAAAATTTTCCTAAAAATAAAGACAAAACCTCCAGTTCTGCCGGGGAAAGGTGGATTCACGGAAAGCATTTTCTATTTTTGGACAAACAATATCTTGATGAGAGCAATCTTCCTTGTGTTTATTACACTGGCAACCCTGCCGGTTTCCGCCCAGCATTATTACAAGGATATCATAGGCACACGCGAGTCAGCAGAACTGGTCAGGAGTTATATGAAGAATAAAGTGACTCGTGTGGTTCTTACCAGCTATGATGCAGAGAATACCCGTATAGCTGATTTTTACGTGGAGCAGCAATTTGATCCTGCCACCCGGGTACTGAAGACCACTACCCGCAGTGGCGCGGGCCAGCCTTCCATCCTGCTTACCTACACGGATGCCAATGGAAATGTAACCCGCACGGTTGATAGCAGCAACCTCGTGGTAAGCACTACCAACTATACCTACAATGACCAGGGACAATTATTGAGCATTACACACAGTTCATCTGACTCGGCAAGATCCATGAACAAATCAGATGTGCACAGGTGGGAATGGAAAGGAAACAGTCCAATTAGCATGTGGCGGATCAAAAATGGTACAGATTCCACCAAAGTGGAATTTAAACTGGATGATGAAGGGAATGTGATTGAAGAAACGGAAATCAGGCGGGGTGTTCGCAGCGGACCCGTTTATTATTATTACAACGAAAACAATATGCTCACCGATGTGGTGCGTCATAATTCAAAGGTTGGCATCCTGCTGCCTGAATTCATGTTTGAATATTCATCAAAAAATGAGGTGATCCAGAAGATCACGGTACCGGTTAACAATCCTGATTACCTGATCTGGAGATACCAGTATAATGAACAGGGGTTGAAAGTGAAGGAGGCCATTTATGATAAGCATAAGAGCCTGAATGGGAAGATTGAGTACCAGTATAGTTTTGGGAGGTAGAAGAATAGAAACAGGAACAGGAACAGGAACAGGGAGGGAAGGAGAAAGAGGTTAGTCAGGTTTTGAGAGGTTGCGGATCATGACGAATAACATTTTGGATATTTCTTCGAGGGAACTATATAAAAGGTCTTTGGTTGGCGTTTCAATTTCTCCCTCACCATGCAAAAAGCTTATCAAACTTGAGCATTCAAAAACAGATCCCCGCGCAATTGTGTAAAAATTTTTTCTATCCCTGTTGCTGAACTTGGCACTGCCTTCTGCAATGTTCAGCATAATACTGAGACTGGCTTTTCCTAATTGATACTTTGCGTATGGAGCGATGGTATGGTTATTCTTCAGAAGACCATAGACTTTTCGATTGGTACTTAAGGCTTTCTTGTAAACTTCCAGGTTTTCGTAAGCAAACATTGAGATAGGCTGTAGGGAATAAAATAACAATGTGCTATTAAATCAAGCAAGGTGATTTAAACAGTCAATCAGGAGAAAAACAACAGCTAATAATGTGTATTTGACGAGTTGGAAGAAAAGAGATGGTTACGATTGGTGCGGAGAAACAGAGCGAGAGTAGAAGGAAAAAGTAGAGCGGAGAAACGCTCTCGCTCTGTTTCTCCGCTCATTGTTCCTTGTGCCCAAGACTGGACCTGCCTGCCGGCAGGCAGGTTCGAACCAGCATCCCGACGATACATATTACTGAATTGAAGATGCAAGCGCGGGAAAACAGAGCTAAAGCGGAGGAAAAAAGAAGAGCGAAGAACTTCGCTCTCGCTCTGTTTCTCCGCTCTTCTTTCTGTGCCCAAGACTGGATTCGAACCAGCACGCCGTTTCCAGCGCTACCACCTCAAGGTAGTGCGTCTACCAATTTCGCCACCTGGGCAGGCCATCCTTTGAGCTTTGGATTTTGAAGCCTTTGCTTCTCCAAATACCCTCAGGGGTTGCAAATGTATCTATTTTATCAAAACAATTCTAAAAGTTGTGCCTTTTCCTGGTTCAGAACTTTTAACGGTTAAACTTCCCTTGTGATATTGCTCAATGATCCGCTTCGACAGGCTCAGTCCAAGTCCCCAGCCTCTTTTTTTTGTGGTGAAACCAGGCTTGAACACCTGGTTGATATTCTGGGCCGAGATCCCTTTCCCGGTATCTGCCACATCAATGGTGATATTTTTTTCGCTTTCGCGGATGTCAATGTTGATCGAACCCTTTCCTTCCATCGCATCAAGTGCATTTTTGAGAAGGTTTTCGATCACCCAGTCAAACAAAGGAGCGGAAATCCTTGCCTGCATCTGTTTCTGTCCATGATCATTGATGGCAAAGCTAACCTTGCCACCCGCCCGCTTACGGATGTACTCCACCATCTGGTCAACCTGCTCCACCACATTCTTCACCTCCAGTTGCGGAGTGCTGCCGATCTTGCCAAACCTGTCCGACACAAGCCGAAGCCTGCTTACATCTTTCTCAATTTCCGGCAGGAAAGCCTCACCCGGATGTGTTTCTTTCAGGAGTTCCACCCATCCTTCCAGTGATGATACAGGAGTACCTAACTGGTGGGCCGTTTCCTTTGCCATCCCGGCCCATAAATGATTCTGGGTAGAGCGGTAATTTCCTCTTAATGCCAATATGGTGATGAGAATAAAAAGTCCGACAATGAAGAGTTGTACCAGGGGATAATAACGGACTTCATCCTGCAGCCGGCTATGGCCATAATAGTAGCGGTTAACGCGGGTGGTGTCCAGTGGATCTTTCCAAACGAGGGGTTTGTTTTCCGCGCGCAGGTCAGCTAGCATTTTATCCAGGTATTCCGGATCCTTAGAGATTTCAGCGGTATCAATATTCTTGAACTCGATAATGCTGTCATTCTCGTTAGTCCAGATGATCGGGATATCCGTGTTGTCGTTGATCACCCGGAGATTCAGGCGGGTATCACCTGTAAAATATGGGCTGGCCAGCAGGCTGGTAGCTTCCACCCAGGCATCTACTTTTTGTTTTTCCTCTTTTTCAATTTTACGGGCGAGATAGGACGAATACCAGATGGTACCACTCACGATCAGTATCGCCACAAGAGCCAGCAGGGTACGCCAGTTTAACAGTTGACCTATCATCTTCCGAAAATAATAAGTATATATTCGCTTCTCTTATTTTTGATCAAATAAATTGTAGTTGAACCTGCCTTCTGTTGCTATTGTCATCCTCAACTGGAACGGTAAACATCACCTGGGTGAATACCTCCCTTCGGTTGTGAAAACTACATACCCGGGTGCAAGTATTATTGTGGCCGACAATGCATCAACAGACGATTCCATTGAATTCCTGCAACAGCATTTTCCTGATGTCAGACTGGTACAGCTTGAAAAAAATCATGGCTTTGCCCAGGGTTATAATGAGGCTTTGAAGCAGGTGGACGCTGAGTATTATGTACTGCTTAATTCCGATGTGGAAGTAACGGATGGATGGCTGGAACCCATGATCGGACTGCTCGAAAAGGATCCAGCACATGGAGCCTGCATGCCGAAAATTATGGCATATAAAAACAAGACGTTGTTTGAATACGCAGGAGGTGCCGGTGGCTGGATCGATTATTATGGATATCCCTTTGCGCGTGGCCGTGTCTTTGATTTTTGCGAGATGGATCACGGACAGTATGATGCCACTGAAGAAGTATTCTGGGCAAGCGGTGCTGCCATGGTCATCCGGAGCAGTGTATATCATGAAATGAATGGCTTTGATCCCTATTTTTTTGCACACCAGGAAGAGATTGACCTTTGCTGGAGAATTCATCTCGCCGGTTACAAAATTTTTTGTTGCCCGCTTTCTGTTGTTTATCATGTAGGAGGAGGAACGTTACCCAAGGGCAATTCAAGAAAAACCTTTCTCAATTTCAGGAACAACCAGATACTCCTTTCCAAGAATCTTCCTTTATCAGAGAAATGGTGGAAGATCCCTTACCGCCTCATGCTCGACCAGGTTTCTGCCCTGAAAGGATTGCTTGGGGGGGATATGGGTTATTTCATTGCCATCTTCAAAGCGCACTTGGGATTTTTTGACTGGCTGTTTTTTTACAGGAAAGAAAAAAACAAGCTGAAGCGGATTCAATTAAAAAAACTACCCGGTGTGTACCATGGAAATATAGTCTGGGAGCATTTTGCAAAGCGCAAAAAAACCTTCAAAGCCATTGTTGGAAGTAAGAAGGATGGTTAAATGCTTTTATTTGAGGCTAATCCTTTAAAAATCAACAATAATTTTTAACATTTCACTTCCTGCCTTATTTTTGCCCCACAAAATCGATTTATGGATTATCGTCAGGCAGAATACCACGAAGAATTACAGAAAGTCCAGGACAGGGATTTCACCCACAACTGGGTAGCCTCCTCTGGTTTCCTGTTTTATCTTTCTATTTTTTGTTTGCTGGCATTTGTGCTGGGCAGTTGCTATAATTTGTATGCAGAACGTTACAAGAATGCAACTCCGAAGAATGTAGTGGTACAGGAAAGCACCATGTACACGCCTAAGTATAGCGCTCCTAAATAATTTTGCGTGATTTTTTGTTGCAATGCTCTCAATACCTATTTTTGCAACCCCTTAGTTCTTTGTTTTGTGAAATAGAATTAGTTAAAAGCGGAAGTAGCTCATTTGGTAGAGCACGACCTTGCCAAGGTCGGGGTGGCCGGTTCGAGCCCGGTCTTCCGCTCAGCAAATCCTCCCTAGCGGAGGATTTTTTTTCTCTATCAGGCCCTGGTGGTGAAATTGGTAGACACGCAGGACTTAAAATCCTGTTCGCAGCAATGCGAGTGCCGGTTCAAGTCCGGCCCGGGGCACGGTTAAATTCCCTGAAACGTAGGCCCAGTCTATATTTCAGGGTTTTTTGTTTCTGGTTAGTTGCCCGACTAGTTGTCTTTTACTTCTTTTTGTAACTTTGTAATTCACGCTAATGTGGCGTGATGTAATATGCTTAGCCTTGTATTTTTATACAGTGCTTTTTCTATCTCCTAAAGTTGTCTGATCTCCTGGCTTCTTTTTTCGGTTATAAGTTGTCGAGGGGTAGATAATATCCTTTTGAGGCTTAGTAGGGTTGGTGATTTCCTTCACTATCTGGTCAATGGTAGCCTGGCTTCTTTGCGGCCCTTCTATTTGCTTCCAATCTATCCGGCGTTTCTTCAATCCCTTTCCCCTGATCAATGGCTCGTTATTCTCAAGGACTATAAAAAGGTCGGGGTTCTTTACTGGCCATACTTTGAAACGTTGCACCCTGTTATCCTTATGAGTTAGTTCGTACTGGAGGTAGTAAATTCGACTGCCTTGTTTTATGATTATATTAGACATAAGGATTAAAACTATAATTGACATTGAGAATTTCAGTTTCACTTAGATCCGAAAATAAAGTGGTGTGTCTGCTTTTGTCAGAAATATCAACTAACTGGAAATTTGCTAAAACCATAATTGAAGGCTGTTTATCAAGCGATAGACAATTTATTGAAAAAACTAGAGAAGAAATGCGCAACACAGGTTTTTTTAACCTCCCCCATTCGAACAATCCTGAGTTTCAAGATGTTTATAATTACATCGCGTATGAATGTT
>CAYWSQ010000119.1:0-11672 GCA_964460925.1 uncultured Flavisolibacter sp. | reverse complement strand
GCTTAAACAGCCTCCTTTTCTTTTAAATTAATGGTGATTTACCGGACAGTAATGATTCAAAACTCAAAATCAGATTCATAAAAACACTTTTGAATAGAGTGACTCTACTTACCGTCTTACCGCTGTGTCAGCCGAAGCTTCAGCAAAGGCTGGCCTTCCCGGCTATTTCTGAAAAATAAAAGCAAGGCCGGGAAGGCGGGAAGACGGTAAGTAATGCCCTTATTCCAAATTCTCTGCGCGATCTCCTTCTCTCTGCGGTAAAAAAATGCTTTTGAATTTTGAATTTTGACTTTCGACTTGTCATCCCGTTTTAGTCCTCACCACTCCCATCGTCCTCACCTCATTCCTGTATTTCTCCTGCATAATAACATGCATGGGTTTATTAGCGATCTTGCTTTTGACCCAGGAAATGATATCGAGGTACACAAATACCCTGGTCTGGTATGGATTCTTTTCCAGTTGCTGTACTTTGTCCAGGAACTTTTCCAGTTCCTTTTTCATTTTAAATGGAGGGATGTATGCCGAGCGGCGCAGGAATTTCAGCATTTCTTCTTCAAAAGCCGTCAGGTTTTCCATTTTTGACATGAACCGGTAAACCGATTTGGAAAGATATTCCATCAATTCATGATTGCCCAGTTCGAAATGTGCCAGCAGGTGCATCAGCCTGGCATAACACAGCAGGTCATATCGAAGACCCACATGATCGTTCAGAATTTTTTGCAGGTAATCGATAGCCGTGCCATAATCTCCATTACAGAAGTAAAGGCTCGCGATCTTGTAATGCAAAACCATCACGCGATGCGGGTCAATATAAACCGCATACTCGTTGATCTTTTCTTCAATCCCCGCCACCATCTCAACACCTTCCCTGAAATTTCCTTTCAGAAAATGCTGGTTGATCTTCGCCTGCAGTATGTACAACTCCGAATGGATCCGGAAATTCTCATTTTGCTGCACCCTTTCTGTACGGGCGAAGGTTTCGAACTGCGAAAGTGTTACAGTGAACCGCTGGTGGTTACGCAGGTTGAAATGCGCATTCAGCAGGTTGTGCATGCCTTTGATATAATGTCCCGTCTCCACTCTTTTCATGAGCGGGTGCTCATTAAACAGGTCCACCCATTTTTGTGCATACCGGTAGTACTTCAGAAAGTCCTGCAGGATGAATGCATACCAGCCAAAACTCTGGTAGAGGTAGAGCTTTTCATAAAATCCTGTCTGCTCCCAGGCTTTCTCGGGCAGGAGCTCTTTTACAAAAGCAAGTATCCTCGCCTCATCATCCCTGTTGCGTGCATGACCATGGCGGATGTACCAACTATATAACTGCAGTGACAGATTGGATAAACGGGCCACCATATCAATATGCGTGCTTACCTGGATCGCTTCTTCGGATAAACTTTCCGCACGGTCCTGCATGCTCCTGGTGATGTGCAGGGATTCAATTCTTTTTTCCAGTGCAATCACCTGCGTGAGGTAGGTGAATTTCTGGTTGGCCTTTGCTGTTTCCTTTGCCTTCTCCAGCAATTTTAAACTTTGATGAAAAAGCCCTTTTTTATACAGGATATGGGCATAATCAAATTGTTCGTTTAACTGCAGGTCGATACTGTCCGTACTTTTCAGCAGGCGTAAACTGGCCAGGACCTGTTTGTACAAATGGGCTTTGAGATTGGATAATTGTGACTTCTGGATCGCGGGCAGTTTTTTCAGCAGCAACTTCTCATCATAGTCTTCCTGGCGGTCCATGGCATCAAAAAGCTGAACGATCTTGAGGTTCTCATTTGAAGAACTTCGTTTGATGTATAATTTGAAATGGCGTTTTTCCGATTTGGCCATCGATTTGATCAACTGGAATAATATATCGGCAGAACGCTTGGACATAAGAGCTCTTTTTTTGTGAAATACAATGGCAGCAGGGGTTCGGCAACATCAATCATTCCTTTGACATCATGAAACCGGTTGAAATCTGTACCGGTTGCAGTCCCTGCGGTCATTAATTTAGCGTCAGCATTGGTCGAGAAAAAATGGAGTAAGCAATCGAAACACCCTGTTCAGGTCAAAATATTCATATAGCAAGCAATCGTTAACGTCCGCTGTATCTACAGTGGACTTTTCTTTTGCCAAGATAGCGAGTTTATGAATCAAAAGACAATCCCCGGGCAAAAATCATGTTTCCATCGATCATACCATATAGCCAAACAGGCTGTCATCCTTGTTCAGTTCCGTAAAGCTGAAATGATATTGTTCCAGCTTGCCTAACAATACTTCATAATCTGAACGGGTTCTCAGCTCTATGCCTACCAGTGCAGGACCTTTTTCCTTATTATGTTTCTGTATGTATTCGAAGCGGGTTATATCATCATAAGGTCCGAGCACCTGGTTCACAAATTCTCTCAGCGCACCCGGGCGTTGCGCGAAATTGACCAGGAAATAATGCTTCAGACCTTCGTACTGCAGCGATCTTTCGCGGATCTCCTGCATCCTTTCAATATCATTATTGCCACCGCTGATAATGCAAACCACTTTCTTTCCCCTGATCACTTCACGGTAATCATCGAGTGCGGCAATGGATAAGGCACCTGCCGGTTCCACTACAATGGCTTCTTCATTGTAAAGATTCAGAATAGAAGTGCAGACTTTTCCTTCCGGCACCAGGTGCATTTCATCTAGCACTTCCCTGCAGATGGAAAAACTCAGGTCACCCACACGCTGCACTGCGGCTCCGTCAATGAAGCGGTCAATAGTTTCAAGAGTAACCGGGTGTCCTTCCTGCAAAGCAGTCTTCATGGATGGGGCACCCTGCGGTTCAACTCCAATAATTTTTGTTTGGGGAGAAAAAGTTTTGAAATAACTACCCACACCGGCACCGAGACCACCGCCACCTACCGGTACAAAAAGATAATCAACCTGGTCCTGGTCATCCAGGATTTCAACTGCCACGGTGCCCTGGCCTTCTATTACCAGGCGATGATCAAATGGTGGAATGAAGGTCATGCCAATGGCCTCTGTGAATGCTTTCGCGGTAGCCGCGCAATCATCATAGGTATCACCTGTCAGCCTGATTTCAATGTATTCCTCTCCAAAAAATTCTGTCTGCCTGATCTTTTGCATGGGAGTGATCTCCGGCATAAAGATCACTCCTTTGATGCCCAGCTTACGGCAACTGTAAGCAAAACCCTGGGCATGATTACCCGCGCTGGCACACACGACCCCTTTTTGCATTTCGGCCGGGGTGAGACTGCTCATCATGTTGTACGCACCGCGTAATTTATAAGAGCGCACCACCTGCAGGTCCTCCCGCTTCAGCCAGACCTCGCAATCATACCGTTTGGAAAGATTGGCTGAATACATCAGCGGTGTCCTGTTCACGACTTTGGCCAGTCGTGCTGATGCTTCCTGGAAATTCAACTGCCTCTCTTTTACCGTGTCATCAGTCATGGTAAAGGGTTGATGAAAACTTTACTTTCTCAAATCTTTTCTCCGCGCTTCCGGGCAGGGTTGGTTCCTGGTTCTCCGGTCGGAGACTTCTCACTGTTTTACCGGCCTGCCAGAGTTCACTCTCCCGCAGGGCCTTTAGTTCAGCCTCCAGCTTTTCGCGGTAATCTTTTTTACTGTTGCTCTCAATGGATTTGGCTGCTTCTTTTCCAGCAGCAACACTTTCATACAATTCATTGAACACAGGAAGTGTGGCATCACGAAATCTTGTCCACCAGTCAAGCGCGCCTCTTTGCGCGGTAGTGGAACAGTTGGCATACATCCAGTCCATCCCGTTCTCCGCCACCAGCGGCATGAGTGATTGTGTCAGTTCTTCCACTGTTTCATTAAAAGCTTCGGAAGGTGAGTGGCCCTTACTACGGAGCACTTCATACTGGGCTGCAAAAATTCCCTGGATGGCACCCATCAGGGTTCCGCGTTCCCCGGTCAGATCACTGTACACTTCTTTCTTGAAATCAGTTTCAAAAAGATACCCGCTGCCGATGGCTATGCCCATGGCAGCTACTCTTTCAAAGGCCCGACCTGTGGCATCCTGGAAGATGGCATAACTGCTGTTGAGCCCACGGCCCTGAAGGAACATGCGGCGCAGCGAAGTGCCCGAACCTTTAGGAGCTACCAGGAAAACATCCACACCGGGAGGAGGGATGATGCCGGTCTGTTCGTTGTAGGTGATACCAAAACCATGGGAGAAATAGAGGGCTTTTCCTGGAGTCAGGTATTTTTTTACCGTAGGCCATAATTCAATTTGTGCCGCATCACTCAGTAAATAACAAATGATGGTTCCTCTTTCCAGGGCATCTTCAATATCAAAAAGTGTTTCACCGGGAACGAATCCATCTTTTACAGCCTTGTCCCATGACTTGCTATGCCTGCGCTGGCCCACGATAACGTTGATCCCATTGTCACGCTGGTTGAGTGCCTGTCCCGGTCCCTGCACACCATAACCAATCACTGCTACAGTTTCATTTTCCAGCACCTGCTGTGCTTTTGATAAAGGAAATTCTTCGCGGGTCACTACATTTTCCACTACACCTCCGAAATTTAATTTTGCCATGGTAGGTTGGTTTGTTTTAATGATGATGAATTATTTGATTGATAATACTTACACATCGAATACATTTTCCCTTTCATTCAGGAATTCGTTTTCCACGAGCGCAGGTCCTGGTGCCATAGCTTCAAACTCCTTGAGTTTTTCATGGAACCCATGACTGTCCTTGATAATGGCGATCCTGGCACTTCTCACAAATTCAATCAGGCCAAATGGTTCCAGGAACCTGATCAATGCGTCCGTTTCTTCCCGGTGACCCGTTGTTTCAAAGACGGTATAATCCTTCCTGATCACGACTGCCTTGGCACCATACTGCCTGAGCAATCTCTCCACCTGCACTTTTTCAGCGATCTCGCTGGTGGCCACTTTATACAAAGCCAGTTCCTGCCACACGATCTCGTCTGAAGTGTTCATGTATACCTTGAGCACATCCACCTGTTTTTCGATCTGCCGCGCGATCTTGGTTACCATCTCCACGGTTTCATTGATCACGATCGTGAAGCGGTAAATGCCTTCGATCTCCGAAGGAGAGGAGTTGATACTGTCAATGCTCACTTTCCTGCGGGAGAAAATGATGGCAATGCGGTTGAGCAGGCCGATCTGGTTTTCGGTATAAACCGTTATAGTGAATTCTTTTTTAAGCATCATCTTATTTTAACCTGATTTCAGAAACGCTGGTTCCTGCTTCCACCATGGGAAAAACATTGTTCTCTTTTCCTGTAAGCACCTCCAGCAGGTATGCGCCATCATGATCCAGCATGGTCTGCAATGCTGCTCTTAAATCATTTCTTCCGGAAACACTGCTGCCTTCAATGCGGTAGCCTTTTGCTACCTGTACATAATCCGGGCTTTCGATCTCTACGAATGAATATCTTTTCTGGTGAAAGAGCTCCTGCCACTGGCGCACCATTCCCAGGAAACGGTTGTTCAGGATTAAAATCTTAACCGGAACATCAGACTGCATGATCGTACCCAGTTCCTGTATGGTCATTTGAATACCACCGTCACCAATGATGGCAACAACCGTTCTCCCCGGTGCCCCGTATTGCGCACCGATCGCTGCTGGCAGTGCGAAACCCATTGTTCCCAATCCGCCTGAAGTGATATTGCTCTGGCTCTTTTTGAATTTGGCATAACGGCAGGTCACCATCTGGTGCTGTCCTACATCTGTTACAATGATGGCTTCCCCATTGGTGAGTTCATTCAATTCCCTGATCACTTCTCCCATGGTCAATTGTCCTGATGCGGGATTCAGTTCATTGTAAATGCACTGGTCAATTTCATCCTGTTCCAGTTCCTTGAAACGCTGGATCCATTGCGGGTAACATTTTTGTTGTAGTTGTGCTGTAAGAAGCGGGAGTGTTTCCTTGCAATCACCCCAGACAGGAACGGTTGCTTTTACGTTCTTATCTATTTCAGCCGGGTCTATATCGAGGTGAATGATCTTCGCCTGCTTCGCGTATTTATCCAGCCTGCCGGTGACCCGGTCATCGAAGCGCATGCCCACGGCGATCAGCACATCACATTCATTGGTGAGTACATTGGGTGCATAATTTCCATGCATGCCCAGCATGCCCATGTTCAAAGGATGGTCTGAATCCAATGCACTTAATCCCATGATGGTCCATGCCGCGGGAATGCCGGCTCTTTCAATAAAATCCTGGAATTCTTTTTCCGCCCTTCCCAGGATCACGCCTTGTCCGAATACCACGAAAGGTTTTTCAGCCGCATTAATGATGCGTGCTGCTTCTTCAATGAATGAGGAACGTATGAAAGGTTTGGGGCGGTAACTGCGGATGAAACTACATTTCTCATAAGGGATATAATCGATCTTTTGCAGTTGTGCATTCTTGGTAATGTCAATCAGCACCGGTCCCGGTCTTCCGCTGCCCGCGATAAAAAATGCTTTGGCGAGAACTGATGGAATTTCACTGGCATCTGTTACCTGGTAATTCCATTTGGTAACCGGTGTGGTGATGTTAATGATATCGGTTTCCTGGAAGGCATCTGTTCCCAACAGGTGTGCGAATACCTGTCCTGTAATACAAACCAACGGTGTGCTGTCGATCAGCGCATCTGCAAGGCCGGTGACAAGATTGGTTGCACCCGGACCACTTGTTGCTAACACAACTCCTGTTTTACCAGATGCTCTTGCAAATCCCTGTGCAGCGTGGATGGCGCCCTGTTCATGTCTTACCAGCACATGTTCCAACCGGTCGGTGTAATCATACAGCGCATCATAGATCGGCATGATGGCACCACCGGGATAACCAAATATGGTCTGTACGCCTTCTGCTATAAAGGCATTCAGCACGGCTTCAGAACCACTGAAGCTCTCAGGCTTCGTCCGTAACGCATCCTTCTGCGGCTGTTGTAACGTGTTTTGCATATTTGAAAAGAATTCCTTTTGTTGCTTTGAGAGCAGGTTGTTTCCAGGCCGCTCTTCTTATTTTCAATTCTTCATCACTGATGAGAAGACTCATCTTTTTTTGCGCGACATCGATCACGATGCGGTCATCATCCTGCACCAGCGCGATGGTGCCTCCATCAAAGGCTTCGGGGGTGATATGTCCTACCACGAATCCATGTGTGCCGCCACTGAATCTTCCATCAGTGATCAGTGCAACTGAATGACCTAATCCTGCACCAATGATGGCTGATGTGGGTTTCAGCATTTCAGGCATTCCTGGACCACCTTTCGGTCCCACGTAACGGATCACGACTACATCTCCAACTTTGATCCTGCCATTGTGTATGCCTTCAATCAATTCCTTTTCTCCATCGAAAACTCTCGCGGGACCTTCAAATAATTCTCCTTCCTTTCCGCTGATCTTAGCCACACTTCCACCGGGAGCCAGGTTGCCATAAAGGATCTGCAGGTGACCTGTTCTTTTCAGCGGCTTTTCGACAGGGAGAATGATTTGTTGTTTATTAAAATCAAGAGCAGGCATTGTTTCAAGATTTTCGGCAAGCGTTCTACCTGTTGCAGTCAAACAATCTCCATGCAACAAACCTTGCTGCAATAAATATTTCATTACCGAGGGTACGCCTCCATATTGATGCAGGTCCTGCATCAGGTATTTACCGCTTGGTTTAAAATCTGCCAGCACCGGCACACGGTCACTGATTGTTTGGAAATCATCCTGGGTCAATGGAACATTCACTGATTTAGCCATGGCCACCAGGTGCATTACCGCGTTGGTGGAACCACCCAGGACCATAATCAGCGTGATGGCATTTTCAAAAGCTTTTCGGGTCATGATATCCGAGGGCCTTATGTTTTTTTCGAGCAGCAGGCGTATGGCTTTTCCTGCAGCGAGACATTCATTCTTTTTTTCTTCACTGGTAGCTGGGTTGGAAGAAGAGTAGGGCAGGCTCATGCCCAGCGCTTCTATAGCAGCGGCCATGGTATTGGCGGTGTACATGCCGCCACAGGCGCCGGCACCCGGACAGGCTGCTTTCACCACGCATTTAAAATCTTCTGCTGAAATTTTGCCGGCGATCTTTTGTCCTAATGCTTCAAAAGCGGAAACTATATTTAAATCCTGCCCGTTGTGATGTCCGGGTGCAATGGTGCCACCATAAACCATGATGGAAGGACGGTTGATGCGGCCCATGGCCATGATGGATCCGGGCATGTTCTTGTCACAACCAGGAAGGGCAATGAGACCATCATAATACTGGGCTTCGCAGACGGTTTCAATGGAGTCGGCAATGATATCCCGGCTTACTAACGAGAAGCGCATGCCATCGGTTCCATTGCTCATGCCATCACTTACACCGATGGTATTGAAGATGAGTCCCACGAGGTCCTGGTCCCATACGCCTTTCTTTACGAGAGCCGCAAGGGCGTTCAAATGCATATTGCAGGTATTGCCATCATAGCCCATGCTTACGATGCCTACCTGGGCTTTGTTCATGTCTTCATCGGTCAGACCGATACCATACAGCATGGCCTGGGCTGCAGGTTGTGTTTCATCCTGTGTTAGTGTTTTGCTATACCTGTTGATTTGGCTCATGCTCTATTATATGAAGTTTTGATGCCTTTTTTTCTCTTATAGGGTTTATATCTATGAATGATAGCCGGGAAGACGGTAAGTAGTGGCTCAATTTCAAAATCTCTGCGCGATCTCAAATATTACCAAGCTAATGGCTAATGGCCAATTGCCATCAGCCTCTCTCATGCTACTTGTTCTATGATGTTTTCATTTTCCAGCACTAGGTTTTGATATGATTGCTGAATCACCGCCCCGATAGAATCTTTCCATTCCATTGGAAAATTTTTCCCATCAATCGACTGTATCCCTATGATCTCAGCCGCAGTACCGCAATAGAAAGCGCTATCAGCTTTGAGCAATTCTTCAGGACGGATCTTCTTTTCTTCCACTTCGATACCTGATTGTTTGCAGATATCCAGAACAGTTGCGCGGGTGATGCCGGGAAGAATACTTCCTGTTTGTGGTGTATGAAGCACACCATTTATTTCAATGAAAATATTCGCACCCGGACCTTCAGCTACGTATCCCTCCATATCAAGTAACAGGGCCTCGTCATATCCATGATCCTTTGCTTCCTGTGTGGCGAGGATGGAGTTCACATAATGCCCGGATACTTTTGCTTCTACTTTAAAACTGGCCGGGCTGATCCTCCTGTAGGAAGCCGTTTTCAGTTTCAATAATTTATCTCCCAGGTAGGCCGGCCATTCCCATGCGGCGATGGTGAGCTGCGCGGTTTTTCCTTTGGTGAGTGTCATATTGGGTGAACAACTCACCAGTGGACGGAGATAGGCATTGCTGAAACCATTCTGTTCCAGGAGTGCATAAGAGATATCAATAAGTTCAGCATTGTTGAAAGGGTAGGGAATGCCTACGGCTTCGGATGAAAATTTCAGCCGCTCAAAATGTTCTTTGGCTTTGAAAATACGTGTGCCTTTGGATGTTTTGTAGGAGCGGATGCCTTCAAAGCTCGCGTAACCATAATGCAGCGACTGGTCGAACACACTGCACCGTGCCTCTGCCGCCTTCATAAATTTTCCTTCGTGGTAGATAATTGTTTCGTTGTTGAAATACATTCAGCTTATATTTTTATTCAGTATTGATCTAAATTGTTTTGAGAACAATGAAATAGCCGGGAAGACCAGCCTTCGCTGAAGCTTGCGCCTCCGCTATAGCTTCAGCGCACGCGGACGGCTGACACAGCGGGAAGGCAACCTTCGCTGAAGCTACGGCTGCCTCGGACGGTAAGTAGCGGTTCAAATTCATAAACTCTCCCTTTCTCTTTTTTACCTTTCTTTCAGATTGTCTGATTTGATAAGTATAAATAACTCCATTCTCTTTTCTCTGCGTAAAAAAATCTTTAGATCAACGTTGACTTCCTCAACTCAATATTCACCACATTCACCTCCCTCGACATTCTCCCACTCACATACTCCGCTACGATATCACCAATCGTTGAAGTGAAATAAGAATTCACCGGGTCAATATCCTTCGTCACAAATTTTGAATTGAGTGTCCATTCCACAGCCTCTCTGACAAGAGCTGCTTCTTCCGTCATCTTTAAATGATCCAATAACATCGCTGCCGACAAAATAGAACCCATGGGATTGGCAATATCTTTTCCTGCTGCCTGTGGATAGGAACCATGAATGGGTTCAAACAAGGCTGTGTGCACACCCACAGAAGCGGAAGGCAACATACCCAGTGAACCACCGATCACGCTGGCCTCATCGCTCAGGATATCACCAAACATATTTTCTGTAAGTATTACGTCAAACTGTTTTGGATTGACAATGATCTGCATGGCAGCATTATCCACATACATATAATCTACTGTTACATCAGGGTAACCGGTTGCCAGTTCTTTCACCACGCGGCGCCAGAGCCTCGAGGTTTCCAGTACATTGGCTTTATCTACAAGGGTTAGTTTCTTTTTTCTTTGCTGAGCCGCTTTGAAAGCAAGATGTGCGATCCTTTCAATTTCCGCACGGCTGTACACGCAGAGGTCCGAAGCTTGTCCCCCTTCTTCATCCAGTTTTTTTTCGCCGAAGTAAATGCCCCCTGTGAGTTCGCGGTACACTACGAAGTCAACACCTTCGAGCTGCGTAGGTTTTAGTGGTGAAAGATGGTGCAGGTTTGCATAACCGGATACGGGCCGGATATTGGCAAAAAGTCCGAGTGCCTTGCGTAACTGCAGCAAACCCTGCTCGGGTCTCACCTTTGCATTGGGATCATTATCAAACCTTGGATCACCAATGGCGCCAAACAGGATGGCATCCGCCTCCATGCAGGCTTCAAGTGTTTCAGGAGGCAGTGGAGTTCCTGCCTGGTCAATGGCCTCTGCGCCCATAAGCGCGTAGGTGAAATCAAATTCATGACCAAACCTTTCGGCTACAGCATTCAGTACTTTGATGGATTGTTTAGTTACTTCCGGACCAATACCATCTCCCGGTAAAACGGCAATATGTTTGTTCATCTCAGGCTGTAATTTTTTGTTCAAAGGCACTGATCTCTTCTTTCAGGCTCAGTAAATAATCGATATCATCAAAACCATTGAGGAGGCAGGTCTTTTTATAGGAGCTGATGGCGAAGCTTTCCTTGGCGCCTGTTTCGTCAATGGTGATGCTTTGTTCTTCAAGGTTGATGGTGAGTGTGGATGTGGGTGATAAAGCAAAAATGGATTGAAGGAAATCCTCGCTTACCTGCACTGGTAATAGACCATTGTTCAGGGCATTGTTGCGGAAGATGTCGGCGAAAAAACTGGATACCACCACTCTGAAACCATAATCAAGTATCGACCATGCAGCATGTTCTCTTGATGATCCGCAGCCGAAGTTTTTTCCGGCTACCAAAATTTCTCCTGAGTAGGAGGGATTGTTGAGAATAAAGTCTTTTTTTGGTTGTGAAGGATCATCATTTTCATATCTCCAGTCACGAAAGAGATTTTGCCCAAAGCCTTCTCTTGTTGTGGCCTTGAGAAAGCGTGCCGGTATGATCTGGTCCGTGTCAATGTTTTCCATTGCAAGTGGAACAAAGCGGCTATTGATGATATTTATTTTGTTCATTGATTATATAATTGTTGTTGCTATTAGTAGCTACTTACCGTCTTCCCGCCTTCCCGGCCTTGCTTTTATTTTTTA
>CAYWSQ010000118.1:0-11692 GCA_964460925.1 uncultured Flavisolibacter sp. | reverse complement strand
GAAGGGAAAACCATACTGCTGCCCAATGGAACGATAGCTCCTAAAATAATGATACCCGCCAGCACACCGGATATATAAACCCAGCCACGCAATACCAGTGATAAGGCAACCCATAATTGCAATATGCCAAACAATAAAAGAGCCCAGCTTTCATAGTGTGGGAAGCTCACCAGGTGGATGTAGGATTGCATTCCAGGATGATTGGCGTACACTGAAAATACCAGGTTAAAAATGGCTGAACCGGTAAAGAGGATGGCAAAAATCAGTTTGGCCATGCGCGGTTGTTTCCAGGCAATGAAAAACAGGAGCACTGCGGCAGCATTAAGAAAAAACACATTCTGGAAAATAACGGTATGCATCATGCGTATTTTTTATATCATATCGGAAGCCTGCACTTGTGATGCCAGCCTGCCCATTTCATTATGGGTATCCAGCGACAGGTAATAAGAACGTCGGGTATCCATCCATCCCTGGTTCTGCTTTCTTTCTATTTTCACCTCGATCTTAAGTTTGCTTGCAAAAATCAATTCAGTCTCCTTTACAGAGTGAAAAGAATGGATCAGTATCTGGCCTTCATTCCATTCTTTACAAAGATTGCCCAGGGCCAGGTCGCCCATCAGCACATCGCCATCCCTTCCCTTCCCCGGAAAAAAAATGATTCTCAGGTAAGGAAATTTTTCATGGAATTCTTTTTGTATTTCCGCAATGGTTTTCAAGGGGTGAAGCAAGATGGACATGAGTTTTAATTAAGAACTAAAACTAACACCCGGTACCTGCCGGGAACATGAGCCACATGCAAGATTGTATTGATATAAATCAGCCCGGTTCAATTTTCACCTGTTAAGAGGGCGTCAATGAAAACAACAGTTAAGAACCTTTTAACAGAATTATTTTGCCTATCATCCTGCCTGGATGATCAAATAAATTCAGATTGTATGAAAGGGGATACCTTATGAAGAGAATCATTCCGGCATGAAATACTGTGCAGGCAGATTAATGGAAAAATACAGCCGCAAGCCACCGTGATTGATAAGTAAAACAATAATGAAAGGATTACAGCCCTGCTGCCGGGCAAAATCAGATTGCCTTGCTGAATACTGCTGACCTGACCTGTTCATCCCTGTGCAGCTTTACATCAAAAGCGCTGCAAACATTACGGAGAAAATAATAACCCTGTGCAGTGAGTTCACATCCTGAAATATCCCATTGTACAAGGCCGTCTTTGGCCAGTTCACTTAGCCTTGGAAAAACAAACTGTTCAAGGGTTGGAAGGTCTTTTTCGTTGAAGACCGTGTGTCCCTTGCAACTGATATCCAAAATATATTTCCGGAAGGAAAGGTCTTCTTCTGTGAGAAAGTATCCTTTTTTAATGGGCAGTTTACCCGCGTTGAGCGCGTTATAATAATCCCTGATGTTCTTTTCATTCTGGGCAAAGGCATTTCCCATATCGCTGATGCTGCTTACACCAAGGCCCAAAAGGAAACCGGTGGTCTGCGTGGTATAGCCCATAAAATTGCGATGGATAGTGCCCAGTTTCCTGGCCTTATACAGGTCGTCCCCGGAAACGGCAAAATGATCCATGCCAATATCATGATACCCATTAGCCATCAGCATTTCTTTTCCTTTCAGGTAAAGCTTGATCTTTTCATCTGCAGAAGGAAGGTCTGATTCATCATAAAGGCGTTGTGATTTGCTCACCCATGGCACATGCGCATAACTGTAAAAAGCTATGCGGTCAGGTTTGAGTGTGATCACCTGCTGTATAGTTCTTTCAATGCTTTCGGGTGTCTGAAGCGGCAGACCGTAAATCAGGTCAAAATTGATGGAGGTATAACCTAAGGCCCTTGCCTGCTCGGTAACCCTTTGCACATTACTGAAAGGCTGGATCCTGTTGATCACCCGCTGCACATCGGGGTCATTGTCCTGCACACCAAAGCTGATCCTGCGGAAACCCAGGTTGTACAACACTTTCAGGTGTTCTTTTGTGGTATTGTTGGGATGACCTTCTATACTGAACTCATGCCGGGGATGTTTAATACTTGTCCTGAGAATGATCTCAAGCAGTTTCTGAAGGTTGCGCGGTGAAAAAAAAGTGGGTGTGCCTCCACCAAGATGCAGCTCCCTGATCACCGGTGTCTGTTTCATATGCTTGCGGTAAAGGCTCCACTCCTTTTCAATCATGAGCAGGTATTCATCCTCCACCTTGTGATTGGTAGTAATTTTTTTATTGCAACCGCAGTAACTGCAGAGTGATTCACAAAAAGGCAAATGAATATAGATACCGATCCCGTTCACCGCATTCTCATCGCTGAACCGCTTATGCATGTTCTGCAGCCAGGGTTCCTGTTCAATCTTTTCGTTCCAGTAAGGAACGGTGGGATAACTTGTGTACCTCGGTACAGGCAGGTTATATTTCCGGACCAGGAGCGAATTGACCACTTCATTTTTCATTCTTCAAAAATATCGTGAGCAGCAAGGCTTTAGCATGACTTGTGTTATCCCGGATCAGGACATTGGTCAGGGAAGCAGCTAATCAAAAACCCAAAAAAACGCCAGGATGGTTCCTGGCGCATTTTAACTATCTATAATGATGTAAACTCAGTACAGCAGGTTTTTCAGCTTCTCGATATTATTGACGATGATCTTCCCGCTTTTGATATCAATATGTTTTTCTGCTTTGAAATCACTCAGTGTCCGGATGAGTGATTCTGTAGCCGTACCTACATACTGGGCTATATCCTCACGTGAAATCTCGATTGGGTTGGTCTGCTCCTTCAAATGAAATTTTTCCACGATATCCACCAGTGCTTTGGCCACCCGCTTGCGCAGAGAACTATAAGCCAGGCTCAGCAATCTTTCTTCCTTTTCCTTTACATTCTGGGTAATGATATGAATGAATTTGGAAGCAATGCTGATATCATTATAGACCATTTTCTGGAAATCGTCGCGTGGGATCTGCATGATTTCCGCATCTTCCAGCACACTGGCACTGTCGTCGTAATTGGTATCTCCTATCAAAGCGGTATATCCCAGGAAATCACCTTCACTGTAAAGGTTGGTGATATATTCCTTACCGTCTTCATGTGATTTAAAAGCTTTCACCTTTCCTTTTACGAGGTAATAAAGGAAGCGTGGCCTTTTACCTTCCTGGTAAAGGATCTGTTTTTTATCGTAGCCTTCCACTTCATATTTTTCAGAAAGCTGTTGAATAAGCCCGGCGCTTTTCACATCTTTCAGGAACTGGGTAAGTCCCTGCGGAGATGAAGAGTACTGCTGATCGAGGATCTGGGATTTTTTGAGACGGGTTTCCACGGCATTCAGCAGCTCGATATCATCAAAAGGTTTGGTGATATAATCATCAGCGCCCATTTCCATGCCTTTCCTGAAATCACTTCTTTCAGTTTTAGCTGTCAGGAAAATGAAAGGGATGTTCTGGGTGTCAGGATTTTTGCGCAGAAGGTGCAGCACACCGTAACCATCCAGTTCGGGCATCATAATATCACAAACGATCACTGAAGGTTTTTCCCTCACCGCGGCCTCCACTCCTTTTTTCCCGTTTTCTGCAGTAAAGGTTTTATAGCCTGCCAGTTCCAGGATCTCTGCAGTATTCTCCCTGATATCATTGTTATCATCAATAACCAGAATCGTCTTACTCATTTGTATTTGGTTTTACGGGTATAGTAAATGTAATGGTGGTGCCTCTGCCCAGCTCACTTTTTATAAAAACCTCTCCGCCCAGCAAATCTAAATATCGTTTTACAATATGCAACCCCAGCCCTGTGCCCTGGATATTGATGGCGTTCTTACCCCGGAAAAAGGAAGTGAACAGGTGATGCTGGTCGTCTTCAGATATTCCGATCCCTTCATCTCTTACGGAAACCTGGGCCATGTCTTCCTTTACCGTGCTGTTGACGTGTATGGTTGCCTGCTCCTCAGAGAATTTGATGGCATTCGAAACGAGGTTGATAATAATGTTCTTGATTAATTTCTTGTCGCTGCAGATCTCCTCATTACCCGTATGAATGTAAAGGATCTGCTGGTCAGTTTTCACCAGCCCTTTCATCTCATCAATCGTATCCTGCAGGGTCTCCCTGAGATTGATATCATGCCATACCGTTCCAACCTTGCCTTCATCCAGCTTACCCAGTGAAAGAAAATCTTCGAGCAGGTCATTGAGATGTTTTACGGACCCTTTGATCTTGTCAATATGCCTGTTTCTTTTTTCCTGCTCTTCGGTTTTGGTATATTTCGACAGAAGGGAGGCTGAAGACAGTACGGTGCTGAGCGGCGTACGAAATTCATGGGAGGCCATGGAAACAAAACGGCTTTTAATCTCGTTAAGCTGTCTTTCCTTGTCAAGGGCCTCGCTCAGTTCAAGCTGGGATTCCTCAAGCCTTTGCAATGCTTCCTTGAGAATGATGGTGCGCTCTTCCACTTTTGCTTCCAGTTCGGTATTGAGCTGCCTCATTTCACTGGTAACCCTTTCCAGTTGCTCCTGCTGGCGGATCATGCTGTTTTCAATTTCCTTTCTGTGGGTTATGTCCACAATGAAAGCAATCACATAACGCTCACCATCCTGCACATAGGTACTCAGGCTCACTTCAAGCGGGATGTTCTTTCCATCCTTCCTGGCTCCGTAGAGATCACGACCGTGACCCATGACGCGGTTACGCGGATCATGGTAAAAATCATCGCGGAGTTTTTCATGACCCCGGCGGTAATGCTGAGGTATCAGCAACTCTACCGGGCGGCCTTTAAGTTCATCTTCTGTATAACCAAACATGCGACAGGCAGAAGGATTCACCAGGATGATGATCCCGCTTTTATTAGCTACCACAAATCCTTCTGTTGCATTCTCAAATAAAGAAGTGATATGGTTTTGTTCAAACTGGTGCATAGTTCCCGGCATAATAAATCCATGGTAATATGAAATTACCCCTATTGGCTGCAAACATAAGTATAGTTATAATTGCAGCAATTCCTTTTCCATGAGAATGGCTTTGGGAAAAAGCACCTGGTTTTCAAGCCAGGCATGTTGTTCGAGATCTGCATCCCATTCACGAAGACGTGAAAAAACAACATGCTGTTGTGTACATGTTTCGACGGGAAGCTGGAAATAATTGGTTTGCATGCGCAAATCATTGAGCACATTACGGATGCGGCGGTGCTCTGTTTCTATATTGTGTAGCGGCTTTCTTAAAGTGCGAACAAACAGGTGGGCGTAAGATTCCTTGCGCTTGTGTGCATTTTCAATTTGCTTGATATAGGGAAAGATGATCTCTTCCTCATGGCGGAGGTGTGCATTGATGAGTACTTCGGCATCTTCATAAATTTCCAGGACCTTGGAGAGTTCGGGATTCTGGTTCCTATGTGACTGGCATACATGGCGCAGCCCTGAACCCAGTAGCGGCATGATCCGGTGAAGGTATGCATGGTGAACGTTCAGGATATAGTCCACAAGAAATCCAACATCCCATGCAGAAAACTGGATGTGGTTGGACAAAAGAACATTGCGGGTTACCCTTTGCAGATCGGCTAAAAGCTGGCCGGACTCAATTTTCTTTTCCCTGCATACCTGGCTGATTGTGAGTTGCCCGTCCCTGCAAAAAGAGATATCATAACGGTTAAACACATCCGCAGTTCTGTAATCAGAACGGATGATACCGGCAATGCTGTCAGTAAGATCGATACGCGGTAGGTTTATATTCATCACGGGTATGATTTTTTTATTTCATCATTGAAGAATTAGTCACAATTGTTGATATAAAATCCACATCATTTTTTCCAACCAGGTCTTTAATTTTCGTAGCTTGTAACTGGTATTTCAATTTTTCCCTTACACTATAAACCTGTTTGTGTAAAGGGCATGGATTTTGCAAATTGCAGGATTGGAGTCTTAAAGCACAATTGGAAAATTGTTCAGCTCCATCAGTAATTGTCAGTACTCTTAAAACCGAAGTGGACATTGTTTGCTCATTGACATAAAATCCACCACCGGGACCTTTGACAGATCCGATGATTCCGGACTTGGCAAGGTTTTTCAGCACCTTACTCATGAATGGTCGGGGCACGCAGAGCCGTGAGGAGATCTCATCCACCTGCACCCTGCTTTTTTCATTCTGGAAATAAACAATCAGCAGGATACCCCTTAAGGCATATCCGAAGGTTTTGGAAAACATAGAAGTCACTTCGTCCCAAAACTATCCTGCCCGGTTTTTTGTCCACCTGACTATTATCATTTATACATATGAGGATGATCAACTATGACACATTAATACACAAATATTTTTGACAGATTCCGATTTAAGACATTGGAGTCCTTTTTAAACCTTAAATCAGCAAAAAATGAAAAGATCGATTTTAGCGACTGCCTTAATTTTTTCCGCAGTTCTGTTTGTTGCCAGTTGTTCTGACGGAGGCTCCGATAACCAATCGGGCACAGAAAGTGGGACTACCAACAATGAAGCCGCAGGAGACAATGAGGTACACGGCTCTATGATTCAGCCAGGCGATGTACAACTGACCACTCCTTTAAACCAGGACTGGATAGCAGCAGGCAAGGGTATTTATGATATGAAATGCCAGAGCTGCCACAAGCTGACTGATGAAAAACTGGTTGGTCCGGGTTGGAAAGGCCTGACCACAAAAAGAGAACCACACTGGATCATGAACATGATCACCAATGTGGACATGATGCTGGAAAAAGATCCTGAGGCCCAGAAACTGCTGGAGCAGTGTCTTGTAAGGATGCCTAACCAGAATATCAGTAAGGACGAAGCCAGGCAGATCCTTGAATTTATGCGTAATAATGATGGCGTTCAGTAATTGTAAAATTCCGTCAAAAACCAAATCTAAATATATGGTGCTCTCTTCCACAAAATGCCTGGTTGCTGCTTTAGTGATCGCAGCCACAGGCACTGTTTTCAGTTGCAAGCCGAAAACTGCTCAATCCGCAGCCGGCGGCGATGCCTCAAGGGCATACGTTGCGCCGGGCAAATATGATGAATTCTATAATATCGTTTCCGGGGGTTTCAATGGCCAGGTCGGCATTTATGGGATTCCCTCCGGGCGATTATTCAGGATCGTCCCCGTTTTTTCCATTAACCCCGAAAGTGGTTATGGTTACACCGAAGAAACCAAACCCATGCTGAACACTTCTCATGGTTTTGTTCCCTGGGATGACCAACACCACATCGCGCTTTCACAAACCAATGGTGAGCACGACGGCCGCTGGGCTTTTGCCAACGGCAACAATACCCCGAGGCTGGCCAGGATCGACCTTTCCACCTTCCGCACTGCTGAGATCCTCGAGATCCCTAACAGTGCAGGTAACCACGCCTCTCCTTTCATCACCATGAATTCGGAGTACGTGGTGGCTGCCACCAGGTTCAGTGTACCGCTGGATGACCAGAACCAGGATGTTCCCATCAATACCTACAAGGATAATTTCAAAGGTTCCATCAGCTTTGTTTCTGTTGATCCTAATTCAGGAGGCATGAACATTGCCTTCCAGATCAGGACTCCGGGAGTAAACTTTGACCTGTCAAGAGCAGGTAAGGGAAAATCCCATGGCTGGTTCTTCTTTAGCTGTTATAATTCAGAAAAAGCAAATACACTTCTTGAAGTAAATGCTTCCGCCAAGGATAAGGACTTTATCATGGCGGTAAACTGGAAAAAAGCAGAAGAGTATGTAAAAGCAGGCAAGGGTAAAAAACAGGCTGTTCGTTATGCTCATAACGTGATGGATGAAAAAACCCATTCCGCCACTTCAACCATCAAAACTGAAGTACTGGTGCTTGATCCGGCTGATTGTCCTGACATGCTTTATATGATCCCCTGTCCCAAATCACCTCACGGTACAGACACTGATCCTACCGGTGAATACATTGTAGCTTCCGGTAAATTGGCCGCAACAATCCCGGTATTTTCTTTCACCAAATTGCAGCAGGCCATCGCCGCTAAAAATTTCGACGGTGAATATGACGGTATTCCTGTAATCAAATATGAAGCCGCCCTTCATGGCGAAGTGCAAAAGCCAGGTCTTGGACCATTACACACCGAGTTCGATGGTAAAGGAAATGCTTATACATCCATGTTCGTTTCTTCCGAAATCGTAAAATGGAGCCTGAGTGATCTGAAAGTTCTGGACCGCGTACCTACTTATTATTCTATCGGTCACCTTTCCATTCCCGGCGGACCCACAGCTAAACCTCATGGTAAATACGTGATCGCTTATAACAAGATCACCAAAGACAGGTACCTGCCAACAGGACCTGAACTGACCCAGAGTGCACAGTTGTATGACATCAGCGGTGATAAGATGAAACTCATTCTGGATTTTCCCACAACAGGTGAACCGCACTATGCTGAAGCAATCCCCGCGGACATGCTCATGAAAAAACAAAAGAAGATTTATAAGATAGAAGAGAATGCGCATCCTTTCGTAGCAAAAGGCGAAGGACAAATGAAAGTGGAACGCCGCGGCAACCAGGTGCATGTATGGATGACTGCCATCCGCTCTCACCTCACACCTGATAATATTGAAGGTGTACGTGTTGGTGATGAGATCTATTTCCACGTGACTAACCTGGAGCAGGACTGGGATATCCCGCACGGATTTGCCATCAAAGGCGCACCCACTGCGGAAATGCTGATCATGCCGGGTGAAACACAGACCCTGATGTTCAAGCCTACAAAAGCGGGTATGTATCCATTCTATTGTACGGACTTCTGTTCTGCCCTTCACCAGGAAATGTCGGGTTACCTGAGGGTATCACCAGCCGGCAGCAATGTACCATTGTTGTTCAGCACCGGTACCAACCAGCCATCCAACAGGCCTGATTCAAGCAGCACAGTTAAAAGATAATCAACCAAACAAAAGCAGCTCCTGCGAGGGAGCTGCTTTATACCAAACTACGTTTTATGAAAAAGATTTTGAACACTTTCCTGGCAACGCTGGTGATCACCTGCATGATGTCATGCGCTAATGACACCACCCCAGCCAGTGAAAATACAAATTCCGAAACTACACTGACCGGTGGACAGGATGCAGTTGTTGATGATGAATCGCAAAAGGATGTAGTGAAAGTGGCGGCAGGATCTCCGGATCATACCACACTTGTGGCTGCTGTTAAACAGGCCCAACTGGTGGACGACCTTTCCAATGCAGGTCCTTTCACAGTATTCGCACCAACGAATGCAGCTTTTGAAAAAGTACCAAAAGAAACGCTGGACAACCTGATGAAAGATGAGAACAGGGATGACCTGGTCAACATCCTTCAGTACCATGTTTATGTTGGTGTATTGAAAGCAGAGTATATGAATGACGGGCAGACCTTCAACCAGGTGAATGGTGATAATGTCACCATCAAAAAAGAAGGTGATAAGGTTACAGTTAATGGAGCTAATATCATTGCTTCCATTCCTGCGTCCAACGGTATCATTCACGTGGTGGACGCGGTATTGCTGCCACCTGCCAAAAAATAAATGAAAGAATTTTTGCATCATAAGATCCGGGCCCACCTGGTCCGGATTTTTTTTAAAAAAGGATTCTATGAAAAAGATGAGCACAGTTTCCAGGATAATGATAGCCATAGCATCACTTGCACTGATCGCCACTTATTTTTTCCCCGTATGGTTCATTTACTTAATTGCGCCACAGTATCCCGAAGGCCTTACCATGTATATATGGCTTGATAAACTTTCCGGCGAAGTAGAGATCATCAATGGGTTGAACCACTACATCGGGATGAAACACATCAAGGAAGACATGTTCCCCGAATTCAATTTCCTGGTGTATGTGATAGGCTTCTTCATTTTACTTGGACTGGCAACGGCTATCAGCGGCAGCCGCAAATTGCTCTGGACCTATTGCATCATCATCGTCCTGTTCGCCATAGCTGCCATGGTTGATTTTTATATGTGGGGTTATAAATATGGCCACGAACTTGATCCTACCGCTCCCATACAGGTACCCGGACTCACCTACCAGCCCCCCGTCATCGGCCATAAAAAATTATTGAACTTCGATGCTTTCTCTTACCCGGATACAGGCGGATGGTTCCTGATCATTTCCAGCCTTGTATTTTTTATTGTGCTTTTTTTGGAATGGAAAAGAACAAGAAAAATGAAATCAAACCAAACGATCAAAACTAAAACCGCTGCCTCAACGATTGCAGTGTTCGTCCTTGCCTTAGGCATCAGCAGTTGCAACGCCAAACCGGAAAATATCAATTATGGCAAGGACCAGTGCACAGAATGTAAGATGACTATCATGGATGCACGCTTCGGAGGTGAGATCATCTCTAAAAAAGGAAAGATCTTCAAATTTGACGATGCCCATTGCATGGCAGCTTTTATGGAAAGACGCGGGGTGGAATTAAAAAATATCCGCAAGACCCTGCTTATTGACTACCAGGCAAAGGACCGCTGGCTGAATGTGGATACCGCTGTATTTGTTTTGAGCAGCAAACTGAAAAGCCCTATGGGCAGTAATGCCGCAGCCTTTTCTTCCAAAGTGGAAGCAGAAAAAAAAGCAGCCGAACTGGAAGGAAAAGTTACCGACTGGGCCACCCTTTATAATATCATCAAATGAGAATGCTGCTGACTATATTGTTTACCACGGCGATGCTGCTTTCACAGGCACGCACGATCGTGGTAGGCAAAAGCCAGGTGGTGACCACCATCAAGGAAGGTATTGCCCTGGCAGCGCATGGTGATACCGTGCTGGTGCAGGAGGGCAATTACAGGGAAGGACCGATTGTGCTGGAAAAATCCATTCACCTCATTGGCGTGAATATGCCCGTGATTGATGGCGAGAACCAGTTTGAGAACCTGACCATTTCCGGTGAAAGGATCGTGGTAAGGGGATTTCATTTCACACGTTCAGGCATCAGTTCAATGAATGATTACGCGGCAGTCAAGATCATTGATGCCCGCTACGTGATCGTTGAAGGAAATCACATTACAGAATCTTATTTCGCGATACATATCGCCAACACCACTTATTCCATTGTGGCCAGCAATACCATCAGGGGCATACCGAAGAGCGAACATAATTCGGGCAACGGCATCCACTTATGGAAATGTGCGGACATGGTAGTGGAAGACAATACCATTGAAGGCCACAGGGACGGGATCTATTTTGAATTTGTAACACATTCTTTCATCAGCAATAATACCAGCAGGGGCAATATCCGTTATGGGCTTCATTTCATGTTTTCCCACAACGATACCTACATGGAAAATAATTTCAGGGATAACGGGGCCGGTGTGGCCGTGATGTATTCCAACAAAGTGCTGATGATGAAAAATCATTTCGACAGGAACTGGGGTTCCAGCGCCTATGGCATTTTGCTGAAGGAGATATCGGACAGCAGGATCCTACATAATATATTCCAGCAAAATACAGTTGCCATACTCATGGAAGGCAGCAACCGGATCATGATAGGCATGAATCTTTTTAATGCGAATGGCTGGTCGCTCCGCATGCAGGCCAACTGCAGCGAGAGCGAGGTCTTTCACAATAATTTCCAGGGCAACACTTTCGACATTGCCACCAATGGTTCATTAACACTTAACCGGTTTTATAATAATTACTGGGACAAATACGAAGGTTATGATATAAACAGGGATGGGTTTGGCGACATACCCTACCATCCTGTGAGTTTGTACGCCATGATCATCGAACAAA
>CAYWSQ010000117.1:0-11695 GCA_964460925.1 uncultured Flavisolibacter sp. | reverse complement strand
AGTCAATAGTTTATTTCAAGATTATGGATATTAGAAGTTTATCATGAGAATAATTTTTATTTTTGTATTAGCTGTTACAATAGTTTCTGCCAAATGCAATAAAGGGAGCACACCATGTGTTTTTGGAGGATATAGTTTTAAGGTTACCTCGGAATTCATTCCACAAGTGGAAGCTTACTCAATTGGGGATACATTATTTCTTTATTCCACATTTTCAAAAACGCTTCAGGATTTAATAAATACGTCTTTAAATATTGATTACAGTAATTCAACAGGTATTGGAGGGGATTTAGGAATCGCTTCACTTGACAGCATCAATAATATAAGCAAACCGGCTAAGGATAGTTTTCATTTTATTGATTTGAAGGGCCGGTTTATTGAAAGAAATTTTAATGAAGATGCAGGAATAAATTTCCATTATTTAGAAACCAATAGCAGTTACATTTTTCACGGTGCCATCGTTTGTAAAAAAAAGGGGTTATATGCCATTTCAGTTGACAATCTCATGTCAAGGGGGATTCAAGGTAAAAACTGTACTAATGCTAGTTTTGCAATGACAGTTACAAATTCTGAAAAAAATCTTCTCTGGTATGAGGACGCCTTGAATATCACTCTCCCTCAAAGTTCAATTGACAAAATGTATTGCTTTAGGGTGGAATAGATTATCTGTTTAAATAACGATAGTTTCAAAACATGGAGAGAGTTTTTTTATTATTATTTTCTATTTTATTGATTTCTGCTAAATGTAACAAAGGTAGCACACCATGTACTTTTGGCGGGTATAGTTTTGCAGTAGAAAGTAAATGGGGTCCTGAATTAATAAAATATAATAGAGGAGACACTCTTTATTTAGCATCAGATTTCCCCAAATTACTTCAGGATTTAGTAAATCCATTTATAACCATTGATTATAATAATTCTAAAGCTATTGGAGGAGGAATTGGGATGGGCATAATTGATACAATAGCAAATACTATAGTGCCTGCACGGGATAAATTTGGATTTGTGGAAGTTGTCGGTACAGTCAGAGAAAGATCTGTAGCACCTGATCAGGGTTTAGCAATTACATATTTTGAAACCCCAAATAATTACTCATTCAAATGTGGAATAATACTCAAGGAAAAAGGATTATACATGTTAAGCGTGTCTGACCTGATGAGTGCAGGGCTGGCAGGCAAAAATTGTACTAATGCCGGATTCAAAGTAACATTATCTAATCAGGATCAGCATCTGAATATTTTTGAGGAGGCTTTAGGAATGACTGCAGACCCAATCGCTCAAAGAACTATGTATTGCTTCGAAGTGGAATAAATTTAAATTTTGGTTAGGCAGCTTTGAATTTTATTATTGAAACGGTTGATATAGTAAAACAATCATTCTACCTCAACAATCAGTTCAATCTCCACAGCCATATTAAAGGGTAATGAATTGACACCAACGGATGTTCTCGCATGCCTGCCTTTATCACCCAATACCTGTTCCAACAGATCGGAAAATCCATTGATCACTTTAGGATGTTCGGTAAAGGCATCTGTACTATTCACAAAACCATTTGCCTTAATGATCCTTTTAACTTTTGAAAGTTCTCCCAGTTCTTTTTTTAATACCGCCAGTTGTATCAATGCCACGAGGCGGGCCGCATCTTTGCCCTGCTCTACCGAGAGATCTTTTCCCAGTTTTCCTTTCACATATTCACCATTGAGCTGGGGACCTTTGCCTGCCAGGTATAGAATATTGCCAACTCTTACACAGTGTACATAATTTGCCACCGGCTGTGAAAGCGCGGGCAGGCTGATGTTCAATCTGGTAAGGGTCTCCTCCGGAGTTTGTGCTTCTGATTCCAGAACGCATATAAGGGAGAGGAAGATGAATAATGATCTCATGTGCAAATAATTTGATTGAAGTCCGGGATGGGCTCCCATATTACAAGGTTAGTCAAAATCCCTTTTCTTTGCTGCAATGGCCCAGGACCAGAAACAGGAAAGCATTATCCAGGCAGCGATCAAACGTTTCGCCCATTTTGGTGTGAGCAAGACCACCATGTCCGAGATTGCCGCGGACCTCTCACTCAGTAAGGCATCCCTGTACTATTATTTCCCTGATAAGCTGAACCTGTATGCCGAAGTGCTCCGTTCCATCACCAGTGCCGGTGAGCAGGAAGATGATGAAGCGCTGGCAAGGGAAAAGGACCCTTTTGCCGCCATCAATTTTTTCCTCGAAAGAAGAACAGAGTTCATTATCAAATACCATAATATCCTGGAATTCCTGAAGGCTTATAAAGCTTCCGGTGTACCCGAAGAATTACAGCAGGTTTTTACTCACCTCAGGAAGAGGGAACTGCAACGTATCACCATGATCATTGAAAAAGGGATCGCTTCTGGTCAGTTCAAAATCAAAGAAGCCAAAAAGACCGCAGAACTGTTTTTTGATTTTCTCGATGGCTTCCGCGCCAGCACGCTTCACAATAATCCCAACTTCTTCCCCGATAAAAAGCAGTTCCAGCAGATCATGAGGAAGGAAATTGAGTTCGCCCGTATTTTTTTTAACGGCTTAACAATTTGATGACAATCCAATATTTTTTTTGTCTTACTTTTGACTTTTAAATTAAAAAAGTCAGATAGTCAAAAGGTCAAATGAGTACGGAAGCAACAGTGAAACATGACCAGATATTGGAGGCAGCCATCAAAAGGTTCACCCATTTTGGTATCACCAAGACTACCATGACCGAACTGGCCGATGACCTCGGGCTGACCAAACAGGCGCTGAGTTATTATTTCCACGATAAACAAAGTCTGGTAACAGCCGTCCAGGAAAAAATTATTTCCGATTACGTAGTTGGTCTTAACGCTGCCGTTCAAAATGCATCCGGCCTGTTGCAGGGCCTTGTGATCATCACCCGTTTCCGTATCGATTTCTTCAAGAAATATTATATGCTCTCCTGGCAGGCCGATCATATTGATCATGTGAATGCCCGTGCCGTGCTTGACTGGAAGAACACGATCAGGGAAAAAGAAAAAGGGCTGCTGGTGCCCCTGCTGCAAAAAGGCATGGAGACCGGTGAGCTCAAACCCCTGGATCCCCTGCATACGGCTAACCTGATGCTCGACATGGTATTTGCCTTTACCCGTTGCGTGAAGGACAAGGGTGCTTTCCCAACCATGGAGGATTTTGCCTCGGTCGCAGCAAGGCTTGAAGAAATGACCCTGATATTTTATAACGGCATAAAATCATCCACATGGAAGAACTGATCCTGACCAAAGCCAGGGAACTGTTTTTTTCCTATGGCCTGAAAAGTGTTTCTATGGATGATCTCGCGAAACATGCCGCTATCTCCAAAAAAACAATTTACCAGTTTTTTTCAGATAAGGAATCACTGGTGAGCTGTGTCATTGACCAGTTGATGGAACAGCACCATGAACTTTTTTGTGCCTGCCAGCAGTCCGCTCCCGATGCTGTGGGAGAGGTGATCCTCCAGAGCCGCGCACCATTTGAAACCTGGACGACCCGGCACAGTGGATTTTACTATGAACTGCAGAAATATTACCCGTTGCAATGGGCCAAGCTGGAAGCACACCGCTCCAAAGTACTGGTTCCGGGCATCAGGAAGAATCTGCGCGAAGGAATCAACTCCGGTTTGTACCGTGCAGAGATCAACCTGGAGGTGATCACCGCCATCAGGCTGCAGCAACTGACAACAGCATTATCACCCTCCACCTTCCTTGAAAAAAAGATTGGGGTAGATGAATTGGTGCATGAATTCACGGTGTTTTACCTGCATGGTATCACCACCGCAAAAGGAAAAAAAATTCTAGATACATATTTAAAGCAAACAGATGAAACCCAGATTAAAAAGAAATAGAGGCCAGTTTAAATGGTGGCTGCTCCCGCTGATGCTCATCACGGGTACCATGCTTCATGCGCAAGGCCCTGTTCAGCTCGACCTGAAGCAGGCTTTGAAGTATGCGCTGGAAGCCAACCAGAATGCAAGAAAGGCCAGGCTTGATGTAGAAAACAGCGAGTACCGCATAGACGAAGTACGGTCAAGGGCATTGCCACAAATCAATGGATCAGCGGCTTTAACCAACAACCCTTTGTTGCAACAAAGCGCCCTGCCCAACATCTTTGGTCCCAATCCCAATCCTAATGAAACCATCCTCGTAAGTTTTGGACAGAAATGGAATGCCAATGCCGCCCTTTCCCTCAACCAGAATTTATTTGATAAATCAGTTCTCACTGGCCTGGATGCAGCAAAGGCCACACGCGAGTTCTATAAACTCAGCGCGCAGCTTACCGAAGAGCAGGTGATCGAACAGGTGGCCACTACTTATTACCAGGTGCTGGTGCAAAGGCAACAGGTCAGCGTAATAGATTCAACTATCCGCAATACAAGCAAAGTGCGTTCAGTACTGAATGGATTGTATGAAAACGGTCTTGCTAAAAAGATTGATGTGGACAGGATCACGGTGAGTATCTCCAACCTGGAAAGCCAGCGGCAGCAATTACTGAATGGAGTAGCGCTGCTGGAGAACCAGTTAAAGTTTTACATGGGTATGCCCATTCAGACACCGATTATCATTCCGGCTGAAGAATTGGAAGCAATCATACCACAGATCGTATCCAACGACCAGCAGATCAATGCTGATAACCGTATTGAAATGAGACTGCTCAAACAGCAGGAAAATTTATTGCAGTACCAGAAAGAAGCCTACAAAGCAGAATTTTATCCCAGTCTTTCACTTTCAGGAAACTATTCCTACCAGGGACTTGGTAATAAGGTCCCCATTTTCAAAGGACAACAGCAGGGCGTGAACTGGTTTGGCGCCGCTTCGGTAAGTCTTAACCTGCGTGTGCCCATTTTCAACGGTGGTGCAACCAAGGCTAGGATTCGACAGGCGGATGTGAGCATCAAAAAACTGAATGAAGATCTTAACAATACCGAGCTGGCCATGAACCTTGCTTTTGAAAACGCGAAGACACAGATCAACAACAGCATCATCACGCTGAATGCGCAAAAGAAGAATGTAGAGCTGGCAGAACAAGTGTATTTCAACACCCAGAACAATTATAATAACGGGCTGGCTTCACTTACTGACCTGCTGAACGCTGAAACATCTCTCACAGAAGCAAACAATAATTATTCATCAGCCCTTCTCAATTACAGGGTAGCTGAAATACAACTGGTAAAAAGCCAGGGAAATTTAAAATCATTACTCAACTAATATTCGATCAAATACAATGAGAAAGAAAAAAATAATCAGCATCGTTATCACCATCATTGCCATTGCAGGATCACTCCTGGTGATCGGCAGGGTGCTGGCCAGCAATAAAAAGAAAAATGCAGAAGCAACAGCCGTTGTAGCGCAAACTTCAGGAGGGGATGTGGCCGTAAGAGTAGCCCCGGCCCAGAAGCAAACCCTTGACCTCAACTTCAGCGCCAACGGGAATTTCGCGCCTATTCAGCAAATGAATTTCGCTTCTGAAAATTCCGGTCGTGTTACAAGAGTTCTTGTGGATGAAGGCAGCTATGTGCGCAGGGGACAAACGCTTGCCATCATCAAAACCGATGTATTGAGCATTGACCTTGAAACTGCACAGGCAGCCTACCAGAATGCTTTAAGAGATCAGCAGCGTTACCAGAATGCTTTTGAAACAGGCGGTGTAACCCGTCAGCAACTTGACCAGGCCAAACTTGCCCTGGAAAATGCAGAAGCAAGAGTAGCGCAGGCACGCATCAGGGTGAGTGATGCCAACATCAAATCATCCATCAACGGCATTGTCAATAAAAGATATATAGAACCAGGAGCTGTGGTCAATCCCGGTACTCAGTTATTTGAACTGGTGGATGTATCGAAACTGAAATTGAATGTAACGGTAAACGAGATGCAGGTGGCCAGGCTGAAAAATGGTGACAAGGTGAATGTAAAAGCCAGTGTGTTCCCTGATGAGAACTTTACAGGCAAGGTCACCTTCATTGCACCAAAGGCTGACAACTCTCTCAATTTCCCGGTGGAGATCGAGATCTCTTCCAACCCGGGCAACAAACTGAAAGCCGGCATGTATGGTACTGCTCTATTTGAACAGGGAACCAGCACACCGGTGATCATGATCCCGAGAACAGCATTTGTGGGAAGCGTAAGTTCCAACCAGGTGTTCCTGGTAGAGAATGGAAACAAGGCAAGACTGCGTACCGTGGTGGCTGGAAGAGTGATAGGTGAGGAAGTGGAGATCCTGCGCGGACTCAACGAAGGCGACCAGGTGATCACCAGTGGCCAGATCAATTTGTCTGACGGCA
Organism: uncultured Flavisolibacter sp.; assembly: GCA_964460925.1. Taxonomy (GTDB): domain Bacteria; phylum Bacteroidota; class Bacteroidia; order Chitinophagales; family Chitinophagaceae; genus Flavisolibacter. The sequence continues at coordinate 5,403 of CAYWSQ010000117.1, read as the reverse complement.
GCGCGATCACCATCATTAAATAAGAAAGTATAAAGATTTTAAAATGAAATTAGCAGAAGTATCCATCAAACGGCCCACGCTGGTGATCGTACTGTTCATCGTACTGATCCTGGGAGGTTTGCTGAGCTATAAATACCTGAACTACGAGTTGCTTCCCAAATTCAGTCCCTCAGTAGTTTCAGTTACTACCATTTACCCCGGTGCATCTCCGAGTGAAGTAGAGAATACGGTTTCCAAAGTAGTGGAAGAAGCCGTGTCCTCCATGGAGAATATTAAAAAACTGGATACACGTTCCTTTGAAAGCCTTTCCTCTGTCATCATCACTTTGAACAGTGATACCGATGTGGATTATGCATTGAACGATGCACAGCGAAGGATCAATGCCATTCTTAAGGATCTTCCTGAAGACGTGGATCCTCCTTCGCTCAATAAATTTTCACTGGATGATCTTCCCATCATGACCATGGCTGCTTCGGCCGATATGGATGAAGCCGCGTTCTATGACCTGATGGATAAAAGGATCGCTCCCGTGCTTTCACGTGTGGATGGTGTGGCGAAAATCAACCTGATTGGTGGCCAGGAAAGAGAGATCCAGGTCAGCATTGATGCCTCCAAGCTGGAAGGTTACAATCTTTCTTTGTTGCAGGTGCAGAATGCGATCCTGACCTCTAACCTTGACTTCCCCACGGGTAGTGTGCAGACCAGAGACCAGGATGTGCTGATCCGCCTGGCAGGAAAATATAAAACAGTGGATGAACTGAGGAACCTCGTGATCGCCGACCGTAATGGCGCACAGATCAGACTTTCAGAAGTGGCTGATGTGCAGGATGCACAAAAGGATGTAGAAAAGATCGCAAGGGTCAACCAGCAAAGTGCCATCGCTGTGCAGGTGTTGAAGCAGTCGGATGCCAACGCTGTAGGAGTAAGTGAACAGATCCAGGCAACAGTTGCCAAACTGCAGCAGGATTATGCCGCGCAGGGACTGAAGATCGACATCGCGAATGACAGCTCGGTTTATACTTTGAAGTCTGCCGACGCCGTGATCTTTGACCTCGTGCTTGCCATTATCCTGGTAGCATTTGTAATGTTGTTCTTCCTGCATAGTTTGCGTAATGCATTGATTGTAATGGTGGCCATCCCGGCCTCACTCATTGCCACATTCATTGGCATGTACCTGCTGGGATACACACTTAACCTCATGTCGCTTCTTGCCCTTTCACTCGTGGTAGGTATCCTTGTGGATGATGCCATCGTGGTGCTGGAAAATATTTACCGGCATATGGAAATGGGTAAGAACAGGGTGCGTGCATCCTATGATGCCACGAAAGAGATCGGGTTCACCGTTACTTCCATCACCCTTGTGATCGTGGTGGTGTTTGTGCCGATCGCTTTGAGTTCGGGCCTCGCGGCCAATATCCTCAAACAATTCGCGGTTACGGTTTCCATTGCCACCTTGTTATCCCTTCTTTCCTCCTTTACCATTGTTCCCTGGTTGTCATCAAGGTTTGGTAAGCTGGAAAAGATTACCAATAAAACCTTTTTTGGAAAGATCATCACCGGTTTTGAAAGAGGCCTGCATTCATTTACCAATTGGGTAGGTAGTATTTTAAAATGGTCGCTAGCCCATAAGAAAACAACACTGGCACTGGTATTTTCATTGCTGGTTGCTTCCTTCTACCTGGTAGGCGCAGGCTTCATTGGTGCTGAATTTTTCGCGAAGAGTGACCGTGGTGAATTCATTGTGCAGATCGAAATGCCCAAGGATGCATCCATTGAACAAACCAATGCCATGACGCAGAAAGCGGAGAATTACCTGCGTGGTAAAAAAGAAGTGACCAAGCTGATTGCCATGGTGGGACAATCCAGCGAAGGCATGGGTGGTGTGCAGGGTACGGCTTATAAATCAGAGATCAATGTGCAGTTGGTTGAAAAATCAGAGCGTGCGGACCCTTCCAATATTTATGCGGCGAAGATCAAGAGAGAACTCGAACCTTTACTGGTAGGAGCAAAAGTGAAAACGGTTCCGGTGAGCATCCTTGGTACAGCTGAACAGGCCCCATTATCACTCGTGGTTGTAGGGCCTGAACTGGATAGTGTGATGGTATTCGCGAAAGCAGCGATGAATGAACTAAGGAATATCGAAGGCGCAACCGAAATGAAGCTTTCAGTTGAAGCGGGTAACCCGGAGATCAATGTGCAGGTGGACCGTGATAAGATGGCTTCACTGGGACTATCACTTTCAACGGTTGGTGCTACCATGCAGACGGCATTCAGTGGGAATAACAATGGTAAGTTCCGCCAGGGTGAATATGAATATGATATCAATATCCGCTATGGCAGCTTCAACCGCCAGAGTATTGATGATGTAAGTAATTTATTATTCCTGAATGATAAGGGTGAACAGGTAAGGCTTTCACAGTTTGCCACCATCCGCCAGAGTTCAGGTCCCAGCCAGCTTGAAAGAAGAGATAAGAGTACCTCAGTGACCGTGCAGGCACAGACAGTTGGAAGACCAACAGGTACTGTGGCTGCTGAATGGCAGGCTGCGTTTGACCAGATCAAAAGGCCAACCGGTGTCAGTTATATCTGGTCGGGCGATATGGAAAACCAGAGCGAAGGTTTTGGTTCGATGGGAATTGCCTTGCTTGCAGCTATTGTACTCGTTTACCTGATCCTGGTGGCGTTGTATAACAGTTTTGTGTACCCGCTGGTGGTGTTGTTCTCCATTCCTTTGTCGATTATCGGTGCCTTGCTGGCATTAGCGCTTACGAACAATTCACTCAACCTGTTCACCATTCTTGGATTGATCATGCTGATTGGTCTTGTGGCCAAGAACGCGATCATGCTGGTGGACTTTACCAACCAGCGCAGGGCTGAGGGTGCATCCACTTACCAGGCATTGATTGATGCCAACCATGCACGTCTGCGCCCGATCCTGATGACTACCATCGCGATGGTGATCGGTATGCTGCCGATTGCCCTGGCGGCAGGCGCGGGTTCAGAATGGAAGAACGGACTTGCCTGGGTGATCATTGGTGGTTTGATCAGTTCACTCTTCCTTACTCTGGTAGTGGTGCCTGTGATGTATGCCATTTTTGATAAGCTGATCAACAAATTCACAAAGGGTAAAAAACCACAGCCGATAGAAAGGCTGATGGAAGCGCCTTATACAAAAAACAGGGTGCACAACGAAGTGTTCGACCCTTCACATATTTAGGCTGGCTTTGAAATGACAGGTTTTGTTTTAGTTTGGTTTATGACAGGAGGGTTTCGGCCCTCCTGTATCTTTAAAGAATTATCATGGAAAAAAAATTATCAGGTATACCGGTTTCGATCCTGGATCTCGCCACCATTCGTGAGGGCGACAGTTCTGCAGGCGATGCTTTCAGGCGCAGTCTTGAACAGGCCAGGCATGCCGAATCTCTGGGTTATAAACGTTACTGGTTTGCGGAACATCATAATATGGAAAGCGTTGCTTCATCGGCAACTTCGGTGCTGATCGGGTATGTGGCAGGCGGCACGGAAAAGATCCGCGTAGGTTCAGGTGGTGTGATGCTGCCGAATCATGCGCCACTCGTGATAGCAGAACAATTTGGCACACTGGCCTCACTGTATCCCGGACGCATTGACCTTGGCATCGGCCGGGCGCCGGGAACGGATCATGTGACATCTTATGCACTCAGGAGAAATATCAGGGGGGATATCAATGATTTTCCCAATGATGTAGTGGAACTGATTAATTACCTCGGACCTCTGGATACTGATGCAAAGGTCAAAGCCATTCCAGGCGCGGGAACACAGGTGCCGGTATGGTTGCTGGGATCAAGCACCTACAGCGCGCAACTGGCGGGGGTACTCGGACTTCCCTTTGCATTTGCCGCGCATTTTGCACCGGCACAGTTGATGGAGGCCCTCGATATGTATCGAAAATCATTCAGGCCTTCTTCTTTTCTGGAAGCACCTTACAGTATGGCCTGCGTCAGCTCCATCATTGCCGAAAATGATGCATCGGCGCAAAGGCATGCCACTTCTTTTTACCAGATGTTCCTTGGTATTTTCCGGAACGAAAGAAAACCATTGCCTCCACCTGTTGATGACATGGACAAGATCTGGACACAGCAGGAAAAGGCCGGCGTAATGCAGATGATGAAGTATGCATTCATTGGAAGCAGGGATACGGTAGCGGGAAAACTGCAGGATTTCCTGGATATGACGGACGTGGATGAGATCATGATCGCTTCGAATATTTTTGATTGGGAAGCCAGGAAAAATTCGTTCAGTGCCCTTGCTTCACTTTTCAAAAGGGAGTGCTGATTAAAAGGTGACCAGGAGATCCATTCATTGCAGGAATTTTCCCTGGGAGAAATACGGAAGTATAGTCAAAGCAGGATGATCTTTACCGTGGTAGGGTAAAATCATTTATTTTACAGTATCACATGGAAAAGCAGGCACCTTTCGATGCGGCACTATTCGAGGAACTCTATGATGTGCAACCACAGGCGATCATTTGGATGGCTCCCATTTTATCAGATGATGGTATCCCCGTTGATTTTGTTTTTCAGTATGCCAATGAAGAAGGGCTGCATTATCTCAACCTTACCCCTTCTGAATTCAGGGGGTTGAAATTGTCTCATTCTCCCACTCTCACAGAAGAGATGCGCAAGGCCGTTCTTGATGAAATGGCTCATGTTTATGAAACCGGGCAACAGTCGGTTACTAAAATATTCAATCCTGTTTTGAATAAACATGCAAAGGTTATCCGCACCCGGCTTCGAAACGGCATCCTGAGTGTAGTGCAGGATCTGTCTGAAGAAGTAAAGATTATCAGTCAACTGCAGGAACAGGCCAAACAGTTACAGGAGCAAAAAACCCTGCTCGATAATATTCTCAAAAATTCTTCCAACGGCATATCTGTCAGCGAGATTTTCAGGGATGAATCCGGAAAGGTGGTGGATGCGCTTACCATTATGGCAAATGAAGCGGCAGTAAGGTATATCGGGTTGCCGCGGGAGATTTACCTGACCAAACGTGCAACTGAAATAGAGCCGGGTATTTTTGAAACACCTTACTACCAGGCCTGCATTCGTACGCTGGAGACCGGCGAGCCCTTTCTTATGCAGTATTTTGTTGAAGCCACGACTCGCTGGCTGGAACTGACTGTTTCAAAGTTGGATTATAATCACCTTATCCAGGTGTTCACGGATGTTACTCCCATCAAGGGCATACAGCTTGAACTGGAAAAGACTGCAAATACATTGAGTTCTGTATTCAATTATGCGCACAGTGGCATGTTCACATTTGAACCTGAATTTGATGATGCGGGCCGTATCATTGATTTTCGCTTCAGGATGGTGAATGCAGCCTTATCCGAATTCGCCGGGGTACCCGTTGAAGAACTGGTTG
>CAYWSQ010000116.1:0-11714 GCA_964460925.1 uncultured Flavisolibacter sp. | reverse complement strand
GGATAGTAGTAATAATAATAAATTGAAAAAAGTCAACCTTATTTAGGCATGTACAGACTTTGAACTATCAACTATGAACTTCGAACTATCCCCATCATACTCCCCCTTCCACGCATACCATCCGAAAATGGTGAGGCCAATGGCTATGGGTGTGAAAATGGAAATGATGATGATCCAGGGAAGTGGCTGGTGAATATCTCCTTTGAGCGATGGATCGATATTTTCGAAAGCACTTAAAATAAGAATGATGATAGCGGCCGGCCCGAGTACCATCCAGATTAGTCCCAGCCATTTTTTGATGCTGTTTAGTTTTTTCATATTAGTCTGTGACATCCCTGTCAATTTTATTGGATAAATACAATCCCCCAATGATCACACAAATAGTGGCCACGCCTATCGGGTACCAAAGACCGGTAAGATGATCAGAACCGGGTATGGTGGTGAGCAATAAACCAATGAAGGGTACCAGTCCGCCAAACACTCCATTTCCAATATGATAGGGAAGTGACATGGAGGTGTAGCGGATCCTTGTAGGGAACATCTCTACAAGAAAGGCTGCTATAGGGCCATAGACCATGGTAACAAACAGTACCATCAGCGTTATCAACCCGATCATTTTCCAGCGTGAACTTTCTCCGGGTATCAACTCCTGTTTTGGCGCTGAGCCGGGGGATTCTGAAATTCTTAAAACACTGCCATCGGAATAAGTGATTTCATCTTTTACGTTGGGTGCAACAGCTCCTGATTGGGAAACTGCTGTCTTGCCATTTACATCAGATAAAACAAACAACTCCTGGAAAATGGGCCGGTATAAAAATATGCCCAGCAGCATGCCGATCATCATGATATTCTTGCGGCCCCATTTGTCGGACAGCCACCCGAAGATCACGAAGAAAGGTGTGGCAATGGCCAGCGCGATCAGCAAAATCGTATTGGCTTCTTCATATTCTATTTTGCATTTGGTAAGCAAATAACTCTGCGCATAGAACTGGCTGGTGTACCATATCACACCCTGTCCCATGGTGGCACCGAATAAAGCCAGCAAAACCATCTTGAAATTAAGTTTGTTGCCAAAACTTTCCTTAAGTGGATTGACCGAGGTTTTTCCTTCGGTTTTCAGTTTGGCGAACAGGGGTGATTCCTTCATTTTCATTCTTATGAAAATGGAAACGACTACCAGCAATATGGATAAAAGGAAAGGATAACGCCACCCGTCACCATTGGTAAATTCTTCCACCCCGGTAATGCGGCGCACCAGCAGGATCACACCCAGTGAAACAAAGAGTCCCAGTGTGGCGGTGGTCTGTATCCAGCTCGTAAAGAATCCTCTTCTCGAAGCGGGCGCATGTTCCGCAACATAAGTGGCGGCACCTCCATACTCACCGCCAAGGGCCAGTCCCTGCAACAATCTTAATATCAATACAAGAGCGGGAGCCCAGCCTCCAATGCTTGCATAGGAAGGGATAAGGCCTATCAGGAAAGTAGACCCACCCATAAGAATCAGTGTCAGCAGGAAAGTATATTTTCTTCCTATCAGGTCGCCAAGCCTGCCAAAAAAAAGTGCGCCGAACGGACGCACGATAAAGCCGGCAGCAAAGGTGGCCAGCACCGATAACAAGGCCGTAGTGGGATTCTCTGAAGGAAAAAATTTCGCGGCAATGATGGTGGAAAGACTTCCGAAAATGTAAAAGTCATACCATTCGATCAATGTGCCAACGGAAGAAGCAGTAATAACTTTCCAGATGCCCCGGGAAGAAGGCTCTTGCATGTGGTAATGGTTTATGGATGAAATTAAGGAAAAGTCCATGGACAATAGACCATGGTCCATGGACTGTTGTTCAGTATCATGCTTTCATCGTATGATCAAAAAGAGGATGGTTAGAAAATTTTGAATAGTCCATGGACAATAGACCATGGACCATGGACAGTTGTTCAGTATCATGCTTTCATCGTATGATCAAAAAGAGGATGGTTAGAAAATTTTGAATAGTCCATGGACAATAGACCATGGACCATGGACAGTTGTTCAGTATCATGCTTTCATCGCGAGATCAAAAAGAGGATGGTGGGAAAATTTTGAATAGTCCATGGACCATGGACCATAGACCATGGTCCATGGACTGTTGTTCAGTATCATGCTTTCATCACAAGATTATAGAGATGATGGTTGGGAAATTTTGAATAGTCCATGGTCTATGGACCATGGACCATGGACTTCTTCAATCAAAATCAAAAAAATCTCCGAAGAAACCTTTTCTTTTCTTGCCTTTGTAGTGCGGATCATTTTTGTAATAGGGATCCTTATAATATCCACCTTGTTGTTGCTGCGGCGGATAGGGATTGCTGTTTTCATTTCCGGGACTCGCCGGACCCATATAGTCGGAAGCCCTTTCGATGATCTTGTCAAGTTCACCCCTGTCGAGCCATACGCCGCGGCATTTGGGACAATAATCAATTTCAACCCCCTGCCTGTCGGCCATTACCAGTGTTTCGTTACAATTCGGACAATTCATAATTATGGTTTTTAAGAGTCCATGGTCCATAGTCTATGGTTCTTGGACTTTAGTCTAATTCACAAATCATTATACTCATAAAGCGGATCAATATGCGTACCGGCTTTCACTTCACATACCGGTTTGATAATGCCATCTTTCAATCCGTAAACCCACCCATGCAAATGTGGGCGTTGTTCCTGCTTCCAGCATTTCTGTATGATGGTGGTCTTGGCAAGATTTTGAACCTGTTCCTGTACGTTCAGTTCTACCAGTCGGTCAGTTCTTTCTTCTTCATTATGGATAGCATCCAGTTCAGCCCGGTGATGCCGGATCACATCTTTGATATTGCGTAACCACATATTCAAAACAGGCTTGTAATCTTTTTGGGTGATGGCAGCTTTAATACCTCCACAACCATAATGCCCGCAAACGATCACATGCCTCACCTTAAGATGCGTTACCGCAAAATCAAGCACGGCAAGCAGGTTCACATCTGTATTCACTACCAGGTTGGCCACGTTGCGGTGAACAAAGATCTCCCCAGGCTGGGTGCCCGTGATCTCATTGGCAGGTACCCGGCTGTCGCTGCACCCGATCCAGAGGAATTCAGGTTTCTGCAATTGGGATAATCTTTCAAAATAGTCCTTGTCTTCCGCTATTTTTCCTGACGCCCAGACCTTATTTTCCTTTAATAATTTTTCGTAGCTGAACATGCTGCAATTTAAAGATGAAAGCCGATAGTGCCCGGCAGCCACGCAGGAGGGCCAAAGCTTTTTTTTAACATATGGCTGGAAGCCAGGTCTGTATTGATTGCGGAAGATTTTTCCAATATTAAATTTGTATGAACGGCAAACAAAACGTTTGGTGTTTGACCTCTATTTTGTTATTTTGCAAACTCTGGATGAAGCAAAAAAGATGCACATACAACCTGCTGCAGCGAGTATCCGCTTTCTTTATGATAGCGGCGCTGTTGTGGCTTACCATCAGTGCACCTTTTGTAAATTCTTTTAAGCAGAGCCTGGATCATTATGATTCGGACATCCAGCTGGCACCTTTTGCAGGCACGGAGGAAGAGGCTCCCAATCCACTGGGTGGATCGGAAGAAAAGACTTCCAAAAGCAGTTCTTCTTCATTTTCTGAAGAATACCTGCATGACCAGCACACTTCCGAATATTTTTTCTCCCTGGCTTCTCAATTCCCCAAATGCGAAAAAGCAACCACCTATGTTGCTTTTCATGGTGAACTGCTCGTTCCACCTCCCAACAAGGCTTAATCATTTTTAACACTGAGTTCTAAGGCCCTGAGCATGGCTTCAGGGAATTACGGCTGTTGTCTGAACTGTACACACCATTGTACATTATTAAATCCTGTGGCTGCCTGCCGGCTGCTGCACATAAAGCATTATACAAAATGAAAAAGCATTCTAAAGAATATCTCCAGAACCTCACGCCAAACCAGGGTTATGAATTGCTGGTAGAAGGAAATAAAAGATTTGTAGCGAACCTCTCCACTGATCATGACCACCTTGAAGTGATCAACCAGACAAGGGAAGGGCAGTATCCATTCGCGGTGATCCTGAGCTGCATGGACTCACGCACCTCCGTTGAGCTCATTTTTGACCAGGGTCTTGGTGATCTTTTCAGCATCAGGGTTGCCGGTAATATCGTGAATGAAGATATCATGGCCAGTATTGAATATGCAGTTAAATATGTTGGATCCAAAGTGCTGATGGTACTGGGTCACACCGCCTGTGGTGCCATTAAAAGTGCCAAACAGGGTGTAGAGGATGGTCACATCACCGACCTGCTCAAAAGAATACAGCCTTCCATTACCAGGGCTATGCTGGATGATAAAGAATACATGTTCTCAGACAAGGTGGCCTATGCCAACGTGGAAAACAGCCTCGAAGAGATCCTCTCCGGAAGTGCTATCGTGAAGGAAATGTTTGAGAAAGGACAGATCGGCATTGTTGGCGGTGTTTACAATGTAGATAATGGCGAGGTAGATTTTTTCAAAAACCTTACTACTTCTGAAATGAGCAGCAAAAAGCTGGAAACAGCGGAGTATTAACCGTATTTATTTTTCAAATCATTCAACCATGAAAATCAAATCTCAATATATAAAATCAGATCTCCTGTCAGGAATGGTGGTCTTCCTGGTGGCCTTGCCTCTTTGTTTGGGCATCGCGGTAGCCAGTGGTGCTCCTCCATTTGCGGGAATTATCTGCGGTATCATCGCAGGTATAGTGGTAGGTTCCTTAAGTGGTTCCCATGTTAGTGTATCAGGTCCGGCAGCAGGTTTGATCGCCATTGTGCTTGTCGCCATCAACGACCTGGGTTATGAAACCTTTCTTGTAGCCGTGATGATAGCCGGCTTGTTTCAGTTGATACTGGGTCTTGTAAAAGCGGGAACCATATCCAGCTATTTCCCAACGAGCGTGATCGAAGGGATGCTGGTTGCCATTGGTATTATCATCATCATGAAGGAAGTTCCGCATGCCATTGGTTATGACAAGGCACATGAAGGAGATTTTTTTTCATTCGAGAAAGGTGCGGAGCCTAATTTTTTCGCAGAGCTCCTTACCGCAATCAACTTTGCCCACCTGGGCGCCATCATCATAACGGTGGTGTCAATAGGCATCCTTGTAGCCTTTAATAAACTGGCCTTCCTCAAAAAACTGAAAGTGGTGCCCGGTGCACTGGTAGTAGTGGTAGTCGGTATCCTGATCAATGAAGCATTCATCAGTTCAGGTTCAGCTCTTGCCATCGGGGGCGAACACCTTGTTACCCTGCCCACTGCCTCAACGGTTGATGAATTTTTTGGCCAGTTCACCAGCCCGGCCTTCAACTCCATCGCCAATCCCAAGGTTTGGATCGTAGGACTTACCATAGCAATTGTAGCAAGTATAGAAACCTTATTATGCCTGGAGGCCGCTGATAAAATGGACCCTATGAAAAGGTATTCCAGTGCTAACCGTGAACTGAAAGCCCAGGGTGTAGGTAACCTGATTTCGGGATTTGTTGGAGGGCTTCCCATTACTTCTGTAATCGTGAGAACAACTGCCAATATCAATGCCGGCGCCAAATCAAGGGTGTCTACCATTGCCCATGGATTTTATCTCCTGGTAACGGTGATAACCATTCCTTTTTTACTCAATAAAATCCCGATGGCCTGCCTTGCTTCCATCCTTATCATGATCGGTTTGAAGCTGGCGAGCCCTAAAGTTTTCAAACACATGTGGAAGTCCGGCAAATACCAGTTTGTACCCTTTGTGGTAACTGTTGTTGCCGTAGTAATGACCGACCTGCTGAAGGGTGTGGGTATCGGTCTGTTTGTTAGCATCATTTTCCTGCTGAAAGGAAATATGAAGCTGGCCTATTTCTTTAAAAAGGAAAAACACCACGAAGGTGAAACCATCTTCATCGACCTGGCACAGGAAGTGTCTTTCCTGAACAAGGCCGCTATCAAGCAAACACTGGCCCACCTTCCCGAGAACAGCAAAGTGGTAATCAATGCAGAACACACAGTATATATCGATTATGACGTGCTGGAAATGATCCGCGACTTCATGAACTATGGATCAAAGGATAAAAATATACAGGTGCGTTTAAAGAATTTCAAAAAAGCTTACCGGATGGAAGATCCGAACAACGTTCATTCTGAAATGGAAACAGATGATGCTGTTGAAGAAGCAAAAGAAATTCTGGTTAAAGAAAAAGTATCATGATGATCAGGGTGCAGAAGTGAAAGCACTTCTGCACGATCATTTAATATAACAGGGTAGAAATTACAAAATGGCGCGGGGACAATGCTCCAGTATGTAATGGGCCTGAAGGTTAAAATCTTGCAGTGATAGGACCCTCGGGCCCCTGCTACCCTTGTGTTGCCGGGCGCAAAATTCATGCCGCTAACTCAGTCCCTGCCTTTTACATACCGCTTTCCTGCAGGGAGCAAATGCAATACGCTCCGCTTAGTTTTAAAGATCACAGCAATTATATGGATCACGTTCATTCATCATGAACATGACCCTGGGTCAATGATTTTTGTAAGTGCCTCCGGGACTATAACTTTATTGCCATGTCATACCCTTTCCAGATCACATCAAATGAACAATACCAGGCTGATTACCAGAAAAGTGTTTCAGATCCCGAAAAATTTTGGGCGGATATCGCTTCTCATTTTGAATGGCGTAAGAAATGGGACAAGGTTCTTGAATGGAATTTTAATGAACCCGATGTTAAATGGTTTCTCAACGGGAAGCTTAATATCACCGAAAATTGTATTGATAAACACCTGAAAGATTTCGGTGAAAAGCCGGCCATTATCTGGGAATCCAATAATCCCGAGGAAAGAGTTCGTGTGGTTACCTACAGCCGCCTGCATAAAAGGGTTTGCCAGTTCGCGCAGGTGCTCAAAAACAATGGCGTTAAAAAAGGCGACAGGGTCTGCATCTACATGGGCATGGTGCCTGAACTGGTGTATGCCGTGCTGGGTTGTGCAAGGATCGGCGCTATTCACAGCGTGATCTTTGGCGGGTTTTCGGCGCAAAGCATTGCCGACCGCCTTGAAGATGCAAAGGCTGAATACATCGTGACCTGTGATGGCGCTTACCGGGGCGATAAGGTGATACCATTGAAAAACGTGATCGACGATGCCCTGATCGGCAACCGCCTTGTAAAAAAAGTGATCGTTTATACACGTACAAGAACAGCCGTATCCATGATCAAAGGCCGTGATGTATGGTGGGAGGATGAAATGGAACACGCGGAAACACAGGTTGAGAAAGATAACGTGGTCAGTTTTCCCGCTGAAGAGATGGATGCGGAAGACCCCCTCTTCATTTTATACACTTCGGGAAGCACAGGCAAACCCAAAGGAGTGGTGCACAGCAGCGGTGGTTATATGGTCTGGACGGGCTACACTTTCGTGAATGTTTTCCAGTACAAACCCGGTGATATCTTTTTCTGCACCGCTGATATCGGCTGGATCACGGGCCATAGTTATATTGTTTATGGTCCCCTTGGAGTAGGCGCCACCTCCGTAATGTTTGAAGGTGTTCCTACCTGGCCAGATGCCGGCCGTTTATGGGATATCATTGACCGGCACAAGGTGAACATTCTTTATACCGCTCCCACTGCCATCCGTTCGCTGATGGGTTTCGGACTGGAGCCATTCAAAGGAAAAGATCTGTCAACACTAAAAATACTGGGCACCGTTGGAGAACCTATCAACGAAGAAGCCTGGCACTGGTATGATGAGCATGTGGGCAAAAAAAGATGTCCCATTGTAGATACCTGGTGGCAAACGGAGAATGGTGGTATCCTTATCTCCAATCTTGCAGGCATTACCCCGGCCAAACCAAGTTATGCCACGCTACCCCTGCCGGGTGTGCAGCCGGTACTGGTTGATGAGAACGGGAAGGAAGTGGAAGGCAACCCGGCATCGGGTAACCTTTGCATCAAAGCGCCATGGCCTTCCATCATCCGAACCACTTATGGTGATCATGAACGCTGCCGTCTTAATTATTTCGCTACTTACCCAGGCATGTATTTCACCGGCGACGGGGCCCTTCGTGATGAAGCCGGGCTTTACCGCATTACCGGCAGGGTGGATGATGTGCTCAATGTGAGCGGCCACCGCATTGGTACTGCGGAAGTGGAGAACGCCATCAATATGCACGCGGGTGTGGTGGAAAGCGCGGTGGTTGGTTATAATCATCATATCAAGGGACAGGGCATCTATGCTTTCGTTATTTTTCAAAGCCATCACTATACTGATGATGATTCAGCGAGGCGCGACATCCTGCAAACAGTTTCAAGAATCATAGGGGCCATTGCCAAACCTGATAAGATCCAGTTTGTAAAAGGGCTGCCCAAAACAAGAAGCGGCAAGATCATGCGCCGCATCCTGCGCAAGATCGCGGAAGGCGAAATGGAGAACCTGGGGGATACCAGCACGTTGCTGGATCCTGCGGTAGTTGAGGAAATCGCGAAGGGTAAGATCTGAGAAATGAAATAGAGTTTCGGGGGAAGGGATTTTTTTACGCAGAGAAAGGAGAAAGGAGAAAGGAGAAAGGGGCAAGGGGAATGGGAATGGGGGACTGGTAATGGTGTGAGATTGGAAAAAAGAGAGGGGGAGGAATAGCAGAAAAAAAGTTCTCGATGTTTCCTTATACATTTGTCGGCCTTCTATGACCAAAACCAAAAAGACCACACGGGCCAGGAACTTCCGTTCTTATTTCAAACTGCTCGGGTGGGTAGTGCTCGTACAATTGATACTGGTTAACATCAGTGCGGCTTTTTACGCTTACAATCTCAGTCATTTCAAAAACGGTTTGCCTCCAGAGCGTAAATCATCTTCCAACATCTTCACCAAAACCTGGAAGATTTTCGTGGGCCCCAAGTTTTATAAAGACACGGTTGAACAATTACCGCCATTTTCCTTCGATCATGTAAAATTCGATACAGATGACGGTATCACCGTGGATGCCTGGTATAGTAAGGTGGATTCCGCCCGCGCCTGTGTGATCCTCTGCCCGGGTTTAGGTGGCAACAAATCTTACCTGGCTGATTTCGCACAGCAGTTCCGCCAGATGGGTTATAATATCCTGCTGCTCGACTTCAGGGGACAGGGTAAGACCGAAGGCAATGCCATCAGTTTCGGTGTCAAGGAAACCCGCGAACTCAGTGCGGCCTATGATTATGTTGCAGCAAACGGTAACCAACAGATCATCCTTTACGGCATATCCATGGGTGCTGGCATTTGTATCAAAGCTGCTGCTGATAAAAAGCTCAGGCCAGCAGCCATCATCGCCGATATGCCTTTTGGCAGCCTGCGCGGACACCTGGGTGCAAGAGCCAGTGATCTTGGATTTCCTTCAGAGCCTTTTGCCAGCCTGGTAACATTCTGGATAGGGATTGAACAGGGTTTCAACGGGTTTAATCATGATGTGAAAGATTATGCAACAGAACTGGACCTGCCCATAATGATTCAATGTGGTACCCGGGATATTTACATGGATGAAGCGGAGCTGGAAAAGATGTACAGCGGTATCCCATCAAAGCAAAAACAACTGGTGACCTATCACGGTTCAGGTCATAGCTCGCTGCTGGATGCTGATCCTTTGAAATGGCAGAACAGCGTGAAAAAATTCCTTCAAACAGTTCCCTGATTATTTTTTGATGGTAATGGGGGTGCCAATTGGTATGTAGCTGTAAAGATCCTTTACATCATCATTCTTGAGCGAGATGCAGCCATTCGTCCAGTTCTTGAAACGGTCGATCTGGTAGTCCTCATGAGGCCAGGTGCCGTGGATGCCGATACCACCGCCCGGGGTGGCAGAAGAAGGGATCTCACCCCTTTTTTTCCTGGCATTGAATTTATCCATGCTCTCTTTTGTAGGATAGTCGAGGCCCATGTAACGGTCCCATTTATCATGCACTCTTTTATTCACGATTTTGAAACTGCCTTCAGGAGTGTTCTTGTCGCCTTCCATTCTTTTATCATCCAGGCTTGAATTACCAAACACCACGGGATAGGTGGCAAACCAACCCTGTGAATCATACACGTAAAGTTCATAGCTTGATTTGTCCACTACAATTCTCACTGCACCCACGGGTTTGGAAGGATTGTAATCCCTTTTCGCCGCTTTGATCATCGAATGATCCGTTTTTCCGGAATGGGAAGATTTGAAACTGGTGTTCTGTAAAGTTATGGAGCTGCCCGCAAGGAGGCAGGAAAGAACTATGGCGGTTTTCATAACTCAAGGTTTAGCGTTTCATAGGGTTAACGTAGGATAAAATATTTTTATTTTCTCCTGTTGATATCTTTAACGTCCCTTTGTAAAAATAAAAAAACCCGCTGCAAATATAGCAGGGGTTTTCTTAGAAAAATTACGTGTGATGATTAGTTGCTCAGGCGGATACCTACGTTATAAGGTGTCTGGTCCAAACCTTTGTCCCACATGCTTTTCATAGCATAGGAACCATAAAGTTTTACAGGGCCCAGGGCAAGTTCACCAATGTAGGAGAGTTTCCATTTGCGCAGGTCAAAATTGTCATGCTCCTTCATCTTATCATTATTGTCTTTGAATTTCTGACGTGCTGAGTAAAGATATCCCGCACTCACACCACCACTGATTCCAAATCCTTTTTTACGGCCGGGCGTAAAATTGATGTTGACCATCATCGGGACAGTGATATAATCGGCTGCCAGTTTATTCTTTTTGAAACCTTCCAGTGCAGGATCCCTGACGATAGTTGTTGGATTTTTATTCAACCGGATGGTTTCATCATCGAATGAATAATTGTTCAGTTCAAGTCCCAGCCCGTATTTCAAATTCACTACATGCTTGATCACATTGAGGCGCTGCATGAAGAACCATACGTTCACGTTCATGGATTTTGTTCTCAGTTCCAGGTTGTCCTTGTTCAGTCCGGGTGCAAAAGCCTGGGCTTCTGCTGAAGCGTAATTGGTCTGGTCGTGGAGATTGGCAAAACCGATATCAATGATGCCCCAGTTGGTGCTGACGTTGGAGGGTTTCTTCTTCTTACGGTTTGAGATCACGACCTCGCCTTTGTCCTTGCCGTCCTTATCTTTCTTTTTGATGATGATCATACCACCAACCTTGATGGTGTCAACAGTTTCACCGGCTGTGGAGTCCTGGGCGAAACAGGACATGACGCCACTGAATGCAATGATTGCAAGTAATAATTTTTTCATTTCTACGAATTTTTTTGTTGTGATTATTTAAGTTTTACAGCAAGAACCCCGATCAGCAACTCACCATCTGTTGTGGCATCGATGCCTGTTCTTTTTTCGATCAGCCTGGTGGCTTTGCGCAGGAAGCCTTTGACTGATCCTTTGTTCTCACTGTTGCTGGCGACCGCGTTCTCCGGTGTTGCAGCATTTGTATTGTTCAACGCACCAGGTGAAGAAATAGTTACAGCATTATTCAAAATTGCATTTTCCATTGATACATTCATACTTCCTGTGAAGCCTGCACCAGGATTGGGATCAACAGTTTCCATGGGTTTTCTTTCTTCATCTCTTCTTACAGCAACCAGGTTTTCATTTTCCTGTAGTAGTACCTGCTGTACGGGTTCTTTTACCTCATTATCCTGCCGGGTTTTCTTTTCTTTAACAGCGGTCATGTTTTGTACATCAGCATGTGTAGGTGCGGGAAGCTCTGGTGCATCTTTTCCCGGCTCAGGCTGGTCA
>CAYWSQ010000115.1:7076-11911 GCA_964460925.1 uncultured Flavisolibacter sp. | reverse complement strand
AAATTTTTCCTCGAAATATCTTTTAGAAAAAGAATGGGTGAGCGGGTAACCTATCAACCCAAATCTTCTCATGCATTTTCCTTGTTGAGGTAAAGATGAAAGGTATCTCCCCTCAAACCAATACGCATGGCTTCAAGAGGAATCACTTCCGTAGGAGCGATATTACCCAGGTTCACATTGCAGCCCAGGAGTTCGATAAAATACAATTGCTGTGCTTTTTGGGGCGCTTCCCAAATGATCTTGTCACCCGGGATCTGTGTCAGGATCTCCTGTACCAGGCCTTCACGTACCTCACCGGAGCCGCGGTAGATTCCCACGTTACCGGCTTCTCTTGCTTCAGCGATTACATAACTGGCGCCTGCATTCAGTTCCGCCCGCATGAGCTCAATCCATTTATAGGGAGGAATGATATGCGCGGCATCCTTGCTTCCCACTTCGCTCAGAACAGTTCCGTACTTCGTGAGCTTTTCCACATAACCACATTTTTCAGCATGGGGTATATCAATGGAACCATCGCTCACCTCCATATAACTGATGCCAAAATTTTTACACACCTCTACGTAATCTTCGAACTGGTTCCTGATCAGGAAGGCTTCGAAAAGTGTTCCGCCAAAGTAAACAGGTATATCATAAGAACGGTACACTTCCAGCTTTTCCTCTAGGTTGGGGGTCACAAAAGAAGTTCCGAACCCAAGCTTCACAATATCCACATGGGGATGACCTACACTCATCAGGTTTTTCGCTTCATTTACACTAAGGCCCTTATCCATTACCATGGTTATGCCTGCTGCACGGGGTTTCTGGTTGCGGTCGGGTATCTGGTTCAGGTTAAAATTCATCTGCGGAGTACTTTAATTTGGGCGCAAATTTAATAATGAAAAACCAAGGATGGGGTATTTCTTTACCTCGACCTTTTATATCGGGCCACCAGGTCAACTATCTGGGGATTCTGAAGTATCGACGGGTCGAGCTGTATAAATTTCTTCAGGTGTTTGGGTGAAGATGACAGCGCTTTTTCCAATTGAAGAAGCGCCTCCTTGGTTTTATTCATCCTGAATAAAACAGCGCTCAGGTAATACCAGAACAATGGTTTCTGGCTGGTATGACTAAGTGCCGCAATACATTGCTGCCTGGCTTCAACATAAAATTCTGCCTGATACAGGCAACGGATCAAAGCTTCCCAACCCGAGATGTTCTTAGGCCTTACTCTTACCGCGGTGGACAGGTACTGTACGGCATCTTTGTATTCACTGAGTTGAAGTTTGCATTCACCCATCAGCAGGTTGTATTCATGCTGAAGCCTGTGGATCTTCAGCGCAGATTCAAGCTGTTTGGAAGCACTTGCCCATTGCCCCTCATTATAATAGGTACAGGCTATTTTATATAGCAGTTTGCTGTCATCCGGATTAAGATGGGAAGCTTTGCGGTAATGAAAACGCGCCTGGGCAAAATTCTTCAGCTTGTCATAACAATGGCCGATCGCTTCATAGATCACTTCTTCCGGCTTACTCAGTTCCAGCACTTTTTCCAGGGCCTCAATGGCTTCCCGGTATTTCCTCAATCGTATATAGGCATCACCGATGTTTCGGTAGGCATAGTCAAATTTTTCATCTATTACCAGCGCGTACTGGTAGGCATCGATAGCCTTTTCATACAATTTAAGCCCCTGGTAAGCAGCAGCCAGGTTGAACCAGGCCAGTTCATTGTAAGGATGCTGTTCAATGATACCCAGGTGAAGCCTGATGCTTTCCTCGTTCCTGCCTGTAAAATCGGTCCAAAAGCAGATCTTGTACAGGGCTTCCTCGTTGTTGGGCTCTTCTTCAAGGATCACCTTTAGACAATCGAACACCTTGTCAAATTCTTCGTAATCATCATATACATCGGCTAGCTCAAACAGCAACTCCACTTTTTCATCACCTGTAAAATGCCCGACGGCCTGCTCCAGCAGGTCAACGGCTTTCTGGTGCATATCAAGGGCCAGGTAGGCGTCTGTTTTCAGAATATAAAGGTTGATATCCGTTCCGTCGAAGAGTTCCGCTTTTTCGAGGATGTCAAGCGCTTCGCGGTATTTCCGGGTAGCCAGCAGGAGATCCGCCTTGCGGATAAGCAGGGTGGCGGAAAACGGGAAATAGTCGATGGCCATTTCAGAAGCCTCCAGCGCCCTTGACATATCTTCCTGTTCGTCAAAATAATCGATGATCTTTTCAAAAGCATCCTCGTCAATAAAGCCACTGCCGCGGCCGCTCCTGAGGTTATTATACAGTTTCAGAAGCTCCGTGATGCTCTCCTTATCGTGATATGGGTCGTTTTTCATTGATTGCCTCAAACAATTTAGGCCTTTCCGGGAAAAATTTCCTGCTTTAATGTAACAATTTCTCCCTTTAGCCGTTAAATAAAGTGTAAGAATCGGTTCTCGGAGTTGAAAGAATGTTAATATTTATACTTATATTTGCAGCAGCATGAATTTAACCGCCACAAATTTCAAACGTTTTATCACCAGGAAATTAGCTACTGCTTTGCTGGTTACAGCTTCTGCAGGTGCTTTTGCTACCCTTGGTGACGGCGGCAAAAAATCAGCTTCTTCAACTATTAACGCATCCAGCACGCGATTAACCGCAAAAAACTTTTCACTCAGGTCGGGATACAATTATAAAGCGAACAATCTCTTCACTCCCACCAAACCAGCCAAATTCATTATGATGAATACGGCGGTTACCTATCACAAAGGCAATGTAACCTATATTCTGCCTGTGAAGAAAAAGGTGATCCTTGATAAAGTGAAGTTTAACCCGGCACCTCCTAAATTTTAATTAGCCTTTCTACTTTCCGTGTAAGTCATTACCCTGAACCCTGATTTGGGCAGGTCGAATTTTGAATTCGGCACAGGACTGAAACTGATCCTTGAAACCGTATAGGTTACCTTCCTGTCCGGGGAGTTGATTTCATACTCCATTGCCAGGCCCGGCAGCGTACTGGTCTCATACTGGAACTGTTTGTTTTCCGGCACTAGGTCAGGGGTATACCATACAGTATAAATGGTACCATCCGGGGTTTTTCCAATTGCTTTTTTACAGTTGTATCCAAGGATGGTCTTGGAAGGCCCGTTATCATAAGTATAAAGGATGCCTTCATTCTTTTTATTCGCCTCTTCCCAGTCGGCTTGGGTAAGTGTGATCATAAATTTCTGCTCACCAAATTCCTGCAGTATCACAATGCTGTCTTTGCTGTTGTTGGGATGATGGATGGTGGTAAGTGTTCCCAAAGGGCTTACCATTTCCGAACGGGTTTTATTGCCCTTAATATAGTTGGCCACCGTAGTACCGTCGAGGTAATCCGCATTCTTTGGTTTCTCCGAGCCTGTATTGATTACAATATCATAAGTGATGGTGCCTTCAGTCAGCTTTTTTTGCGCTGAAGCACCCATGCTGATCATTAACCCGGCCAGGAGCAACGTGTAGATCTGATTCATAATTGAATATTATCACAGTAAAGACGTGCCAAATATCAGGAATAGTTGCGTAAACAAAAGCCCCACCGGAGGGCGGGGCTTCAAATTTAACGTTAACGGCGGTTCTTGTTCTGCGCCTCTTTCATTTGTTTCTGCTGCTCCTGCATCTGCGCAAGCCTTTCCTGCCACTTGGACTGTTTTTTAGGCTTTTTCCGGTTCACCTCTATTTTGGCTAAAATCTTATCATGGTTGATGATATAATTCTGGATGATGAACTGCAATAGCAGGGTAATAATATTGGATACTGTATAATACCAGGTTAAACCTGCAGGTAAAGAGTTAAAAATGAATAAAAGAATGATCGGGAAAAAATACGGCATGTACTTGAGCACCGGGTTATTCTGGTCAGGTGTCATGTTCATGCTATAAATAGAAATAGCAAAACTGGTGATCACCGCTGTGATCGTAAATAAACTCACATGATCTCCATAAAAAGGAATACTGAATGGCAGTGACGCAATTGAATCATACTGCGAAAGGTCATCCGACCAAAGGAAAGGCTGGCCTCTCAATGCCACGTTGGAATTAAAGAAACTGTAAAGGGCAAAGAAGATCGGGATCTGCAAAAGGGCAGGCACACATCCTCCCAGCGGGTTCACACCTGCTTCGCGGAACAGTTTCATCTGCTCCATGCTCATCTGCTGTTGGTCAGAACCATATTTGGCTTTCAGTTGTTCAATCTCAGGTCTCAGCACCTTCATTTTGGCGCCGCTCAAATAGCTTGAGTAAGTAAGCGGTGAAATGAGCAGGCGGATGAATAATGTAAGCAGTACAATTACAATTCCGAAATTGGAAGTGAGTTTGGCAAACAGGTCAAAAATGGGAATCACGATCCAGCGGTTGATGTACTTCACAAAAGCAAATATGCCTTCGCCCAGGTTTACCATGTCTTCCATATCATTTCCATACTGCTTGAGTGTTTTATAATCCGTAGGACCATAATAAACACCCAAAGGAATAGAAGCTTGTTGTGAGGATGGAAGAGGATATTTAAGGTTGGTGGTTGCCTGTACCACTACATCGCCTTTTTCGGGAGCTGACCACTGCATGGCACCCGAAGAAAAACTTCCCTCACGGGCAACAATAGCCGAATTAAAGAATTGTTGTTTTACTGCCACCCATTTTACCGGATCCTCAAAATCTTTTTGTGTACGGCTGCTGATCATGTAATAATCATATTCGCCATCCATATTGAAACAAACCCTCGACTGGGTTTTTTCATAAGAAAGATCTTTCTGCAACTGGAGGGCTTTATTATTCCAGTTAAGGAGCAGGGTATTATTATTGAAAAGCTGCTGCGCGCCATTCACATTTAAATTGAGATCCA
>CAYWSQ010000115.1:0-7066 GCA_964460925.1 uncultured Flavisolibacter sp. | reverse complement strand
GGTGCGTGATGGACTGGCCATTTCCCTGGTCAAGGATGAAGCTTACTGACTGGGAGCCGTCGGCATTCTTTACAGGTGCGCCGGCACTGAAATAAAAATGGGTGATACTGTCCGACTGGTTCTGACCGGTATTGACCCTGTAGTCGATCTTGTCGAAACGGGTTGATGCCAGTTTCACATTGGTGCTGTCAGGCGATTTGAATTTTTTCAATTCAACAGATTTTGGCTGACCGCCCTTATTGGTGAAGACGATCTTCAGCACTTCGTTCTCCAGGGTTACCAGTTGCTCCTGGCCGCTTGCCGCCTGGAAAAATGTACGGTTGCTGTCCACAGCAGGCTGCACCACTGAATCCGGTTTCAGGGAGTCTTTCCTGACAGGACTTACCTGTTTGGGTGCATTCATGGCCCTTTCTATGGAGTCCTTACGGGCCTTTTCCATTTCAGCCTGTTTCAGCTTCATCTGTTCCTGGTTGTTGTACCAGAAAAACCCAAAAAACAATATGGCGAGGATAATAAAACCGATAACGGTATTGCGATCGAAATTCATTTGTGCGCTTGTTTTGATGCGGGTATTATAAGGCCCTCCCGCTTAAAGGCGGCAAAGATAGGCAGATCAGGCAACAAGGAGCCAGAATGCTTCCTGGCCCTGTTAACCCTCTCAGATCATTTCACCCTGTAATAATGGATTTTTATTCAGCTCTTTTTTATCACTGTACTCCCTTGCTGCTCCCACAAAATGGACGAAAAGCGGGTGTGGCTTTTCCACTGTGCTCTTCAGTTCGGGATGGTACTGGCATCCAATGAAAAACGGGTGGTTGCTGATCTCAATGATCTCCACCAGGCCTGTTTCAGGGTTGCGGCCACTGGCGATCATCCCGCTTTGTTCGTATTGCTCGAGGTATTTATTATTAAATTCAAAACGGTGTCGGTGTCTTTCAGAGATGGTTTCCGTTCCATAAATCCTGTGAGCCAGCGTACCTTTTTTCACCTGGCAGGGATAGGCTCCCAGGCGCATGGTTCCCCCTTTCACATTGATCTTTTTCTGGTCCTCCATCATATCAATTACCGGATCTTCCGGGTTTTCGAACATTTCTGTGGATTGTGCATTGCGGATATTCAGCACATCCCTTCCAAATTCAATCACTGCCATCTGCATTCCCAGGCAGATGCCAAAAAAGGGAAGTCCTGATTCCCTGGCGTACCTGATCGCCGCGATCTTTCCTTCCACCCCCCTTTGGCCAAAGCCAGGTGCTACCAGCAGGCCATCAAGGTTCTCCAGTTTTTCTGCTACATTTTCGGGCGTGATAAATTCCGAGTGAATGGAGATCACCTGCACCTTACATTCATTCATAGCACCGGCATGCACAAATGCCTCGAGGATGGATTTATAGGCATCCTGCAATTCCACGTATTTACCGATCAGTCCAATGGTAATCCTGGCCTTGGGATATTTTAATTTATCCAGGAATTCCTTCCACTTTCCAAGTTCGGGTTCACCAAATTGGGTAATATTCAGTTTTTTCAGAACGATCAGGTCCAGCCGCTCATTCATCATCAGCAGGGGCACTTCATAGATGGTGCTTGCATCGGGAGCTTCAATAACTGCTTCCGCCTTTACATTACAGAATAAGGCGATCTTCTTTTTGAGTTCAATGGTAAGTGGTTCTTCGGTACGGCAAACGATCACGTCGGGGAATACACCACTTTCACTCAGCATCTTCACCGAGTGCTGGGTAGGTTTGGTCTTCAGTTCCTTTGCTGCTTTCAGGTAAGGGATCAGCGTAAGGTGCACCACCAGCAGGTCTTCATCGGGCAGTTCCCACTGTAACTGGCGGATGGCTTCAATGTAGGGCAGTGATTCAATATCACCTACCGTGCCGCCGATCTCGGAGATCACGATGTCGTATTCTCCTTTCTGGCCCAACAGCAGCATGCGGCGTTTGATCTCGTCGGTGATATGCGGGATCACCTGTACGGTTTTCCCGAGAAAGGCTCCTTCCCTTTCCCTGTTGATTACGGTCTGGTAAATGCGGCCCGTGGTTACATTATTGGCCTGCGTGGTATGGATGTTCAGGAACCTTTCGTAGTGACCGAGGTCAGGATCTGTTTCCGCACCGTCCTCCGTTACATAACATTCTCCATGTTCGTAAGGATTGAGTGTTCCGGGATCCACGTTGATGTAGGGATCAAATTTCTGAATGGTTACACGGAGCCCTCTTGCCTGGAGCAGTTTTGCCAGCGATGCAGCAATGATTCCCTTACCCAAAGAAGAAGTAACACCTCCTGTAACAAAAATATATTTAGCCATAACAAATGATTCAGTCTATGGTTTACAAAAATGATATGTTCTATTGGATGAGTAACCCCGGATCTGAATCGATTCGGAACTACAGGGACAAATACGTCCCGGTGACCGGTGGAATTGGCCGGATTAATTCCAGAAGGTCATGCAAACGTACAGCAATTTTTTGGGGCGGAGGCTGTTTTTAACAAGGCTGTGGAAAATGAAGGATACACGACATATCACAACGGTAAAATAACCTGTTTCAGAAGCCCTGAAACCGTATATTCAATTTAAAATAATTTGAATACCAGACACACGAGTTAGCAACGCCGTTATCTGAGCAACTCTCTTGTACCAGTGTATAGTCAAATTATTTTCAAAGCATTCCCAATGCTCCTTCCGACTCCAGTTCCCTTGCAAGCTGCTTTTCAATGGCAGTGTCGTATAATTCTTTCCAGTTACTGATTTCACCCCAGTTCTCTCCATTCACTTCAATGCCGCTTTCAGTAACCACCCCCAGCTTCGTACAGGGGAAACTGATCATTTTTGCAAGAAAGGCTTCTTCCTGCTCAGCATCAACAGTTACCACTACCCTGCTCTGTGCTTCACCAAAGAGGAAGGCATCTTTCCTGATGGTATCATCTGTTTTTATAGTAAAACCATATGAACCATGAAAACCACTCTCCATAAGGTTAACGATCAAACCTCCTTCGCTGATATCATGAGCAGAGCGCAGCAGCCCTGATGCTATAAGTGAAGCCAGTTCCTGCTGCAGTTTGTATTCCTCATCCAGGTCAAACCATGGCGCGGGAGAATACTCCTTTTTTAATATTTTACTTAGGTAAGCAGATGATGCCAGGTCATTGCGTGAAGTGCCAAGCAGGTAAATCACATCACCGGCTTTTTTGAAATCGAGTGTCATCTTTTTGCTGAGGTCATCAACCAGTCCTACCATACCGATAGTGGGTGTGGGAAATACCGGGCCGTCAGGGTTCTGGTTATAGAAACTTACATTTCCGCCGGTGACCGGTGTATCAAATTTGCGGCAGGCCTCACCCATCCCTTTGATGGCATTCACAAACTGGTAATATACTTCCGGGTCATAAGGATTACCGAAATTGAGACAGTTGGTCACACCAAGCGGCTTACCACCACTGCACACGATATTCCTGGCTGCTTCAGCCACTGCAATCATGGCTCCTTTATAAGGGTCGGCATATACATAGCGGCTGTTGCAGTCAACCGTAACCGCAATGCCACGGCCTGTTTCCCTTACCAGTACAATGGCCGCATCAGAAGGCTGGTTGGTAGTGGTATTTGCAGTTCCCACCATGCTATCGTACTGGTTGGTGATCCATCTTTTGGAGGCGATGGTTGGCAACTGCACGATCTGTTCAGCAATCTCCCTGAGGTTTTCGGGCTGGCTGATATCCGAGGCATTGAACTTTTTGATTTCCGAGAAATAGGCAGGTTCATTATAATCCCGGTCGTACTGCGGCGCACCGCCACCCAGCACCAGTTCTTCGGCGGGGATCTGTGCTTCAAGATGTCCGCCTATATAAAAACTCAACAAACCATCATCGGTCACTTCCCCAATCACGGCACTTTCAAGATCCCATTTATCAAATACTTTTTTCACCAGGTCTTCCTTGCCTTTCTCCACTACCAGCAGCATGCGCTCCTGGCTTTCGCTTAATAACAGTTCCCATGCCTTCATGTTCTGCTGGCGGGTAGGTACTTTATCAAGATCAATGCGCATACCGGCTTTACCCTTGGCGCTCATTTCAGCGGTGGAGCAGATGATGCCTGCAGCACCCATGTCCTGCATACCCACCACACCACCAGTCTCAATTACTTCGAGGCAGGCTTCCAGTAGTTTTTTCTCCTGGAAAGGATCTCCCACCTGTACGGCAGGTAATTCTTCCGCGCTTTCCGCTGTGATGTCAGCAGACGCGAACGAAGCGCCTCCAATACCATCTTTTCCCGTGGCACTTCCTACATACATAACAGGGTTTCCTTTGCCTTCGGCAGTAGCGGAAACAGTTTTTCCAACTTTCACGATGCCAACACTCATGGCATTCACGAGCGGGTTGGTATGATAACAAGGATCAAAATAAATTTCACCGCCCACTGTTGGTACGCCAAAACAATTGCCGTAATGGCCAATACCATGCACCACACCTGCCAGCAGGTGCTGGGTCTTTGCTTCCTGCAGGTTACCAAAGCGCAGCGAATTCAATGCAGCAATGGGTCTTGCACCCATTGTAAAAATGTCGCGATGTATTCCGCCTACACCTGTAGCGGCACCCTGGAAGGGTTCAATAGCAGAAGGATGATTATGAGATTCGATCTTAAACACCACACCGTAACCTTCGCCAATGTCCATGAGGCCTGCGTTCTCTTCCCCTGCCTTTACCAGCATTTTTCCTCCTTCGCGTGGCAGCGTCTTGAGCCATTTGATGGAATTTTTATAACTGCAATGCTCACTCCACATGCCTGAGAAAGCGCAGAGTTCATTGAAATTGGGTGTTCTGCCCAGCTTTTTTTTGATCAGTTCAAATTCTTCTTCTGTCAACCGAAGTTGTTGTGCGGTTTTTGCCGTGATCTCCATAATCATTCAAATGAAGTGGCAAAACTACGTAGCGGGCTCCAAGTCAAAATGATTTTTTATGAGAAGCAGTGTGGATAAGATTTTCTATTTTGTGCGATTAAAATCAACTGCTTGGAGCACCTGCTGTTTGCCGCTTACCTTGTTTTATTCGCATGGCTTGTTACCAGGGTAAAATTCTTCACGGCATCAGGACTTTCCAACTCACAACTGGTGATCCTTTTTTTACTGAAGGTCATGGCCGGGATCTTTTACGGGTGGATGGGTATTTATTATGGAGAAATGGCCAAGATGATCGACACCTGGGCCTATCATATGGAAAGCCTGCAGGAATATGCACTGCTGAAAAAAGATCCCCTTGAATTTGCCACCAATCTTTTCCGCAACGATTATCCCGGCGGCTATGAACATTTTTTTGCCACAAAAAATTCCTGGTGGAATGATGTGAAGGCCAACCTGCTGATCAAGATCATGGCAATCTTCAACCTCCTGAGTTTCGGACAGTATTATACCAATGTGATCTTTTATTCATTTATCAGCCTTACAGGTCCTGTTGCCATTTACCGGGTAATGAAGGAAGTGTACAGCCAGCAGATACCTGTATTACTTGCCTGTTTTTTTATACCCTCTTTTCTTTACTGGACCAGCGGCCTGCATAAAGAAGGACTGATCTTTATGGGAATCGCCATTATGATCTACCATTTTTATTTTGGTTTCCGTGATGGCAGATTTTCATTCAAACGGATTTTCTGGATCCTGGCCGGCTTTGTGCTGGTGCTGATCCTCAGGAATTTTCTTGTGATCACCCTGGTGCCGCCACTGATCGCCTGGACACTTGCCGCCAAAACAAGGATGAAACCCTTGTATGGTTTTGTAGCGGTTGGTGTGATTTCCCTTGTGCTGTTTTTTACCCTGCGCTACCTGAGCCCGGGTCTTGATTTTCCCCAGGCAACCGTTACCAAACAACAGGAATTTTTCAAGCTTGAAGGCGGTTCTACCGTAGAGGTAAATCCTCTTGATCCTACCCTGGCTTCTTTCGTAAGAAACGCTCCCCAGGCCATCGGCCTGAGTATCATCAGGCCTTACCCCTCTGATGTGACACACCTGTTATCCCTGGCTGCATCGGCGGAGATCAACATCTTCCTTTTGTTTGTACTCATTTTCCTGGTCTGGCGGCGTAAAAATCTCAAACCAACCTCCCTGGTCCTGTTCCTTTTGTTTTTTTCACTCGCGGTTCTGTTGATGATCGGTTATACCGTTAATAATCTCGGAGCCATAGTGAGGTACCGGAGCATTGTGCTGCCCCTGCTTGTGATCCCGATGGTGGCCAATACCGATTGGAAGCGGATCAAAAATTTAATTTTTACAGATATTAAAAATTAATTTAATTAATATATTTCCTTCCGATTTTGGTTGAAATCATCCATAACCTTAGAAATTTCATGGTTTTTTTAATCATTTATCCATTTTTTATACACAGTTGAAAGAAATTTTGTGAATTTTTCCGCCTGTTTTAATTTCTTTGTCGCAAAATCATACATATGCATCCCCGTTTCAATGCGCTATCCAATTTATTTACCCCTGAAAAAACATTGCATGAATCTTCAACGAAGATCACCGGCATTTTTGCTGAAAATGTTTTCACTTACCAGGTTGCCCGCCAGTTTTTAAGCGATGAGGCTTACAAAAGCCTGATGGCATCTGTGAAAGCAGGGCAGAAAATTGACCGCTCCATGGCTAACCAGATCGCCAATGGCATCAGGGCATGGGCCGAAACCAAAGGGGTTTCTCATTTTACACACTGGTTCCAGCCACTAACAGGAACAACAGCCGAAAAACATGATTCATTTTTCACCCTGAAAAGCGACGGTACACCAATTGAACAATTTGAAGGTGATGCCCTGATCCAGCAGGAACCGGATGCGTCTTCTTTTCCCAGCGGTGGTCTTCGTGCTACTTTTGAAGCAAGAGGATATACAGCCTGGGATCCCTCCTCGCCTGCCTTTATCATGGATATCGGCATTGGTAAAACACTTTGCATTCCTACCATCTTTATTTCCTATACCGGCGAATCGCTTGACTACAAAGCCCCGCTGCTGAAAGCGCTCGAGGCAGTGAATAATGCCGCGGTGGATGTATGTAATTATTTCGACCGTAACGTAACCCGCGTTACA
>CAYWSQ010000114.1:0-12007 GCA_964460925.1 uncultured Flavisolibacter sp. | reverse complement strand
GTTTTAAAACAGTTGTTGTTGGTCACCAGCCAGAAATCATTGAGGCCGTCACCATTAGGAGAGAAGGCGTTCATGGGGTCCACACAACTCAGCACGGTTACCGTAACATCATCCGAGGATACACATCCCTGGGTGGTGGTGGCCGTCAGCGTGTAGGTTGTGGTTTGCATGGGCGATGCCATAGGCGTGAGAATGTTGGTAGCGCTTAATCCCGCAGAGGGTGTCCACAGGTAAGTGGCACCGGGAGCACCGGTTGCCTGGAGCTGCACCTGGTCGCCGAGGATCACGGAAAGATCCGGACCCGCGTTGGCAGGCTGACCCTGGAACACGGTGACAGAAATGGTATCCTTCACCTGGCAAACACCTTCAGTGGCCGTTACAATGAATTGTGTGTTTAAGTTACCTGGGGTCAGGGTTGGCTGCAGGGCAGTGGGTGAAGACACACCGGCCGAAGGCGTCCAGGTAAAATTGGTTGAATTGGATTGAACACGAGGCACAAATGAAGCGCCCACACAAATGGAGGTATCTGAAGGTGAGGCACTGACTGTAAGATTATTTATAAGGTTGATAGTAGCCTGTTGAACCACTGCGCAACCACCACCGGAGCCTGCACCCTGAACGGCCACAGTATAAGTGCCGGGGGCCAGGTTGTTGAATATGTTGGAGGTTTGGGGTGTTCCTCCATTGATGCTGTATTCGAAATTGCCACCGATATTGCTGGTTACGTTGGCTGTGATCACACCACCGGTTGTACAAACCGCATCCTGGGCAATAAGTGATAAAGTCGGTGTGGGTCTTTTGATATAGATCGTATCATCAAAACTCACATCCTGCGAAGGATCATTACATACACCATAAATTACTCTCAGTACATAGGCGGTGCTGTCCTGGGTGGGACAAACATTCGGGAAGTTAAGGTTCAGAAGACCCGCGTTTCCGGAAGCTGTATCTGCCAGGGCGATCACCGTGCCATTATCAATCAGCTCAGCTCTTCTAAATCTGGGAGTAGCACCATTAGGTGTGAAGCGGTAAGCCTCATTCATGCCGGTTGTACCCCATGTGGTTGCGTTTTTACCCGGGGCAGCAACAGCTTTAGTTCTTGTTTCATCCTGGATACCCAGGATAGCCAAACCATCATTCCAGTCCGTACACACCGGTTTATCCTTAATATATACCTCGATGATGCCGGTGCTTTCATACATCACCATCTGGTGCGTGGCAAAAAAAGTAGCGCAGTTGGTACCAAAGTATTTCACTTCATTGTAGCTGGCAATGAACCTTCTCTTCGGCGCAACTCCTTCCACTCTCCATTCGATCTTGCGGTTGGTTGGTGCAGGGTTGTTGGAAACCGAAGGGTTGATGTCATGGTAAGGTCCGAAAATGGAAGCTGCTGCAAATAAGTTAGCAGAAGTTCCATAAGGAATAGTGGTTGTAAACTCAATCGCATAACCGCTTCCGAGGCCGGCGCGGGTGCTGTCGAAAGTAACAATGGAATTGGAACCCATTACAAGCGTTGGATAAGTAATTCCATAAAAGCAAAACGGAAAACCAATGGGGAGTTTCTCACTCCAGGTATCATCAGTATAAATATCCGTAACCTCGTTACCGGTTGGTGTGGAATAAGCAAAAGGCAGGTAAGGAATTGAGGTAAGCACGTAATCGTTGGTCTGTTTGATATGTGGCACGGTAGCCGTAATGCTGGTACAGGTGGTACCGCAGGCCAAAGTCACATTCCTGTTGGGAATATCAAAAACAGTTGCGGGATTCTGAGACCAGGCGCTGGTAAAGGGCAATAAAAATAGAAAGGGTAAAAGTTTACGACTCATACGCAGTAATTAATTACAGGATTCTGTGAAAAGAATAGGGATTCGAAGGCTTTATCAGGAGTGGAAATTACTAAGGGAACCAATTCTCGCTTATGCCATACAGTGTGTCAAAAGGAGAGACCAAACCTATGATTTTTTTTAAACAACACCGTAATTTTTTTAACGATTTCTTTAATTTTTGAACATATACCAACTTGTTTAAATGTTCACAATCAACACCTATCCCTTACCTTTGCCACCCCAAAACGAGAGCGGAGTGCGTGTGCGGAGTGCGAACGCTCCCCGCACTCCGCACTCACTCTTATTTTCTGCGGGTGTGGCGAAATTGGTAGACGTATCAGACTTAGGATCTGACGCCGCGAGGCATGGGGGTTCGAGTCCCTCCACCCGCACAAAAAACATAGAACGGGTTGAAGAGTAAGCATGCTCATCAACTCGTTCTTTTATTCAAACAGTCAACAAAAAATCATGGCCACAGTTACCCAGCAGGACGTTGCTCCGCTTCATAAACATCTCAGTGTAACCATCAATAAAGAGGACTACCTGCCCACATTTGAAAAATCTCTCAAAGAATACAGCAAGAAGGCCAATATACCAGGATTCAGGAAAGGAATGGTGCCGGCCGGCCTCATCAAAAAAATGTATGGCAATTCCCTGTTTGTGGATGAAGTGCTTAAAACTGTTGACAAGGAAGTTTTTCAATACCTGGAAACATCCAACCTCGACATTTTCGCCCAACCGCTGCCGTTGGAAATGCATCTTGACCAACTGGATGTAAACAATCCCAACAACTACACTTTCACATTCGAGGTAGGCATGAAGCCGTCTTTCCAGTTGCCTGCTCTTTCGCAGCAAAAGATCAAACGTTACAAAGTAGAGGTAACCGATGAAATGGTTAATGAAGAAGTAGAGCGTATGCGTTCGCGCTATGGCAACATGACAGAACCAGGCGAAGTACACAGCGAAGAGAATGTGCTCAATGTAACTTTCATCGAAACCGATGAATCAGGTAATGAACTGGAAAATGGCATGCGCAAGGATAATTCCCTGCTCGTAAAATATTTCAAAGAGAGTTTCAGGCCTGCTCTCATAGGTAAGAAGAAAGACGACACCCTGCAATTGAAACTGGATGAAGCCTTTGAAGGTAAGGAAGCAGAATGGGTGCTGAATGACCTTGGCATTGACAGCGCCAGCAACAAACATTACAAATTACTGATCACCAAAATCGGATTGGTTGAACCCCGCGAACTGAATGAAGAATTCTTCAGCCAGCTTTTTCCTAATGAAGAGATCAAAACGGAAGCCGACTTCCGCAACCGGATCAAGGCTGAACTCGAAAGGCAGTGGGAAGCGGAAAGCAGCAACCAGTTGCAGCATTCCCTTTACCATGTGTTGCTGGATCATACCCATATTGAATTTCCGAATGATTTCCTGAAACGCTGGATCAAAACCCAGGGCGAGAACAAAGAGATGAAAACCGACGAAGACGTGGAAAAGGAATTCCCGAATTTTTTAAACCAGCTCAAGTGGACACTGATTACTGAAAAGCTCGTACAGGAAAACGACATTAAGGTTGACGCGAATGAACTGCGCCAGTTTGCTAAACAACAGTTGCTGGGTTACATGGGCATGCAGACACTTGATGAAGAACAACAGTGGGTAAAAGATTATATCGACCGCATGATGAAGGACAAGAAATACGTGGAAGATGCCTACAACAGGCTGCAGACGCAAAAGATCTTCGACTGGGCCGAAAGCCAGGTGAATGCGGATGTAACGCCGGTTACCAAAGAAGAATTTATAAAGATGAATGAGCAGCACCAGCATGCGCATCACTAAGCCAACAGCCAATAGCCATTGGCCAATGGCTGCAAAACAAAAAGGTTGACGATGTCAACCTTTTTGTTTTTGTACACACTCCTTTCTGGCATTTTGTCCTGTTTTTGGCTGCGCACGGTATTTGATACCAACAATCCATTAATTTGCCTAAAAACTAATACAGACGATATGAGTTTACAATCAGAATTTGAAAAATATGCCGTGAAGCACCGGGGCCTTTCCAGCAATACCCTTGACAGCTATGGCAAATATTCCGTGACCGCCCTCACCGCCAATGTTATTGAAGAAAGACCGATGAATGTTGCCGTTATGGATGTGTACAGCAGGCTGATGATGGACAGGATCATCTTCCTGGGTCATCCCATCAATGATGAAGTGGCCAATATTGTGACCGCACAATTGCTCTTCCTCGATTCAACCGACAGAACCCGCGATATCAATATGTACATCAATTCACCAGGTGGCAGCGTATATGCAGGCCTCGGTGTTTATGATACCATGCAATATGTTTCTCCTGATGTGGCTACCATTTGCATCGGCGTGGCTGCTTCCATGGGCAGTGTACTCCTGGCTGCTGGTTCTGCAGGCAAGAGGGCCGCGCTCAAGCACAGCCGCATTATGATGCACCAGCCCAGCGGAGCCATTGGTGGTCAGGCCACTGATATCGAGATTACCGTGCGTGAGATCAAAAAACTGAAGCAGGAACTGTACGAGATCGTTTGCCATCACTCAGGCCAGATCGTTGACAAGGTGGGTGAAGATTTCCAGCGCGATTACTGGATGACCGCCATTGAAGCAAAGGAATATGGACTGGTGGATGAGGTATTGCTGGTCAATCCTAAAAAAGATATCAAAGCAGAAACCAAATAACTAAAATCAAAAGACAGAAAGATGAGCCTTCAAGATCAATTATACAACCGTTTTCCTATCATGCAGCCACAGGAACCCGGCGAACCGGGAGCTCCTGAAGAAGAAGAAAAAGAAGAGCGGGCGGAGATGGATACCCGGATGCTGTACAAGCGCCTTGAAAAATATTTTTACCAGACCCGTTCCATCTACCTCTGGGGTGTGGTGGATGATAAATCCGCCAAGGATGTGGTGACCAAGCTTCTATTGCTTGAAGCAGATAACCCTGGTGCTGAAATCAAATTCTATATCAGCAGCCCGGGTGGTTCCGTTACCAGCGGTATGGTGATCTACGATACCATGCGCATGATCAAATCACCTGTCAGTACCATTTGTATGGGACTGGCGGCTTCCATGGGCAGTATCCTCCTGAGCGGGGGAGCCAAAGGCCGCCGGTTTATTTTCCCTCATGGTGAAGTGATGATCCACCAGCCTTCACTTGGCGGTCATATCCAGGGTGTAAGTGCTGATATGGAGATCCATGCCGAGCAGATTTTGAGAACCAAGGAGATGGGTGCCCGCATCCTGGCAGAAAATACCGGCCAGACCATCGAGCGCATCCGTAAGGATTTTGAGCGCGACTATTGGATGGAAGCTGAAAAAGCCATCGAGTATGGAATCGTGGATAAGGTGATTGATAAATTGTATTGAGCTGCGAGCTGTTAGCTGCGGGCTATTAGCTGCGAGCTGCGAGACAGACCCTGCGGTGCGGGGTCTTTTTTTTTAGCTTGATTCCTTTTCAACGACTGTTAATCAGACATTTATAACCTGCCTGGACTTTCAGAACAGGGGCTTTATCTAATAATTTCTTATAATCAACCTATTACCCTCTTTTCCCGGGTGGAATTTTCTATTTTTACAGGCTCGATGCAGCTAAAAGCGGCATTTTGCTTTCTTTAAAATACTGAGAACAAATACATGGCAAAAAACATATTACACTGTTCTTTCTGCGGCCGCAGCCGTGATGAGGTCAAGATCCTGATCGCCGGCCAGGAAGGACATATCTGTGAGAACTGTGTGGAGCATGCCCGCGAGATCATTGACCAGGAATTGATGGTGCGTGATGATAAGGGAACGGGTACTGCCGCTTTCAAGCTGACTGTAAAAAAACCCCTGGAGATTAAAAAATTCCTGGATGAATATGTGATCGGACAGGATGAAGCCAAGAAAGTACTTTCTGTCGCGGTTTATAATCACTACAAGCGTCTTCAGTATAAAACGGCTGAAGTTCCCAAAGATGAAATTGAGATTGAAAAAAGCAATATCATCATGGTGGGTGAGACCGGTACCGGTAAAACCCTGCTGGCAAAGACCATCGCCAAATTACTAAACGTTCCTTTCACTATTGTAGATGCTACAGTATTCACAGAAGCTGGTTATGTGGGTGAAGATGTGGAAAGCATTCTTACAAGACTGCTCCAGGTTTGTAATTATGATGTAGCCGCCGCTGAAAGGGGCATTGTTTATATCGATGAAATTGACAAGATCGCCCGCAAGAGCGATAATCCCTCCATCACCCGTGATGTGAGCGGTGAAGGTGTGCAACAGGGCATGCTCAAACTCCTGGAAGGTACCGACGTGCTGGTGCCACCACAGGGCGGACGTAAACATCCCGAACAAAAGCTTATCAAGATCAATACGCAGAATGTACTCTTTATTTGCGGTGGTGCATTTGACGGTATTGATAAGATCATTGCCCGCCGGGTGCAGACCAATACCATTGGCTTCAATGTAGATAAAGGTCTCCAGGAAAATATGAAAAAGAACCTGCTGCGTTATGTGAATGCGCAGGATCTGAAATCATTCGGACTGATCCCGGAATTGCTGGGACGTCTGCCTGTAGCCACCCATCTTGATCCGCTGGATCTTGAAACACTGAGGGCCATCCTAACTGAACCGAAGAATGCATTGATCAAACAATATATCCGCCTCTTCGAACTGGAAGGCATCAAATTGACCATCGATAATGATGTATTGGATTTTATGGTGGAAAAAGCCATGGAATACAAGCTCGGGGCAAGAGGTCTGCGCAGCATCTGCGAAGGTTTGTTGACGGACGCCATGTTTGAACTCCCTTCTTCGAAAGAAAAATTCTTCAACCTCGACCTGGAATATGCCAGGAGGAAATTTGACAAGAGTAAATTGAGTTTGTTGAAAGTAGCGTAGGAAGCTGCGAGCTGCTAGCCTCGAGCTGCGAGGACGTGAACGCGGTTCGAACCTCACGCTCTTTCTCGAAGCTCGCAGCTCATAGCTCGAAGCTTTTATTAATATCTTAAAATCATACACATGTTCGGATTTGACAAAGACAACGTACAGGGACAGGTTTCTGAATTGCAGGAAAAACTGAAAAGCCAGGCGGGCCTGAGCGATGAGCAGGCGCATAAAGTTTTGGAAACGATCAAGGATTTTGTGCTGGAGAAATACCCGATGTTTTCTGGAGCGGTGAATAATATGCTTGGAAAATAAGTCAAAAGTCAAAAGGAAGTAATTATCATCTTAATCGAAGGTTCTGCAGTGCGGGGCCTTTTTTTATGGCCTTTAGCCAATGGCTAATGGCTAATGGCCAACAGCTAAAAAGCACTAACTTTAAAAGAATAAAACACTTAATCATGAACGATCTTATCCAGCAAATCGTAGAAAAGACAGGTATACCCGCAGATAAAGCACAACAGGTGCTTGGAGTTGTTTCCGGATTTGTAAAACAGAAGTTCCCCGCTATCGGTGGACAGATTGATTCCGTACTGGGAACAGGTGGTGGCCAGGCTGGTGCAAATACGGGAGGATCCAATCCACTGGGAGATCTGGGAAGTAAACTGGGGTTTTAACCGACATCTATAAACACAAAATAACTTAACAGGAGAGTTAAACTATTTTTCTAATACCATTGTTGATTTCGCTGCTGTATGCCGTTGTTGGTGTTTGCATGCCGTTGTTGGTGTTCGCCCCTGATTAGCATTTTACTCTAGTATGCTCACACCAACAACTGACCTTCAGCCTTTTGTTTTACCTGGCTTCAAGGGTATGTAAGGCATGACGTATCCATCTTACAATGAAAAATCCCGCTGGCGCGGGATTTTGTGGTTCGGAACATAGGTTGGTTTTTCCGTCCGAAGTATTGTCGACCTCCGAGGTTAACCTCCGAGGTTGTTTGTTAAAAATTTTCACAATTTTAGTGCAGTGGCAACAGGGATTTTCCAAAAGTTCTAAACATGCTGTGGAAAACGGTTGCAGCCCATGCCCTGCCTGCATTTAATAAACCCAATAACCTTCTTAAAATAAAAAACTCCGGGTAGTTCATTCTACCCGGAGTCAATATCTCGCAGCTCGTAGCTAGTAGCTCGCAGCTCAACTACAACCCATACTATTCCCGCAATTCAAACACTTATAACAGGTACCACTCCTGATAGTGATATGTCCGCAGGTATTACAGGCAGGTGCATCACTCTGCATGCTCTTGGCTGCCACATTCACTGCATCCATACCGGCATTACTGGCTTTCTGTGCTTTTGATAAAACAGGCTGTGATGCTACCACGCGTACACTCGACAACTCAGGCAGTTTTGCTGTTGGCTCAGTCGCCGGCGTATCCCAATCTTCTTCTCCTGTATTCATCACTTCGGGTTTGTCGAGCACATGAACCAGGTCGGTGCGGTTGAGGTATTCATATCCCAGTGAACGGAAGATGAAATCAACAATGGAAGTGGTGGATTTGATATTAGGGTGTTCAACAAAACCAGCCGGTTCAAACCTGGTGAATACAAATTTCTCCACGAATTCTTCCAGCGGCACGCCATACTGAAGCCCGATTGAAATAGAGATGGCAAAACAGTTCAGCATGCTTCTCATGGTAGCGCCTTCCTTGGCCATATCAATGAAGATCTCTCCTACTGTTCCATCAGCGTATTCTCCCGTGCGGAGGAAAATGGTTTGGCCGTTGATCTTGGCTTTTTGGGTGAAGCCCCTTCTTTTGGCCGGCAGCGAACGTCTTTCAACGATGCTGGCCAGCTTGCGTTTCAATTTGGTGTCAGGTGAAGCCTGTACTCTCTTGGTCACTTCATCCAGCAGTTCTTCGATGGTGAGCTTGGCCATGTCAACAATATTGCTTTCCAGCTCAGTATTGTTTTCGGCTTCCGCTTCATCGCCCGCTTTTTTCTTTTTATCTGATTTATTACTGAGCGGCTGCGACATTTTGGAACCATCACGGTAAAGCGCACACGCTTTTAAGCCTAACTGCCAGCTCAGTAAATATGAATCAGCGATCTCCTCCACCTGTGCTTCGTGCGGCAGGTTGATGGTTTTTGAAATGGCTCCGGAAATGAAAGGCTGAACCGCTGCCATCATGCGGATGTGTCCATGCGCATGGATGTAACGCTCTCCTTTTTTACCACATTTATTGGCACAATCAAATACAGGCAGGTGTTCATCCTTCAAATAAGGCGCTCCTTCCACTGTCATGGTGCCGCATACATAATCATTGGCCGCTTCGATCTGGTCATCAGTATAACCTAATGCTTCCAGCAAGCTCCATTCAAAATTGAAATACTGCTCCGGTTTGAATCCAAGGCGCTGCAGGCATTCTTCACCCAGGGTATATACATTGAATACAAAACCGATCTCGAATGCGGAAGCAACAGCCGCATCCAGTTTTTTGATCTCGTCGGCAATGAACCCTTTTTCAGAAAGTGACTGGTGGTTGATGTGCGGTGCACCGGCAAAGGTTCCGGAACCTACCGCGTATTTGATGATGCTTTCCACTTCTTTGGCATCATAACCTAAATTCTTCAGGGCAACGGGAACTGACTGGTTGATGATCTTGAAATAACCACCACCGGAAAGTTTTTTGAATTTCACCAGGGCGAAGTCAGGCTCAACACCTGTGGTATCACAATCCATCACCAAACCGATCGTACCTGTTGGAGCGATCACAGTTGCCTGTGCATTCCTGTAACCGAATTTTTCTCCCAGTTCCACCGCGTCATCCCAGGCCTTGCAGGCTGCAGTGAGCAGGTAGTCGGGACAATATTGCGCTTTGAGTCCCTGCGGTTTTACACTCAGTTGCTCATAGCTGTCCGCATCATAAGCAGCCAACCGGTGGTTGCGCATAACGCGGAGCATGTGCTCCTTGTTTTCTTCATAACGGGGGAAGGCGCCCATTACTTCGGCCATTTCCGCAGAAGTTTTATAAGCCACACCCGTCATAATAGCGGAGATGGCACCGGCGATAGCCCTTGCTTTTTCACTGTCATAAGGAATGCCGCTCACCATCAGCAGGGTGCCCAGGTTGGCGAAGCCTAACCCAAGGGTACGGTATTCATAACTTAATTGCGCCACTTCTTTTGAAGGGAACTGCGCCATGAGTACAGAAATTTCCAGTACGGTGGTCCACAGGCGGCAGGTATATTCAAAACCTTCCACATCCAGCGTTTCTGTTTCGAAATTGTAGAATTTCATCAGGTTGGCAGATGCCAGGTTGCAGGCTGTATTATCGAGGAACATGTACTCGGAGCATGGATTGCTCGCGCGGATCTCTCCACCTTCGGGACAGGTATGCCATTCGTTGATGGTAGTATTGTATTGTGTACCGGGATCAGCACAACGCCAGGCGGCATAGGCGATCTGGTTCCATAATTCCTTCGCCGGAACTTTTTTCATGACCCTGCCATCGCTGCGTGCGGTCAATTCCCAGTCTTCATTCTTTTCCAGTTTTTCAAAAAATGAATTAGGAATTCTTACAGAGTTGTTTGAATTCTGTCCTGATACCGTGCGGTAGGCTTCACCTTCATAATCACTGGCATAACCCGCAGCGATCAAAGCGCCTACTTTCTTTTCTTCTTCCACTTTCCAGTTCACGAATTGAACGATCTCAGGATGGTCGAGGTCGAGACAAACCATTTTAGCGGCGCGTCTGGTAGTTCCACCACTTTTGATAGCACCTGCAGCGCGGTCACCGATTTTGAGGAATGACATCAGTCCGCTTGACGTACCCCCACCACTCAGTTTTTCTCCTTCACCACGCAGGTTGGAAAAATTGGTTCCCACACCTGAACCATATTTGAAGATCCTTGCTTCACGCACCCAGAGGTCCATGATGCCACCATCATTCACCAGGTCATCTTCAACGCTGAGGATAAAACAGGCATGCGGCTGGGGACGCTCATAAGCCGATGTGGATTTTTTCAGTTGTCCATCTACCTGGTCAACAAAATAGTGACCCTGGGGTTTGCCCTTGATGCCATAGCTTTCATGCAGACCGGTATTGAACCATTGCGGTGAATTGGGCACGCAGGCCTGGTTCAATATCGAATACACGAGCTCTTCATAAAAAATCTGCGCATCATCAAAGCTGGCAAAATATCCATAACGTTCACCCCACACCCTCCAGCAGTTGGCCATACGGTGAGCCACCTGCTTCACCGATGTTTCACGGCTGGTAGTACCATCCGGCTGGGGCACACCTGCCTTCCTGAAATACTTTTGTGCAAGAATGTCCGTTGCGATCTGTGACCATTGTTTGGGCACTTCCACATTGGTCATTTCAAAAACAACTTCTCCACTGGGGTTACGGATTACAGAAGTACGGTAGTCGTACTCAAACTGGTCGAAGACATTGATATCTTCCTTTGTGTACTTGCGTTGGAACGATAGTCCCTTTGTGGTTGTTCTGCTTTCACTTGCCATAACTGCTTTTTTAATGGGTTTTGGTGGATATCTAAAGAAATGGTGAGGCGACGAAAATATCTTTGATGACCCACAAAACGAAGTCAAAGATTTGCACAGGTGTGGATAAGAGA
This sequence comes from uncultured Flavisolibacter sp., assembly GCA_964460925.1. GTDB lineage: Bacteria > Bacteroidota > Bacteroidia > Chitinophagales > Chitinophagaceae > Flavisolibacter. The sequence goes on along the minus strand of CAYWSQ010000114.1, from coordinate 645 downwards.
TAGTGTAAAAATTGCTAGTTCAGGCCTGTATTGGAATGCATCAAAATAGATGAAAAAAGAATTTTTTTTGGCCGATTTTTTTTGGCGCATGTAATTAAATGCGTTATAATTTGAAAATGGGATTTGCAAATAGCTTTCGCTAAACGATGCAGTCAAGTAAATTGAATTGAATAGCCGGTAAGGCGGTAAGTAGTGTTTGATTTTCGAAATTTCTTGCGTATTCTTTGCGCTTCTTGGCGTCCTCTGCGGTTACTGTTTTTTTTTGCGCCTTTGCATGAAAAAGATTTTGACTTTTGACTTTTGAATTTGACTTCTCACCTTATCAACACCACCGTCCCCTTCTTCAAATATTTTTCTTTTGTATTCGGGTTGCTGTATTCAACCATCCATACATACACCGCGGCAGGCAGGCCCACTGCACCACGCCTGCCATTCCATCCCTGGTTCACATCACTGGTTTCATAAATTACCTGTCCCCAGCGCGTGAATATTTTAAGCCTGTAATTTTTTGCGAAGCAGGCAAATTTTGGTTTGAAAAGATCATTCAATCCATCATTATTCGGGGTGAATGCTGTAGGTACAAAAACTTCACATGGACATTCTTTATACACGAACGTAAATTCCTTCCTGTCGTAAGAACAATCA
>CAYWSQ010000113.1:0-12027 GCA_964460925.1 uncultured Flavisolibacter sp. | reverse complement strand
CCGGTCGTCGCCGGGTCCTATTTCCAGGAAGGGAAGCGGGCCTTTTGTACGTCCGGCAATAATTGGCTGCGCCTGCAGATGATTAAAAAATAAAACAAGGATCAAAGCGAAAAAAACTTTCATGGAGCCAAGATAAAACATAAAACTACCATGCGGTTTTTCGTAATTCTACGAGACCTGCATCAAGCAGTAGTACCCGATTTTAGTGCAGCGCTTAGAAATTGGAAATATGCAAATTATATTTACATTATATCCGCAGTCGCAAGACTGTATCCAATATCCAAAACGTGAAACCTATGAGCTGGAATGCCATACTTGGTATTGCTTGCATTGCTTCGTTTCTTTTGCCGGTTGCAGTGATCCTGTACAACCGGTACTACACACACAGGAGCCTGGCAGCTTTACTGGCCTATTACTCACTCATCTTCATTGATAATATTTTTGCCGAGAATATCATCCCTATGGATGACCGCATCAGTAAATTCATCAGCATCCTGGATAATTTCTGTGATGTGCCTCTCATGCTCACCGTTCTCCTTTTCTTTTGCCCTGACCGTAAAAAACAACAAAGCATACGGTTGCTGACCTATGCTTTCATTGCTTACGAAATCGTGATCATAGCAATTATTGGATTCAATGCAAGCGCAGTAACCTATGTACTCGGACCCGGAATCGTACTGGTGCTTGGCTACGCTTCCTATTTATTTGTAAGGCAGGTTAAATTCAGCATCTACCATAGCAAAAACCATGGAAGAATGATCATGCTTTCATCCATATTCTTTGTATATGCTTCCTATGCCCTGATCTATTTCTTTCATTACCTGCAAAAAACGCCTTACATCAACGATGTGATGATGCTCTATTATATTTCATCTATCATGAGTGCCGTGGTTATGGCAATCGGTCTTCACCTGATCAGGAGAAGACTGAAGGAATTGCAATCGGTGCAGGTAACACGAAAGGAGCTGGCTGTATTCTTTGGACATAAATCCGGAATTGAAACACGTTGAAAGAACAAATAAGAATTTTCGATACTTACCCATTAAAAAACCCTGACATTCCTGCCAGGGTTTTCTTTTGCAACTATTAATAACCAAATCGTCAGAGACTGTATTTTCTTTCAGCTATCAGGTGATCCGCGATTCTCCTGCGTGCATCCTTGCTGTTGAAAGGCTGTGCTTTGGTGAATCTCTTCAATCCCATCAGGATCATTCTCTGCTCATCGCCTTCAGCAAAAGCATTGATGGCATCCTTACCGCTTTTGTGTATCCTGTCCGCGGCATCATAGAGGAAGCAGTTGAGAATATCCCTGTACAAATTTACTTCTCCCGGCCTGCTTTGTTCAAGCTTCATCACGCGTAACAACAGGCTTTCTGCTAGGAAGGTATCGATAGCCATGTCGGCAATCGACATCAGGATCTCCTGCTCTGTTTCAAGTTTCATCATCAGCTTTTGAGCAGCGGCACCGGCGGTAAGTAAAATTGTTTTCTTGAAATTGCCCACCAGCGTTCTTTCCTGGGCGAAAGCTGATTCGTCCCCTTCACCAAAATCGGGAATGCTCATCAGTTCCTGGGAAACCTTCATGGCCGGGCCCATGATATTGAGGCGCCCCTGCATGGCACGCTTGAGTGTCATATCCACCGTCAGTAAACGGTTGATCTCGTTGGTGCCTTCATAGATGCGGTTGATACGGCTGTCGCGGTAAGCTCTTGAGATATTGTATTCCGCGCTGAAGCCGTTACCGCCATGGATCTGCACCCCTTCATCCACACAATAATCAGCGATCTCGCTGCCGCAGACTTTAAGGATGGCACATTCAATGGCATATTCTTCTGCTGCACCTAATAATGCTTCATTAAAAGGTTTACCATTCTCGTGCAGTTCTGTTTCTTTTTCATCAATCAGTTTCGCGGAGCGGTACAAAGCACTTTCGCAGGCAAAAACCCGGATAGCCATTTCAGCCAGCTTGAACTTGATGGCGCCAAAATTCGCGATGGGTTGTTTGAACTGTTCGCGTGTGATGGCATATTCAATGGAAGAAGTGATGGTAGCCTTGGCACCCCCCATGGTTGCAGCGCATAATTTCAGCCTGCCTATGTTCAGGATGTTAAAAGCGATCTTATGTCCCTTGCCAATCTCACCCAGCACATTCTCCACCGGCACTTTGCAGTCCTGGAAATAGAGCTGCACGGTAGAAGATCCTTTGATTCCCATCTTCTGTTCTTCAGGTCCCTGTGTAAATCCTTCAAAACCTCTTTCCACAATAAAACCTGTGAATTTATCTCCATCTACTTTGGCAAAAACGGTATAGACATCAGCGAAACCACCATTGGTGATCCAGCATTTCTGTCCATTGAGGAGGTAGTATTTACCATCATCACTCAGTTTGGCCGTGGTTTTTGCGCTCAGCGCATCACTGCCGCTGTTGGGTTCAGTAAGACCGTAAGCTCCTGCCCATTCACCCGTGATAAGTTTGGGTATATATTTCTGTTTCTGTTCAGGTGTACCGAAGTATAAAATGGGAAGCGTGCCAATGCCGGTATGCGCTGCAATGGCAACAGAAAATGAATGGCCCGCACCAAGGTATTCATTTATAATAGTGGAAGTGATAAAATCCTTTCCCAGCCCTCCATACTCTTCGGGGAACGAAACTGATAAAAGACCCTGTTCACCAGCTTTCACCATAAGCGATTTCATCAAACCCTCCTCCATGTGATCGATGCGGTCGAGGTTGGGTGTGACCTCGGCTTCAAGGAATTGCTCACACATGTCGCGGATCATGCGTTGCTCCTCGCTGAAATCCTCGGGTATGAATACTTCAGCGGGATCACTTTCTTTTACAAGCCATTCACCCCCTGTCAATGATTTTTTGATTGCTTCCATAAAACTTGTTTTAATGGTAATTATTATTGGCTAAGGTTATCGTAAACTTTCTGCAGCACTTCCTTGCACATGTCAACCTGGTCCGGCGGAACTCCTTCCAACGCTTCATTTAAAGTTTCCTCTGCCATCAGCATGGTTTCTTCCTGCAGTTTCACCGCATTTTTGGTAAGAAAAACCTTGTTGATGCGACGGTCCTTTTCATCTGAGACTCTTTTCACCAGGCTTAATTTTTCCAGGTTGTCAATCAGTCTTGTTATGCTTGGTTTATCACGAAAGGTTGCATTGCACAATTCCTGCTGGCTGCGCCCGTCTTCTTTCCACAGGTGATAGAGTACACTCCACTGCTCAATGGTAAGGTTGATGCCGGCGGTATTGAATTTTTTCTGCATGCGCCGGGCAATAGCCGTGGATGCCTTACCCGTGATAAAGCTGTATAATTCTCCTTTCTTAAATTGGTTGTTTGGCATATAGTTGTTTATGCAACTAAGTAAATTTAATGATGCTTCCCGGCTTTAGCAAATTTTATCGGAGATTTTTTAGATTTTATGAATTTGAAATGGAAAGATCTTGTAAAACTCAATTGCCTGATATCCTGAAGTTATTTTTTACCACAAGACGCCTAGGGCATTGCGTTTACTTTGCGCTACTTTGCGCCCTTTGCGGTTAATTACACAATGATTAATAAATGCAATCTCATTTTTCTGGCATCATACTAACTTAGTTTTGCTTTAATGGTTCTGCTGATCCTCACCATTTTCCTTCTTATTATTTATTTGTTGCTGTTTGCCTATTATGATAAAGGATGGCGCAGTCTCCCGGCTTTTCATCCAATAGATGAAAAACTGAATGTTTTTATTTCAGTTATCATTCCAGCCAGAAATGAAGCCTCAAACCTGCCCATATTACTCGAAGCCTTACAACAACAATCCTATCCCTTCGAATTATTTGAAATCCTGGTAGTAGATGATTTTTCTGAAGACGACACTTCTTCAATTGTACAGACATTTCCCTTGTCAAATCTTCGTTTACTAAAACCCTCTGCAGCCCCTGAAATTTCTTCCAAGAAAAAAGCCATTGAGGCTGGTGTGATGCAGGCCAGGGGTGAACTGGTTGTTACCACCGATGCTGATTGCTACCCGGGTAAAGACTGGCTGAAGACCATTGCCGCATTCTATGTTCAAAAAGATGCAGCCTTCATAGCCGCGCCTGTAAAGTATTGCCCCCCTGGGTCGCCCCTGCAGATTTTCCAGGTGCTTGATTTTATCACGCTCCAGGGAATCACCGGCGCAAGTGTTCACCTAAACTTTCACGACATGTGCAACGGTGCCAACCTTGCCTATAAAAAATCCGCCTTCCTCGGGGTAAATGGTTTTGAAGGCATAGATCATGTTGCCACTGGTGATGACATGCTGCTGATGCACAAGATCCGCAGGGTGTACCCGGAAAAAGTTTTTTACCTGAAAAATGAAGCAGCTATTGTACAAACACCTGCCATGCCCGGCTGGAAGGAATTCCTGGCACAGAGAAAACGCTGGGCAAGTAAATCCCTGGTCTACCGCGACCGGCGCATTATTGCAGCGCTTGCACTGGTGCTAATGATAAACCTGTTATTCATTATTCTGGTGGCAGCTTCCTTCATTCAACCCTGGTATTGGTATCTCACTGCAGGTTTTTTATTGATCAAGACCATTATTGAATGGCCCTTTGTACACAGTGTGGCGAGGTTCTTCAACCAGCAATCCCTTTCGTTGTATTTCCCTTTTTTCCAGCCTCTTCATATTCTCTATACCATTTATACCGGCATCAGCAGCCAGTTCGGGAAATATGAATGGAAGGGAAGGAAAACAAAATAAATTTATCTTGGCCCGCAATGAGTGATACTTCTCTTTCTTTCTGGCAGGCTTCCTGGAAAAGGCTGAAAAAAAACAAAGGTGCCTTTGCCGGGCTGGTCATGATTCTCATTGCCATTCTCATTGCTGTTTTTGGTTACCTCCTTGCACCCGATCCCACTCCCTATGCCAACCGCATCATTTTGGAGATAGGAGGGGAAAAACCCGGGTTCACCCAGGATTTCCTGCTGGTGAAAAAAACCGACCCCCGGCAACAGCATTTCATCAGCACGATTTTTTCGGGCAGGCCTGACCGTTATGAACATATTCCAATTGCCAGTCACAGGGTGCAGGGTGACACCATCCTCGCAGAAAAATATATTGACGAGGGTGTAACGGAACCGGTCAGTTATCATAAGTCCATGCTGGCCGGGCAGCCCGTCATCACCCAAAAATTTTTCGTGGGTACCGATAAATATGGTCGTGATATTCTCAGCCGCCTGATCATCGGCACCAGGGTAAGCCTGAGTGTAGGCCTCATCACCGTTCTGATCTCGCTCACCGTAGGGATTGTGCTGGGTGCTGCCGCCGGTTATTTCCGCGGCCGCACTGATGATATCATCATGTGGCTGATCAATGTGATCTGGAGTATTCCTACCCTGCTGCTCGTATTTGCCATTACCCTTTTGCTGGGCAAAGGCTTCTGGCAGGTTTTTATAGCCGTGGGACTTACCATGTGGGTGAATGTGGCCAGGCTGGTTCGCGGCCAGGTAATGGCCACCAAAGAACTGCAATACGTAGAAGCCGGCAGGGCCCTGGGGTTTTCAGATTTCAGGATCATCGCCCGGCATATCCTTCCTAATACTATGGGACCTATCCTGGTGATCGCGGCTTCCAATTTTGCTTCCGCCATTGTTATTGAAGCCGGTCTTAGTTTTCTTGGTGTGGGCGTACAGCCACCGCAACCAAGCTGGGGACTGATGATCAAGGAGAATTATAATTTCATCATTACACAAAATCCCATGCTGGCACTGGCACCGGGATTTGCCATCATGATCCTTGTGCTTGCTTTTAATTTATTGGGCAATGGTTTGAGAGATGCGTTGAATGTAAGAGGCTAGCTATTGGCTGTTGGCCTTTGGCCTGGTGCATCAAAGAACAAAGTGTTCTTTTACCGCAGAGAACCAGCCTTCGCTGAAGCTATGGCTGGCGCAGGGAGAAAAGGAGAATACGCAGAGTGACTTCGTTCTAAGGTCTTGCAGCTTGAAGCTTGCCGCTTGCAGCTTCTCTCTTCCCCGCTTGTGAAGCCAGAACGATGACGGCAATGCACAGGTAAAACACACTTCCCACTTTATCAGATTCAATCAGATCGCTCAATGAATTGATGACGCACTGCATTAATAAAATTGCTCCCACTGCAGCCATGGCCTGTTTCCAGAGTAGATTATTGGTTGAATGATAGATGCGTTGAACATACCAAAACATTCCCCCTAATAAAACTGCAAAAAGCAATAAGCCAATCAACCCTTGTTCAATAATCAGCAACAGGAAATAATTGTGTACCGTTGATCTTTCTTCATTCTTGCTGACCCAGGTTTTGAAGAGAGGCTGCGTATAGGATTTATACTGGTGGTAAAATGTTCCGGGCCCGAAACCGGTCTGCCAACTGTCAGGTATCATGCGCACACCGCCCACCCAGCGGTGAAATCTTTCAGCCGTAGAAACATCCTTCATGGTATAAGTGGCTACCAGGTGATCACGGAAATCAGAATGCCATATCGTGGTATTATAATCAGGGGCAAAGGCCAGGTAACGGTCATTGCTTTTCAGATAAAATACTGCACCCGCGCAAAGCATTAAAAAGCATAAATAAGCAGCCAGCAATAATTTTCTTCTTATCAGCCAATAAGCCATGAAGCCTGCAATCAGTGCAAGCCATGCACCCCTTGCATAGGAAAGATAGAGTGCAACCAATGTAAGAATGAAAATGATCCTGATGAACTGTTTCGTTTTTTTTGAACCTGTAAGCCGGTAGATAGCAATTTGTACAGGAACCATAAACACCAGGATAGCAGAATAGTTTACATGGTTCCTGTAAAAAGGTTCAAGGGCTGTATTGATTTTTTCGAATGTGAAACCATATTGCTCATGTTTGAAGATGGCGTACAACATAAAGGCCATCATGGAAATAAAAAGAAGGGTGAACGCACGCCGCAGGTGCAAAGGATCTTTAAATAAGACCAGGGGTGCCGCCACGAATGCCAGCAGGTACCATGATTTGGCGAGAAGGTATTTGGCAGACAATAAAACCCCGCTTGAATTGATGACGGTTATGATGATCCATACAAACTGGATAGCGAGCAGGATCAGCAAGGGATGGGTTCCTTGCAATGGAATATTTTTCCGTTGATGTATCAAAATTATTACTGCTGCCAGTGCAGTCAGCAGCATCAGTGGTTCATCCGGCAGATCCGTACCAAGGGTAGGTGTGAAATTGTATTCGATGGACCAGGGAATGGACAGCATCAGCCCATAAAAAAGCAACCTCGGATTTTGCAAAAGGAAGACTACGCCTGCCAGCCCGAGGGCAATGGCCAGGTACAGGTATTCCTGCATATACGCGCTTAAGGCCACCGACAGCAATAGAAGCATGGCAGCAGCCGATAACAGGATCCTATTGCTGAACTGGAGCTGCATTATTTCCTGCTTTCAACAAACAAGGCCATCAGGAATGACAGAGCAAAAGCGGCAAAAGCGCTGAGCAATACGGTGAGAAGTACTTTGGGCTTATCGTGCCACAATGGAGGCCGCGCCGCTTCAACAGTTAGCAATACCTGGGGGTTAGTATTGACCGCCAACTGGTATTGGTCGATCATTTTTTCTGTTTCCTGCAACTGTGAAAGCAGCACGGTTTTTTTTGCCTGGAGCAATTCAGCATCACTACCTGAGGCGACATTCAGTGAATCTGAAAGATTTTTGAAAATATTCAGCCGGTAATCCTGTTCCTTTTTCAGGGTAGCCAGGATGGAATGATTCGATTCATTCTGTAAATGACGGTGCAAATCATGGAGGTGTTTGAATAAAGTATTGGAAATGGCTGCGGAAAGATTCCGGTCCTTATCCCAGGCTTTTATTTTCAATTCCCCATAGGCGCTCCTGCTGATCTTTGATTCCTTTTTCAGTTTCATTGCGGCTTTGTAAAGTGCTTCACCATCATTTTCAAAACCATAATGCGAAGCAAGGTCAAGTTCCTTTACTGTTGCTATGAAAATGGTATCCAGCATAGCTGTTCCCTCCAGCCTGTCGAGTTCATCGGGTGTTCCAAAATCGGAATACAGTTGTTCAATATTATTGTTGAACATCCTGGCTTTGTCGGCCACCAGGCTGTTTGCAGGCAGGGCGGTGGTAGTAGCCAGGAATTTTTTAGGACTGAAAAGTGAAGCCACCAGGGCAATCACAGCAGCAAGTAAGGTAAGACCGGCGATGAACTTCCATCTTTTTTGCAGAACAGAGAACAGGTCAGGCATGCAAAGCAGTTAACGTGAGATAAAATGTTTCTTTAATCTTAGGTATTGGAAGGCCAGCAACAATAATACAGTCAGCAGGGCCATTGCTAAAATAGTCCATTCATTGCTTACCACCATTTTTCCAAAATAAAACAAGGCGCAAAAAACAAACAGTATGATACCAGGGGTCAGCCATGATCCCGGGGAAAGCTGCAGTTTTTTTGTAGCCACCATATAACAGGCAAGGCCGCAGAAATACTGGCTGGCTATGGCTGACCAGGCAGCAGCTTCGGCACCATAGGCAGGCAGAAGTATGAAATTCATAGTCAGGTTGATCGCAACAGTTGCGGAAAGAATACCAATGAGGGCAGTGAACTTTTTTGTAGCCGTAAGCGCCGAACTATAAATATGCACCAGGTAGGAAGCCGGCAGCACGGCAATAGTCAGACGGATGATCTGCGCATTGTAGGGATCTGCCGACCGGTACATGATTTCCTGCAACCAGGGAGCAAAGAAAAATCCAAAACTGCCAACCATAATGGCCCCAGTGAGCAGGGCATGCCGGGTATGGAGGATCACAGTATTCATCAGCAACCCATCCTGCTGGTTGCGGGCAATGAATGGAACAAGAAAGGAAGCCGCCAGGTAGCCCACCATGTTTCCTGCTTCCAGTAAACGGAAAGCGGCTGCATATACACCGGCTTCATAAGCCCCATTCACATGAAGCCTTTCGAGTAAAAATCCATCGGCGCGGGTGTAGAGCGACATCAGCAGGATGATCAGTGCGAAGGGTGTGATCTGGGTGATGATCTTCCCGGCCTTTTCCCTTTCACCCTGGGTATGCAGGATCTTTTTTGAAAAGATGAAAACCGTTGCAGCGATAACTGCTATGGCTGTACAGGTCAACTGCACCTGCAAGAAGCGGAGGAGATCGATTGTACCCAGGGCCATGGAATAGATCATGGCTCCGCAAATGAGCGTCATCAAAAGTTTATCAATAACAGAGAACCACGCATCCGCGGAAAAATACTGGTGGGCTGTGATCATTCCCCTCAGGAAAATAAAACCTGAATTCAAAACCTGGATAGCAATGATATAATACAGGAACTCCCATTGGCTGACACCTGTAACATAGGCTGTAAGCAGCATGGCTGCCGCATAAAGAATCAGCAGTGAAAGTTTAAACCGGAGCAGGATGGAGGTGTTGACCCTTGCCTGTTTTTCGGCCAGGCGCTGGGTGAGCATGGTGGTCAGGCCTGCGTCTGAAAGAAAAAATAGCACAAAGGACAGGTTAATGAGCGCGAAGTATTGTCCGTAGGCTTCGTGCCCGACTATATTCTGCACTTCACGATCAACCAGGAAGATCCAGGCCGGTTTCACCAGCAGGTTCAGAAAGATGAGCCAGGAAAGTCCTTTAAAGAATGGCAATGATTTCATCAGGTGGCTACGTTCACGCTGCGGTTCAGGCTTTCTTCAAGTGAGATAAAGGTCTCGGTGCGTTCGATGCCTTTGATCTTCTGCAGCTCATCGTGTAAGATAGCACGAAGTTGACCAATATCCTTGCACACGATCTCAGCGAAAATGCTGTAGTTACCCGTGGTATAGTTCATACGAACGATCTCGGGGATCTTTTTAAGATCCTTAGCCACGTTATCGTACAAAGAACTTTTCTCCAGGTAGATTCCGATGAAGGCGATCACATCATAACCCATTTTTTTCAGGTCAACCTGGAATTTCATACCACTGATGATGCCGGCTTCCTGCATTTTTTTGATGCGGACGTGAATGGTGCCTGCAGAAACAAAAAGTTTCTTACCCATTTCGGCGTAAGAAAGGCTGGCATCATGCATCAATTGCTGGATGATCTTCAGGTCCAATTTGTCAATATTCAATTCGGCAGCCATTTGAATGATAGTTTTTATATATTATTCAACAATATTAATAAATATTGAACAGAATCTATATTATTTGAATTGTGATTGAATATTGTTCAAGCAATAGTATTTTTGACTTGTCAAGTTCATTGAAAGCGTTGAAAGAATAGAAAAAGATTGGTCCAATCGCACTCTTTCTCTTTCTCCGCACTTACACTGTGGGGTGATGAAACCTTAGGCAGACATGCCCTCTCGTCTCGGGGGTGGGGATCACAGGATAAACGGAATGTAGAGCCGAGTGTCCCGATTTATCGGGAGGCCGACCAGGGTTGACCACTAAACTTTGCATTCCAGCTAACTGCCCCGTGGAGGTTCGACTCCTCCCCCTACAGCTTGTCTCTCATTTTTTACTATTTTCATGTGTGTGAATGCCCTGTTTTTCAATCATTTATGGTTGAAAACAGGGTTCTTCGTTTATTATAAGGGGGCCGAAAAGGGGACCGTTTTAGAAAAAAATACCAGTTGGACCCGAAATAAACCTTCCCTTAGCCTGCTATGAGTTCATCCGTTTTGCTAATGCCTGCTCAGACTCTTCTATAGCTTTTACTATGTCTTCAATCAAGAACTTTCTCCGTTCAAGTTCTTTTTCCCGGGCCCAGGCAAAAAATTGTGACTCATAACCATCCTTAGGGGTACCATCCTTATTGCCATACGGGTTTGTTTCAATCTTATTGTCCATGGTGCTAATTATTGATACTTGGTCAAAGAATATATGCTCCTGCTCATCCAAACCAGGTAAGATACCCTTTGATTTCAGGTTTAAATTCCTCCGGGAAAAACTGAGGTATAAATCGTTCTGGATTTTGCTTCAGTATTTCATTGATTGCCTGCATGACTGTTAATTTACACAATGAGTTGCAGAAGTCTCTACCGCTGATTTACTTTGAATTTCTCCAATTGTTCGTTGACAAAGCCCTCTACGAGCTTTAAGATCGGATCCAAGGTTTAACAAGGCTTTGCTTCAAAACTAGCCCATACAATGGTTTTCATGCAAAAGATAGCCAATGTACATTAATTATATTTTTCTGTGATTTAGACTGATTTTTCCATTTTTCCAGGGCTTATTGAACTGGGATTTTGCGCTTCTTTTTTTCTATTTCAGGATATAATCATTCAATTCAGAATCAACGATTTAAGTGATATCAATATCCTCCATCATAGAAAAGTAAATAGTTAGCACACATCCACTAAATATAAATAGGGAACATTTTAGATTCCCTATTTATATTTTTAAAAAGTTCTAAGAATCAAATGTGTTCAATCATAAAAAATATGTTTAAAATATATTTTGCCTTGAGTTGCCTTAAAAGGTTTTATTGTATATGATAGGGTATCAATTTCATTATAAAACTCAATGTCATACAGTTTTCCTACTACCCCAGGTGCTACCTTCATGATACCAATTGAAAATGTATCATTTGCACTATTTTCAATCATAACAATCTTTTGTCTCGCAAATTGCTTATTCAAAGGAATTATTATCATACTATCATTCTTGATACTGTTAATACGAACAGTATGTGAAAATTCCTCACTTGTTTTGCAAGCTAAAAGAACGACTACCGAAATAATCAAAAACTTTATGGCTATTGATTTGTCCATGCTAATGTAGTTAGAGAAGTTATCCCATTTTTACCTGCAGGCCAACTTGGAGATGCTACGAAATCCAAAGGTTTTAAATATTTCAATTGGCCGCTATTCAATTTTTGTAAAATTGCATTGGCAATACTTTCAGTTGGGGTATTATAACAATCCCCACAATAATCTATCCCTATTTGATTATTAAATAAATCCATTTGCTTCTCCAAAGTTAATTCAGCAGGTACTTCACTTTCATGTGCATCAGCAAATAATTTAACTAACTGACTACCAGAT
>CAYWSQ010000112.1:0-12092 GCA_964460925.1 uncultured Flavisolibacter sp. | reverse complement strand
CTTTGCGCTTCTCCGCGTCCTTTGCGGTTTCTGTATTTTCCTGTTGTGAAACCTTTTACGGCTACTGACTTAGGACTACCATCCTTCACTGAAGCTTGCGCCTCCGATAAATCTTCGGCGCACACCGTCGGTTGGCAAAGCCGACTTTTGACTTTTGCCTTAATTCCCCCCAATCCTCCCTTGCTCCTCATCCGAACTTCCTGCTGTTCTTTTTACAGGAGCAATCTTTTTGCCCTTGCTGAAATTGTAAGTAAATCCTAATGTAAATACCTGGGTTTCCGCTACCTGCCTGATCTCGAAATCAACATTGCTGTACCTGCTGCTGCCTTTCATTTTCTGGGTATGGAACATGTCGCGGGCGGTGAAACGGATCGTGCCTTTATTCTTAAGAATTTTCTGGCTGATACCGGCGCCCATGATGAATATGGGCTCAATACGCATGATGCCTTCCAGCCTTCCACTTCTGTAAGATCCATTCAGTTCGGCAGCCAGGGTGCCGGAAATTTTGAACTGGTGCATGGTATTCACCGCATAACCGGCTGCTTCCAGGTTCACCGCGTCATTGTTGATGATGCCTGTGTATTTGTCGTAAGAAATATTCAGGTTCGTATTGCTCGTCCACCATTTTGTTACCGGAAGACTGGCATTGACCGCAAGCCCTGCCTGTTTCATAGAGGAAACATTTTCTGGTGTATTGTAGGCTTCATTGCCTTTTTGCTGGATCACTTCCTGGATGATATCATTTACTACCGTATAGTTGACCGTAGTGGTGATCCTGTTTTTCCAGGTATGCGAAAGCTCTATATTATTACTCATTGATGGACGGAGGTTGGGATTGCCCAAAGAATACGTGTACCTGTCAATGAAACGGATAAATGGGTTGAGACTCTGGTAACTGGGGCGTCTCACTCTTCTTCCGAAATTGGCACCGATTATATTATTTTCATCTGCCTTGTACTGGAAAAAAGCTGTTGGGAATAGTTGGGTGTACTGCCTGTCAAAATTTTGTCCAGTCGATTTCTGCCTGCCCCTTGCATTGGTGTTTTCGAGGCGAAGTCCCAGTTGCGCCGTGATCTTTTTTGACAGGGGTGCACTCAGGTTTACATAAGCCGCATTGATATTCTCCCTGTACACAAAATGATTGCTGCGATTCAGGTCAGGAATCAGGTTCCCGTTGAGGATGCTGTCATACCGTGCATTGTTGTCGGTATTTACCAGGCTTGATTTGATCCCTGCTTCCAGCCTCATGTCTTTTTTAATGGAATGCAGGTAATCAACCCTGGCACTGTAAACATTTATATCCTGCGGAAGATCGCCGGTAAGGCTGTCAGCATTCCGGTATGGATTTCCAAACGCATCGGTATAGGAGTTCACCATAAAAAGATCATTGTTCGCAGTGAATTTTACATAGTCCACATCAGAAGTGATCTCCCTGCCTTTTTTATCCAGTACATTACGGAAGTTAAGGTTGGCGCTTATGTTACTTGCATCTGATCCAGTTGCTACCATGGCCCTGGTAATGCTTTCCAGGTCTTTGGATGCATTGGAGATATAGGTGACGCTGGGATTGTCAGACTGGATGGACCTGGAATTCAGATTAACTACTGCTCCCAGGGTGGTTTTGCCGGTAGCGAAAAAATCAAGTCCAAGTTTGGCATTATAGGCATGCCCTACCCCGATCCTCGTGGCATCCTGGTTGAAGATTTTTTCAACTGAATTATTGTTCGTACCAAGAATATTCCTGTCGAGCAAAAGATCGAGGTAACGTTTCTGGTAATTATGACCCAGGCTGGTGTAAAAATTTATTTTTCCTTTCCTGTAATTGAAATTGAAAGATTCATTCGTTTTCGGATATTTTCCCTGTCCATAGGATAGGGATGCCGAACCATTCATGCCTGCTGTGATCATCTTTTTCGTTTTGATATTGATGATGCCTGCCGTACCTGAGGCATCATAGCGGGCCGGTGGATTGGTCATGATTTCTATCTGGTCAAGCTGGCTGGAACTCATCCCACGTAACAGGTTGGTGAGGTCGGCTCCGCTCAATTGGGTAGGCCTTCCATCAACCATGATCATCACCCCATCTTTCCCTTTCAGGCTGATATTTCCATCCCTGTCAACCAGTACTCCCGGAGATTTTTCAAGTACTTCAAGCGCCGAAGTGCCGATATTGGTAATGGAAGCATCAACGTTCACAATGGTGCGGTCGATCTTTTGTTCTACGAGGGGACGTTTGGCGGTAACCACGATTCCTGCCATGTCATTTGCAGCATTGGCCAGTTCAATCAGGGATACCACCATCACCTGCTCCCTGGTGAGGGTGAAGGGACTGGAAAAAGCCTTTTGCTGACCTGCAGCGGTCACTGCAACGATGTAGGATCCTTCGGGAACCAGGTCAAATGCATAAACGCCATCCTTACCTGCTACAGATAATTTTATGGTTGAGGAGTCTTTTGATTTTAATAAATGGATGGTGGCACCTGCGGCTGGTTTTTCATTCTGCCGCACGGTACCAGTGATTTTTCCACTATGCTGTGCAAACGCCGAGACTGCAAACAGTACAAGGGTAATTAAGGTTAAGCTGATTTTCATGTTTGATGATTTTAGCGGGCAATAGGAGCCCTGCCGCAGGTTTTTGAAGCCTTGCGGAATTGATTATGAAATAATATTTACTGGTTTAGATCGTGTTTTGTTTCCTGAACTTTTCGAATCGTGGTTTTAGTTCATCGAGGTCCATTCCCAGGAGGGAAAGGCTTCTGAAAAAATGAGGTAGTTCTTTTTCTATGAATTCTGTTTTCCGGTACTGGGTCACATTTTTGATGGCATCAGGACTCACAAAATACCCGATACCACGCTGGTTGTGGATAATGTTCTGGCCCTGTAAAAATTCAAAAGTGCGCATCACGGTATTGGGATTTACCTCCAGTTGTACCGCCAGTTCACGCACGGCCGGAATCCTTTCGCCTGACTTCCATTTTTTTAGCAGGATCCTCTCACAGATGTAATCAGCGATCTGCAGGTATATGGCTGTTGATTCTCTGAATTGCATGATAATAGTTTTAATGGGCTACTTGTTTGTTTTTCAATCTGGAATAGGTAAGCAGCCAAAACATCGGCGCTATCACATACATGGCAAGTACCCTTAGCAATTGCGTGTATGAAGCAGGAAGGTCCGGGGCGTCCATATCCGGCGCGTTTTGTTTGTAGATGAAGAAAGTCAGCATTGCCACAATCAGCCAGATTATGAAAAGTCCCAGGATGGTTTTAATAAAACTGTATTTACGAAAGGTAGCAGATCCCATTAAGAAGGCAGACTGCACTGCGAAAAAGAACATCAGCAGGTTGATCTGCGAAGTTTCGGTGATATGGATCAAAGCGACCTGGAAAATATTTACAACTTCCAGCTTACGGTCGCCAGTTTCGTAAAACAAGGCATTAGCGAGGTTAACCATCAGGGCATCTGCCAGGTAAAACAGTGAAGTAAAAACAACAAAGAATAAAACCACAACGAAGAGCAGCCCGCACAAAAATTTCTCGAATGAAGATGCGGGTGTCATTAAAAAATTACTGCCCCTGGTTTTGGATCCCAGGTCACGGAAGTACTGGCTGGCATAGAAAGTGCCGACCGTAAAGAGGAAAAAGAAATAGACCGTTTGCTGAAAATCCGGTTCCATCATATTATCATCCTGGAGTACGAGGGAGATCACAAAGCACCCGATCAGCAGGCCGGCAAAAGCAAGCAAGGAAAGGAGGTAACGCTTTTTGTTTTCTGTCCAGTGTTTACCCACCAGCATACCGAAGCGTTTGAAACTAAAAAATTGGTTCATAAATATCTTTTAGGATTGAAACAGTTTGGTGATGGCCTGGCTGTTGGTAACAATAGCCTTGTAAAGCAGTTCGAGATCCATTTTGGTGTCCATACCGGAGTCGTTGGGCGTGATGATCACATTGCCGGTGAAAGAAGACTCGCTGTAAAGAACATATCCCGCTTCGGATTCGTCCTGTACAAAACGAAAGGCCAAAGTTTGGGAGATCCTTTCAAGAGTTTCATCAAACAGGATCCTGCCTTCCTCGATGATGGTAACCCTGTCAATCAGGTTCTCAAGGTCTTTTACCTGGTGGGTGCTGATGATCACGCAGCGTTCTTCATCCAGCGCTTCTGCCAGTAGTTTGCGGAACTGGCTTTTAGCAATTATGTCAAGTCCGTTGGTTGGCTCATCCATCAACAGCACGCTGGCATTGGTAGCAAGTGCAAAAGCGATCAGCACTTTCTTTTTCTGTCCATAGCTCATGTGTTGCAGGGTGCTGTCCTGTGGTATTTCGAAGATCTGGATGTATTTCCTGAACTGGTCCTTACTGAATTTTGGATAAAAAGGAGCATAATGCCTCAACAGGTCGGCCAGGGAAATGTCCGGCAGGTGGAATTCTTCTGTAACCAGGAAGATGTCCTGCAAAAAGCCGGGCTGCCTTTCAGATGGCTCAAATCCGTTCACCCTGATGCTGCCGCCTTTGGGAAAAAGAAGCCCTGCAATATTGTGCAGTAAACTGGATTTGCCGGTGCCATTCCTGCCCAGCAGGCCGTAAACATGGCCCGGCTTGAACTCCAGGCTGAGGCCTTTAAATACAGTCTTCTTTTTATAGGCAAATGAAAGATTCTGAATACTGATCATGTTTAGATGTTTAGTGTACTAGTAAAATAGTACACTGCGAAGGTATAGGAAAACCCTGGTTGTTGCAAATATTCTTTTGATGGGCGGTAAGTAAAGTCCTAATCGGAAGTGGGGGCAAGGATAAGGATCAAGGATCAAGGATCAAGGTACAAGGTACAAGGTACAAGCTGCAAGCTGCAAGCTACAAGCTGCAAGCCACAAGCTACAAGCTGCAAGACCTTATGCGGATATTCAGCTCTTGAATTGTGGCTTGCTAATTTCAAGTCGTTTATATGAGATTTTCTCGTAGCTCATAGCTAAAAGCCCGCAGCCTTCCAGTTTGATATGTCGCCCCGCTGGGGCTCGGAGGTTAGAATTCCATGAGGGGTGTCGATGCTACTGATATATCGCCCCGCTGGGGCTTGCAGTTCGTTTGCGGTGTATTCCCTCTTTATGAATAATGATTCATCCTTTCCAATTGGCTTGTCCCTTAGCATTACGGGACGGCCACTTTTTACATATGGAAAAAAGTACAAGAAGAATGTATAAGCATTGCTGCTAGCACAGGCTGTATGAAGTTCCAAGCTTCCAGCTACAAGCTGCGAGAGGACCATTTCAATTCTGAAATATTATTCAATAAAAAGCTTGAAAGAACACATGCATATATGCATAAAGTCTTGCAGCTTGCACCTTGCACCTTGAACCTTGAACCTTGCAGCTTGAACCTTGCAGCTTGAACCTTGCAGCTCGCATTTCATACTCTCTAATTCTTCATGATCATAAACTCCACCCTCCGGTTCAACTGCCTTCCATCATCGGTATCATTGGTAGCCACAGGTTTGGTTTCTCCATAACCTTTGCTGGTGATGCGGCTGACAGGAATGCCTTTGGAAAGGATATAATCCATTACCGATTTGGCACGGTTATGACTCAGGGTGACGTTGTATTCATCTGAGCCGCGGCTGTCTGTATGCGCGCTCATTTCGATCTCAATCGCAGGGTTTTCTTTCAAAAGTTTTACCACCCTGACCAGCTCTACATAACTCTCCGGCCTGAGATCCCACTTGTCGAAATCAAAGAATACATTATTCAGTCTCACGACTGCACCGATCTCGATGGGTACCAGATAGAGGTCTTTATGAATCTCTTTATATCCCTGTTTCACCAGCGAGTCAAGGTTCAGGTTCTCACTTTGAGCAAAAAACTTATCTGCCGTAGCACGGATCAGGTAATTTTTGTCATAGGGCAGTACGATCTTGAAAGCACCATCACCTGAATTGGAAACACCGTTACCCGCGATAGCACCATCAGGAAGGGTTTCATAAACCAGTGAAGCGCTGAGCGGTTCTTTGGTCTTGGCATTATATACATTTCCATTCACCACCACTACAGGCAGTGGTTTTTCTTTTTCCAACAGCTTCACTCTTACAATATCACTTTCACCATAACCTCCGTCGCTGCTGCTCATATAAGCGTATTCGCCACCGGCATCCATGGTAAAAAATGCATCCCAGCCGGGTGTATTGATAGGAGCACCCAGGTTTACAGGATCACTCCAGTTGCGCCAGGTATCATCCTGTCTTTTAGTCATCCAGATATCATTATCACCCTGCCCGCCTTCGCGGTTGCTGCTGAAATAAAGTGTCACTCCATCTGCCGCCATGTAAGGAGTCATCTCGTTGGTCTCTTTCAGGTTGATCTTTTTGCCTAGAGATCGGGGTTCCGACCAGGTTTTATCGGGCTGCAGGAAACTAACATAAAGGTCGTTATTCGGACTTCCCTTTTCCTCGCTCATATACAAAAGGAGGGTCTGTCCATTTTGCGTCATGGATGCTCCATTGGTCCTGCCGCGGTCATATTTATCATACTTACTGATAAAGAGCATTTGTGGCTTGCCCCATTTGCCATTGGGCTGGCGTTCGCTCATGCTCACACCGTTGCCATAATAATCACCATCAACAAATGCATTGCGGAGCAGGATGCGGTTGTTGTCGGGAGAGATCCAGTAAACCGCATTGTAATAATAGGTATTGAGCGGGTAGCCAAGGTGCATGGCATCACTCCAGTTTCCCAGGCTGTCCTTGCGTGAATACCAGATATCCTGTGAATTGCGGATGGTACGGTAATGAGTATTGATCTCGTGGTTCTCACAAATGAAAAACAAATGGTTGCCATCTGCTGAAATGGTAGGTCTCAATTCAGGCAGTTCCGAATTAACGCGCCAGCCTACATTTTCCATTTTTACAATGGTTCCTTCCTTGATAATGGCTTCTTTTTGAGCAACGAGTTTAACGGAAGTGTCAATGGAACTTTGGGCAATGAGTAATTGGCTGAAAGCCAGGGCGGCCAAGAGCAGTTTGGTTTTCATTGTTTTGGATTGGGGATAAATATAGTGCGTAGAATTCGAATATGGAAGAGGGGTAGGGCCTGTAAGCCTTTAGCCATTGGCCATTGGCCTTTGGCTTGAGTTAACCAGAGAACAGTTGGTTCACGCTAAGGCGCCAAGGAAAAAAGACGCAATTGGACCTAATTAATATAGCCTTCTCTAAACTTCGATGACGCACGATCTCATCCTGACCATCCTAAAATCCTATAATCCTGATTCAGACATATACGGAAACCTGAAATCAGAAAGGATACTTAGGTTTCAGGTCTTGCAGCTTGTCGCTTGCAGCTTGAACCTTTTCTTTAATTTCACATCAATGAAAAAATTGTTGTTATTATCATTTGCCGGGCTTTTGTTATTTGGATGCAATGACAAGCCAAAGGGAAAGGGGGAGGAGAAACAGAAAGAGAAACAGAAACAGAAAGAGGGTGCTGCGCCTAAAACTTTACTCTTTTTTGGTAACAGTCTAACTGCCGGCTATGGACTTTCACCTTCTGAAGCTTTCCCGGCGCTGATCCAGAAAAAAATTGACTCGGCTGACCTTTCTTATAAAGTAGTGAATGCTGGTGTGAGTGGTGAAACAACTTCTGGCGGACTATCAAGAGTGGGATGGATCCTGCGTCAGCCGGTGGATGTGTTTGTGCTGGAACTGGGAGCCAATGACGGACTGAGAGGCATTCCTCTCGATCAGACCAAAAAGAATTTGCAACTGATTATGGACAGTGTGAAATTAAAATACCCTGCCTGTAAAATCGTGCTGGCCGGCATGCAGATCCCACCAAATATGGGACAGGCTTATACCACGCAATTCCAGCGGATGTTCCTTGACCTAGCGGAAACAAATAAAGTTTTACTGATTCCTTTTTTACTGGAAGGTGTGGGGGGCGAAGAGGGGCTCAACCAGGAAGATGGGATTCATCCAACAGCAGAAGGACATAAGATCGTAGCGGAGAATATCTGGAGGTTGTTGAAGAAAGTACTTTGATGATCGCTGCGAGAAGATGCTTTTGGCTGATAGCCATTGGCCATTGGCTGGGTGTATCAAATCCAATAGCCAAAAGCCTGTATTCAGACATCCTCCCTCAAAATTTCAAGCGGTGACCTTCTCACCACTCCACGGCTGTTCACCAATCCAATAACCACGGTGAGCAAGCAAACCAATACAAACACCACCAGCAATTCCAGCCAGGGAATGAAGAAGGGTGTTTCAAAAACATAGTAAGCCAGCGCCCAGCTTAAACCAAGAGATAAGATCATTCCCGTCATTGCTGCAAGGGCTCCCAGGAAAAAATACTCAATTGCCGTGATATAATAGATCTGTTTACGGCTGGCTCCAAGTGTTCGCAGTAAAACACTCTCCTGTATGCGCTGGTATTTGCTGATCAGCACCGACGCAATCAGCACCACAAGCCCTGTAATGATACTAAAGGCAGCCATGAAACGGATCACAAAACCTACCTTGTCGAGCAGGTTATCGAGTATGCCCAGCACCAGGGTGAGGTCGATCATTGAGACATTGGGAAATTGCTGAACGATCTGTTGCTGGTAATGGGCGGAAGTTTCCTTATCAGGTATTCGCGTGAGCAGCACCATGAACTGTGGTGCATTCTCTAAAACACCAGCAGGAAATACAATGAGGAAATTGGTTTGTATCCTGTTGAAATCAACTTCCCGGTAACTGCTTACGATCGTAGGAATGGTAGAGCCCTGCACATTGAATACCATGGTGTCGCCGATCTTTATCTGGTTTCTTTCAGCGAATCTTTCTTCAATGGAAATATTCACAGGTCCGCCTGGTTCCGCAGTTCCTATCCATTTTCCTTTCGTGATCTTTTCTGAATCCGTGAGACTGTCACGAAATGTAACCCGGTATTCACGGCTGAAAACCCATTTGCGCATGGGCAGCGTGCTGTCCTGCTCCAGCGTTGCGGCCGTGACCTGGTTTACCTGCTCAAGCCTCATGTTCACGATCGGCACCACTCCGTGCACCGGCAATCCCTGTGCTTTTGTAACTGCAACGATGCTGTCTTTTTGCGCCGGCTGTATGTCAAACAATACCGCGTTGGATTGTCCTGCGCTGGTTGACAGGTTAACCGTGTTCAGCAAAATGGACTGGATGGTAAATAGAATACAAATGAAGGTGGTGCCCAGGCCGATGGCTACAACCAGGATGGTAGTCTGGTTATTTGGCCTGAACAGGTTGGCAAGTCCCTGCCTCCAGAGATAACTCCAGGTGTCCGGGAAAAATTTTCTCACTGCCCACATCAGCAGTCTTGCAATACCGGTGAGAATGATGAAGGCAAGGATCACACCTGCAGTAAAGAAAAGCGCCTGGCTGATAGAATTAAGTTGCAGGTAGCTAAAGATAAATATGAACAAAAGGATCAGCATGTAAACCATCCATCTCACCAGGTCGAAACTTTTTGCATGTTCAGATGAAACCCTGAGTGTATTGAGCGGTGATACATTGCGTATGGATACCAGTGGTAAAAGGGCAAAAAGAAAAGAGATGACCACCCCTAGGATCAGGCCCTGCACAATGGCAGGCCAGGAAATGCCGGTAGTGATTTCCAGTGGTAAAAAATCTTTCAGCACATAGGGCAGGAATTGCTGGATGATGGTCCCAATAAAAGCGCCGATCACTGAACCAACCAGTCCTATGGTTACGATCTGCAACAGGTAAATCATAAAGGCCTGCCAGCCACTGGCACCGAGGCAGCGCAGTATGGCAACAGTGCTGATCTTTTCCTTTACATAAATATGAATGGCACTTGCCACACCAATGCATCCAAGGAGGAGGGCAATAAAACTGATGAGGGATAAAAACCGCATGAGGTCAACCAGTGAACGGCTCACATCCTCGCGCTGGCTGTCCACCGTATCATAATTAAGGTTTTCTTTTTCGAATCGCGGTTCCAGTTGGGTAACGAGCTTATTGATATCTGTATTCTTATCGAATTTGAAAAAGAAAGTATACCCGATGCGGCTGCCTTTTTGTTCCAGCCCTGTCTGTTCAAGATACTTCAATGGAATGTACACGAGTGGCGCTACAGATGCAGAGATGCCTGTTTGACCCGGTGCGCTAGCCAGGCTTCCTTCAATCAAAAAATCCAGTGTGCCCAGGCGGATGGTATCACCTACCTGCGCATTGTACTGCAGCAGGAGGGTCTGGTCAACAATGGCGCTTTGTTTATCGCGGAAGGTTTGTGCTGCTGCAAGGGGTTCGGTTTCCAATGATCCATAATAGGGAAAGGCTCCGCTGAGCGCTCTCACCTGCACCAGCCTTGTACCACCATTCTTATTAAAATAGATCATGGAGGTAAAATCTCTTTGCTCCGAATGATCACCACCGAGAGAATCCACCATGAACCGGGCAGATTCACTGATCTTTTTATTACTCCTCAGTTCCAGGTCAGCTCCCAACAATGAAGCTGCCTGCCGGTCGATCTCATTGCGCATATTATCTCCCAGCGAATAGATCGCCACCATGGCAGCAATACCAAGTATGATGGAAGAAATGAAAAGCACCAGCCTGGAACGGTTGCGCCGGCTATCGCGCCAGGCCATTTTTAGTAACCAGAGAAATGAGTTCATAGTTGAAAGTTCAAAGTTCAAAGTCGGTGTTTCAGGGGATGGGGTGTTTTAGTCAGTTCAAAGTTGAAAGTTCAAAGTTCAAAGTCAGTGTTTTTAGAGGATGAAGTGGTTTTTTTAGTTCATAGTTGAGAGCTCAAAGTTCAAAGTTGGGGGTTCGACCTCAAGTGTACTTACTATTCGATTTTCTCAAGATTTTCTGTCTCAGGTACACTGACTTTGAACTTTGAACTATGAACTTTCAACTAATCTTCCCCCTTTCAACCTGATAATCCTATCCGTCATATTGGCCAGTTCGAGGTTGTGGGTAACCATGATTAAAGTGGTGCCGGCCTGTTTATTCAGATTGAAGATGAGGTCAACAATGCGGTGACTGGTTTCATCATCAAGATTGCCGGTGGGCTCATCAGCGAACAGGATGCGCGGTTCATTGGAAAAAGCCCTCGCCAGCGAGATCCTTTGCTGTTCACCCCCGCTGAGTTGGGAAGGATAATGGTGGCCACGTTCTGCCAGTCCCACTTTTTCCAGCAGGTCCATCGCGCGGGGCCTGGTCTTTTTTTCACCACGCAATTCAAGCGGCACCATAATATTTTCGAGAGCGGTGAGTGTGGGCAGCAATTGAAAATTCTGGAAAATGAAACCAACATGCTGGTTGCGCACCTTGGCACGCTGGTCTTCATCAAGCTGGTCTAGTTGAACACCATTAAGGTGTATGTGACCGGAACTCGGCCGGTCCAGTCCGGCCGCGAGGCCAAGCAGGGTGGTCTTGCCGCTGCCTGATGGTCCAACGATGGCCAGGCTTGAACCCGCTTCGATGGAAAAACTGATATTGTCCAATACCGTAAGCGTCCTGCCTGCAGCGTTATAGGTTTTGGAAACTTTGTCGAGTTTGAGTATGCTCATTGGTTTCGGGAAATTGAGGATTAAATATAGACCATAAGCTCTCCGGAAATTCCAAAGACCGCGCTACAGGTGTATTTTAAGAAAATAATAGAGGTGTGATTCACAATCATATTGTCCACTTCATATTAATGAGAACTTATTATCTTGATTAGAAAAACAATTTATGAGGTCTGACCGCCGCCGCTTTCTCCAACTCGCCACTACAGGTCTTGCTTCTTTTCTTCCCTTTCAGCAAATGTTTGCGCAGCACGATTCTTCCAGGGGAATGGTGATGCATGCCGCTGACCATGAGACCTGGCTGATAGGTCCGCGCAGGGCACCTGTGACCATAGCACTTGATAAGAAAAGAAAGGGAGTTGAAGGGATTTGTCTTTGCTGGGAGGACATGGAGGCCGGATCAGGCATACCTGTACATAAACACCTCAATGAAGATGAACTGATCTACCTGCCGTATGGTGAAGGCAGATTTGTACTGGGAGATGAAGAGCATAGCATGAAGGCAGGCAGTGTGGCCTATGTGCCAAGGGGAACCTGGCATGGACTGAGAAATACAGGGAAGGAAG
>CAYWSQ010000111.1:0-12098 GCA_964460925.1 uncultured Flavisolibacter sp. | reverse complement strand
TTTCACCACCCATCGAACTATTATAGGCTTTGATGAAAAGCGCGCCCAGGTTTTTGTAAGGTGGCACATAGTCTTCAAAACCATCAACCCTGCCTGCTACTGCCTTAAATTCATTCCAGAACGGGATCCAGTCGATGTTTTGTCCGTTGCGCAGCTTCTCATTCATGATATTGATGAAAGGCTGGTTGATGTCCAGCTTACCTGTTTGTTTGGAGGCAATGATATGCGCATCAGACGCGCGGCTCAGCACATCATGAATCAAATTGTAACCACCACAGGAACCGAGCAAAACGATCTTGGCGGAAGGTTTGATCTGTTCGATGGTATAAGGCACATAATAACTATGGCCGCGGTGCACCACGATGGTAGGTTCGATATTTTTTTCCAGCAGGTAATTGTTGAGCGCCTCCTGCCCCTTTTCCAGTTCACCGGTTTCTTCCGGCAGCCAGCGGTTGGCATAAATCACCACAGGCTTGCCTTTGGCAGATGCATAAGCCACCCAGTATTTATTGTCTTCAATTTTTTTCCAGTTGGCATTGTTGAACTGCGGCACAAAACCATTCCAGTTCATTTTTCCATCCTTATCACCATAAAAGAAAACCTGCATCACCACCTTGCCGGTTACATCATTCACAAGAGAAGTATAATTCACATTGTAAACAGGCGGAATGCCGAATTCACTGGAAAGATCTACTTTCTTTGTGCTATCAGCCGATAGAAATAACCTGTAAAGCAGGTTGTAGATTACCATCCCTCTTCTATTATTCTCTTTTACATTCCTGTCGTAGTTGGCTTTTACATTCGCCAGCATATCGGCAGCAATAGGTGTAATGCTTTCTGAGATACTTGCATAAGAATCCGCCACATCCACACCGTCTTCCAGCCCGGCAGATTTTTCAAGCCCGTTAACAAATGCCGTCATCAGTGTCTGCGCCCTGTCCTTATCAGGAAAAGTTCCCAAAAATTCACTCAGCGTATTATAACCCGCAGCAATGCGGATGAATTTTTTGAAGCGGTCGAAGCTCACGGTCATCAGCAGTGAATCTCCGCGGCGGTTGATCTTCTGCATCATCAGTGGAAAGATGCCGTTCACATAACTTGATGTATACAGGTCTCTTTCACCGGCGATAGCGAGGTAATATAGTTCCTGGGCGGTTAACTGGTTCAATATGCGGAAACGGACAGGATCCTGCTCGTTGTGCAGTTCATTGATCGTTTTTACAAAATGAGAGATGGCTTTTACCTGGAGCATGGTATCGAGAACGCCCATGCTGATAATCTTTTCACCCCTGAGGCTGCGGGTAACATAATCCATCTTGGTTTTCACCAGCAATTTATAATAGCGGGCATCATCAGCCTTTACCGCATCGATGTCCTCAAATTTTTGTTCACCTGTAATGATATTGTCGAGGAAAGGGAAATACAATTGCCCGCTTCCCCCGCTTTTTGCCATTCTTGATATTGCTTTTATAAAAGGATCATCAATATTGCGGATGGCATATCCCAGGCGGTTGTCTGCAGATGCATAATCGTAAAGGCGCTTGGGAAATTTATAGGCAGCAATCCGGATCAGGCTGTCACGGAAGGGAACATCCGGGTTCTCCCGCAGTTTTGTAAAAATCTGTTCGGGATGGAGCACACAGTATTTGAGCAGGAGGTCATTTTTGGACTGCGCATAACCTTCATTATTGGTGAAGGCATCGCTAAGCAGCACCAGCCAGTGCACATCATATGGGGTTTTTTCAATAACGGGAGCAACGCTGCCCTTTTTCAGATCCCTGTTCATGGCTGTTTCATACACATCAAGGGCTGAAGGGAAATGGGCAGGGTTGAATTGTTTGCCCCTGTAAAGTGAAATAAAATTCCTGAGTATTTTTTCGATGCCGAGGAGGTAACCCTTTTTCTTCTGGTCGCCCAGCACAGAATCCAGCTCAATGCGGCACTGGAGCAGATCCACTTTTTTATTAACGGCCTGGCGAACATGATAATTCACGTCCTCGTTCTGGCCACCCTGGAAAATTTTGAGAATGTTTTTCTGTTCTCGGTCGATGCGGTCATGCCATAAGGCCCGGCCGATCGGGGGTTTACAAACGGTGGTTTGAGAAAATGCATTCAGCCCAACCAGTAAAAGCAGGCTCTTCATCAGGATTCGTAAGGTTAGACTCATGCGCCTCATAGTACAAATTTAATACCCGAAGACTTAACCCTTCGTTAAGGACGCTTCAAGATAGAGCGGATTCAACAGAAATCAAACCCGCTAAGGGCCAATAGCCAAAGGCTAATAGCATTAAATTATCATTAACTCTATACCCTTTTATAGCATTACGGAGCCTATTCCTCTCCTTTATCTTAGGTTTGCGGCCATGGAAGGAAGGACCAGGAAGGTTTTGATAGCCGATGACGAGCCGGATATTCTGGAGATCCTCAAATACAATCTTGAAAAAGAAGGATACCAGGTTTCCACTGCTAAAAACGGTGACGAAGCACTTGAAAAGGCCAGGCAGCACCAGCCGGACCTGATCATCCTTGATATGATGATGCCCCGGAAGAACGGCATGCAGGTGCTGGAACTGTTGAGAGCGCAGGAAATGTTCCGCGACACACTCATCATGTTCCTGACTGCCCTGAATGACGAGGCAACCCAGCTTAAAGGATTTGGTACCGGGGCGGATGACTATGTGAGCAAGCCGGTAAGCACAAGTGTTTTTGTGAGCAAGGTGAACGCGCTTTTCCGAAGATTGAAACCAATCCACCAGGTGATCCGTATCGACAACCTGGTGATCAACCCTGAAAAATTCCTGGTAGAATACAAGGGTAATGAGATCGTGCTGGCCAAAAAGGAATTTGAATTATTATACCTTCTTGCATCAAAACCGGGAAGGGTCTTCCTCCGCAACGAAATTCTCAGCCAGGTCTGGGGCAACGATGTAATCGTGGGCGACCGTACCATTGACGTGCACATCCGCAAGATCCGGCAGAAGCTGGGGCTTGACTGTATCACTACGGTGAAGGGGGTGGGGTATAAGTTTGAGATCAGCTTCTAACTAGCAGCTACTAGCTTCTAGCTGCGAGCTGCTAGTTAGTGAACTTAACTCTGCCCTTCAATTGATGAACAAGAAGTGAAAATTATTCTTTAAACGACCCTGCTAGCAGCTCGAAGCTAGCAGCTAGAAGCTTCCCATGTTCCAGACCAAAAATCTCAGTCCGCGTAAATTATCTGCACTAACGGCCTTGCTGCTGTCGGTGCTGATCAGTCTTGGAATTTATTTCCTTGAAAACTGGAAGATCGCGCTGGTTGCTTTCGGACTGATCTTTCTTGGCAGTTATCTTTTGCTTTATTCCATCATTGAGAATTTTATTTACAGGAAGATCAAACTCATTTATAAATTCATTTACCAGACCAAGGCTGGCAAAAAAGAGGAGATGTACCATAAATACATTCTTCCCCAGAAAAGTATTGATGATGTAAGGGAGGATGTGGAAGCCTGGGCTGAACAAAGGAGCAGGGAGATCGAACTGCTTAAAAAGAACGAGGTTTTCCGCAAAGAATTCCTTCAGAACCTTTCACATGAATTCAAAACACCGGTATTTACCATCCAGGGTTATATTGATACCCTGCTCCGGGGTGCCATGGAAAACCCGGAAGTGAACAAAAAATTCCTGGAAAAAACTTCCCGTAATGTGGAAAGGCTGGTAAGCCTGATCCGTGATCTTGACGAGATATCCAAACTCGAAAGAGGTGAGCTGAAACTGCTTAAAAACAGTTTTGTGATCCAGGACCTGGTAAAGGAAGTTTTTGATCATCTTTCCTGGAAGGCGGAACAGAAAAATATCAGCTTCTCCATCAAGAAAGGTTGCGAGCAGCCACTGGTGGTGTATGCCGACAGGGAAAAGATCAGGCAGGTGCTCAATAATCTTGTTGACAATTCCATCAAGTACGGAAAACTAAATGGTTCAACTGTTGCCAGCATTTACAATACCGATGGCAGGAACATACTTGTTGAAATCGGTGATGATGGTATGGGTATCAGCGAACGATATCTTGACCGGGTATTTGAACGGTTTTTCCGCACCGAAGAAGGCAGGGGCCGCGAAGCCAGCGGCAGCGGGCTCGGACTGGCCATATGCAAACACATCATTGAAGCGCATGAACACACCATTCATGTGAGGAGTAAGGAGAATGTGGGTACTTCCATTGGGTTTACGCTGGATGCGAAAAAAGAGGAATAGAGGAAGCTGCGAGCTTTTAGCTGCGGGCTGCGAGATGCTGTGCTTACAGTTATCTGTTGATTCAATCGTTGTTTATTGCAGGTAGTCATGAAATCAGGTACAAGTAGTAGCAGCCAGAAGCTAGCGGATTATTTCTCGTAGCTAGTAGCTCGAAGCTTGTAGTTTGACATGTCGCCCCGCTGGGGCTCGGAGGTTATGATTTCCGAGAGGGTTGTTGTGCTACTGACATACCGCCCCGCTGGGGCTGGATTTCCGTATGCGATGAGATCTCATTTGAGCTGCTAGCTTTTAGCTGCGAGCTATTGGCTGCGAGCTGTGAGACTCTATGCATACAGTTATCTATTGATCCAAGGTTTGTTTATTGTAGGGAGTCCTGAAATCAAACGCACCCTCTCGCAGCTCGTAGCTTGCAGCTAGAAGCTAAAAAAAACAGCCTGATCTCTCAGGCTGTTCCAGGTCAAATATCCGTCCAGAGATACGCTTTTTACATCGGGCCGGCTACAGCTACGGAAATTGTATCAACTGCTTTTTCCCTAAGTGCCAGCTTGTATTTATCCATTGCTTTTTTATGTGCCATGGCTTCCGCTTTCGTTTGCGTGGTAATGCTTCCTGTTCCTTCAAAATAATAATGCACACCAATGAATCGTTTCACGTGGCCTCTTGTTTCTGCAGGTAAATGATTCTGCAAAACCCAGAAATTTCGTGAACCTGTTTTTTTGATGGCCTTGTAAACGGTACCAGGTCCGCCATTATAGGCAGCAAGCACTAGCAGCCAGTCGCCGAACATTTTATGCAGGCTTTTCAGGTAACGGGCAGCCGCAACCGTACTTTTTCTGGCATACAGCCTTTCATCTGTGTGCTTTGTGACTTTCAATCCCAGTTCCCTTGCAGTCACAGGCATGAACTGCCACATACCCTTTGCTCCAACTTTTGATACAGCTCTTGGATTGAGTTGTGATTCTACGATGGCGAGGTATTTCAATTCCACCGGCAAACCATAATGCATGAATACAGAATCGATGAAATCGAAATGATTCTGGCTTCTTGTTTCCATTTTTACGAGGAACTCCTTTTCCCTCTTCATGAAATCTTTCACATAGCGGGAAACGTTTTTGTTAAGGCCGACCTGGGGAGCAGCCATCATCTCTTCTTCCGTAAGCGCTCTTGAAAAAGTATAACCCAGCGAATCTGAAGGAAGAACGATGAGTGTATCCACCGCTTTCCTTTTTTTGTAAGGCATGCTTACATTCTGCGTTTCCAGGAAGCTATGGGCCTCATTGCCTTTCACGCTGCCTGCATTAGGCATCATGAGCAATAAACCCTGGCTGAGGAAACCTGTTCTTACTAAGTTTTTTTTCAACATTGTTATCGGTTTAAATGAAACAATGCCGACCCTTAGACTTGGATTGTCAGGTTTGATCAACGGATATCAGGAATATCATTCAAAGGAATTGGAGATGCAATTCATACGCAGGTCTTCCGGGGGACGGACGTTAAGGCTTTTCAAAGTCCGGAATGTTTGGTGTTTTTCAAACGTATGAACAGTGCAAAGCTAACAGGTGATTGATGCAGTTCATAGGTTTTGCTACGATGAAAAACTACGCAGCATACATAAAAGCATGGTAACCACTACCCTAACTACCGGATGCGGATGGGTGAAAATTAGTCAGTCCAACTGCCATCATGGTTGTTTAAACGGGAAATAAAATTCAATGAAAAAAATAAACTGTCTGGTAGAGGGATGTATTGAAGTATATCAACCCGGGAATCCGCTTCAATTTATACCTGACAAGTGCCCTTGATGATGTATAAACACTCATTCTTTTATGAGCGATGTTTTTTTAGTGTCCTTCATAAAACTGTATACAACCAGTGAAACAAAAATACATGCAGTGATATACCAGTAAAACCATTGCTCATGCCCTGCTTTTTTGAACCAGAGCCCAATATATTCAGCGGTGCCGCCAAACAATGCGGCTGCCAGCGCATAAGGTAAACCAACACCGAGTGCACGCACTTCGGCAGGAAATAGTTCGGCCTTTACTACAGCATTGATAGAACTGTAACCACTTACGATGATTAGTCCGCACATCACCAAAAGAAAAGCCATGTATGGTGACTGTGCCTGGCTGATGGCAGTGAGCAGCGGAACAGTGGTGATGGTACCCAGTACACCAAAGGCGACCAGCAACGGTTTGCGCCCGATCTTATCAGATAATAATCCAAACAGGGGTTGCACGAGGGCAAAAACAAGGAGACTAAAAAAAGAGATCCACGTAACCACACCATTGGAAAGTCCGGTTGTATTGACCAGGAATTTTTGCATATAAACCGAGTAGGTATAAAATGCAAGTGTGCCTCCCATGGTAAGTCCGATCACCAGCAGCACCGCACGTGGATATTCCAGCAAGTGAGCAAGGCTTCCTCTTTGCCTGTCTTTTTTGATATGCTCGAAAGAACTGGTTTCATCCAGGTTGCGGCGGATATAAAAAGCAACTGCTGAAAGTAAGGCACCAATAGTGAAGGGTATTCTCCATCCCCAGGCCTTTAGTTCTTCATCTGACAAAAGCCATTTTTGAAGAATGAGCTGGAGCGCCACGGCAAGCAGTTGTCCTCCTATCAGGGTCACATACTGGAAGCTCGAATAAAAACCCCTCCGGTCACTGGTAGCCATCTCGCTCAGGTAGGTAGCAGAGGTACCATATTCACCACCCACACTCAAACCCTGGATCATTCTTGCCGTGAATAATAAAATAGGCGCAACAATACCAATGGAATGATAAGAAGGAATGCAGGCGATAATAAGAGAACCGAAAGACATGAGCAAAACAGAAATGGTCATGGCCTTTTTTCGACCCTGCCGGTCAGCGATGCGGCCAAAGACCCAGCCTCCTACGGGCCGCATCAGGAAGCCCACCGCGAAAATGCCTGCCGTGTTCAGTAACTGCGCAGTTTTATCAGTACCGGGAAAAAATACAGGGGCGAAATAAACCGAAAAGAAAGCATACGCGTACCAGTCGTACCATTCAACCAGGTTACCAATGGAGCCGCCGACTATTGACCGCAGCCTACGTTTATCTATGGGCATTAAGTCAAAAGTAAAAATTCAAAATTCAAAAGAAGATTTGAAAAGTTCAAAGTCGAAAGTTCAAAGTCGGGCAGGCCGGTACTTAATATTTAGAAAAGGGGACCGGAATATTCCGGTGTAATTAATACCTGCCAAAGAGTGGTAAATAGGAAAGAAAAAAGGTAAGCAACCTTTAGTTTCACCACCACGAAAAACCTTTTCCACCCGGTTGCTTACCTCTTTAATATATATGTAAGTAATTATGGTAAAGATTACTATAACTGTGCCAGAGTAGCTGTGAGCTGTGAGCTGCGGGATGTGAGCTACGAGGTGCGAGATGTGAGAAACTGCTTCTACACAAGAGACTTCTACACTCTTACCGGATATACTTCCTTACAGCAATATGCTTAAGGCTTACACATTGAGTCTTGTAGCTTGCAGCTTGTAGCTTGTAGCTTGCAGCTTGCAGCTTGCGACTTGCACCTTGCACCTTGCACCTCCAATTCATCCCCTCATTTAACCAAATGAAACATGATCAGCTTGATATGGACATGTTGCCTGTGCATTTTTGTCCAAAAAAAACAACATGCGAAAAAATAAGTACCCCATTTTGACAGCGGGCTTGAAAATCACAGCCGCTTCCCTGGTCATCATGATCACCGCATCGGTAATGGTGGCATTCAAAGCAAAATCACTTTATTCTGACATTTGGCAGCAACTGGGTGTGAGCAGGAGTAAGGGTGAAGAAAACATCAAATCAAGCTTCCTCAATGGCTATTTCCATTATTACGGGGCGGAAAAGGCAAAACATATCATTAGCGGTAACAGGGCTGCCATAGCAAAGGACCTTATGGAATATGCCAAACAGCAGGTCAATAATCCATCATTCAAGAAAGAATACGACCAGATGCGTGCGGATGCGAAACCCGAAGCACCTGAGGAGCAATTAATCTCAAAAGAAGAAATGAGAAAAAAATCAATTGCTGAAATTGAAAAATCGATCACGGAACTGGAAAAATCTATCAAGATCTCACCTGATATGGCCAAGGCCCTGCAGCCGGTGCTTGATATGCAGAAGATCACTTTGAAAGATTACAAGGATCCAAAAAGCCAGACGATTGATCTTTTGTATTCCGGTGAAGTGTACGAGCATGAAAGCAGGATTCGCAGTTTTGAAGAGAGGCTTGCTAAATGGGAAAAGGATTACCCGGCCGACTATAGGATGATGGTGAAAGTGCGACTGGAACATTTTATTAAACTGGCTAAAACAGTTGACTTCAATGCTGAACTTAAAACAGTGCGTGATAAGAAAAAATTTGTGAACAGTAATTATGAAGGCAAATCCAGCGAATGGAAACAGATCTTCCGCGCCGGTAAGGAAGTGATTCAGCCTGCCATCAGTTTCGCAGAACAATGGCTGAAGGAATTGAAAACTGTTTAATGTTGTTCCTCACCCCTAATCAACCAACAAGCGGCCTCCGGCCGCTTTTTTTAATGAGAAAACCTCCTGTAGACACAGGAGGTTCCATTACCAAAACGTAATATTTGCTTGTGAATAATTAGCACAATATCATCAGTTTGCCTTATCCAGGCAATAGTATTAGTACCTGCTATTTATCACAAAATATGATGGTATTCACACGGCTTAAATATCCGTGCTTCTTCTTCCGAAAAGTAAGCTCAGTACAAAAAGTACCAGGAAGATAAAGAACAACACTTTAGCGATTCCTGCTGCTCCTGCTGCTATACCACCAAAACCAAAAATGGCTGCAATAATGGCTACTATTAAGAAAATAACTGTCCAGCGTAACATATGCTTTAGTTTTAAGTGAATAATGATGATATAAAGACATAAAGCATGCCAGCCGGTTTCAAGCTTCCCCACCCACAGTTTATCAGGCTAATTAAAGGCACCAACCCTCTTCATATTGTAGAAAAATTGATGCAGTTAGGAGTATATTAAACTAAAATAGCCCTGTACAGCGGACTGTACAGGGCTATTTTTAAAAATTCATGATCCCACTGCTCTCTCTTCCTCTTCCTCTTCCTCTTCCTCTTTCTCTTTCTCTTTCTGTTTCTGTTCCTGTTCCTGTTCCTGTTCCTGTTCCTGTTTCTCTAAAAAGGTTTCACCTGCCCGGAACCAGAAATAGTAGTACTGATGAGTGGATTGCCCTTATAATAAACATCACCACTTCCCGAAATCTTTACTTTCAGGCTTTCGGTTGCGTGCAGCCGGATGTTCCCTGATCCGCTGGTATTGGTGACGGCTTTGTTCACCACCACGTTGGCAAAATCCATATCGCCGCTTCCGCTTATTTTGAGATCAAGCTCATTGGCCGAACCGGAGTTAATCTTCATTTCACCCGAGCCACTGATATTGGCCTTGATGTTTCCTGTTACCAGGTCGGTGATGTTGATGCTGCCTGATCCGCTCACATCCATATCCATAAAAGCCGATTGTGAAATACTGGTAGCCGTGATATTTCCGGATCCGCTCACCCTGAGGAAATTCAGGTCTGGGGCATGCACCACGACCATAACGGGCTCATGTGATTTGATCTTTACATTATTCTTGTATTTCACTACCAGCCTGTTGTTGAATACATAGGTTTCCAGTACATCAAGAATGTTTTGCTGGGCAGTGACCTCTACTTTGTATTGGGGTGACTGGGTAAAATACACATCGGCAGAAGACCTGAGGTCAACCCCGGAAAAACCGGTGATCTGCCTTGTTTCATTAACGGCCGGCCCCTCGCCGGTTATTTTTTTACAGGCTGTAAACATCAGGGTCATTGCCACTAAGGCTAAACTTAACTTTTTCATCTTTTGAGATTTTGAAATGATCAATAAATACACTGCGCCTTTTACAAAATTCTGATCCGGGCGTTTACGGATGGTATTCATATTGTATGAATTGCGATTAATGATTAACGGGTTGTCAGAACTCCACTTTATAATTCAATACTGGTATCAAACCCACCTGGTAGGTGGTAACGATCTCGTTCTTTTCACTGTCGAACCACTGTCCATAAACATTCAGCCGGTTGCTCACGTTTTGTATGTCCAGCGATAATGTGCTGGTTAGATGTTTACGGTTCCAGCGCAGGCTCAGGCGAAGGTCTGTACGGAAATATGCTTCATTCTGAAGGGTAAATGCTTTGTCATCCTGGTACACAGGCAGCCCGGCCTGGATAGATCTTTCCAGGTCAACAGGTGTAGTGCGCAGGCCACCTGCGTAGATGGTCTTGATATTGATACCAAAGGTTCTCAGTTTGTCTGATGACAAAAACTCCTTGCCTGCAATAAGCGTTGCGGTATAGTTTCCATTGAACCTGGTATCACGCTCCACTCCATCAAGAGCGGTATATTTCGATTCGTACAGGGATACGCTGGCAGTATAATACAGTCCTTTGTCCAGGTATTTTTCCAGTGAGAGCTCCGCCCCATAGTTTCTTCCTTTTCCTTTATTTACCAGCGCCTCCGTTATATAATCGTTCTCAATGTTGAGCACTGAAAAACTGCTGCTGTCGTAAATACTTACTGGAACGCTATGAAGACGCTGGTAATAAAGCTCGGCTTTCAATGCCAGGCCTTTAGCCAGCAGATGCTGCCAGGAAAAGATATAATGGTCAGATTTCGTGAGGTCAAGGTTCCTGTTGGGGTGATAAACCTGTCCCATAGCATTTTCAGCCCTGGCGAAATAAACTCCGAGTGCCTGTACCTGGCTATGCTGACCATAACCTATTGCCAGGCTGTTCTTTCTTCCTGCCTGCCATTTAACTGATACCCGCGGTTCAAGAGACCAGGTTTTATTGTACAATAACTGCAGGTAATGCCCGCCCGCGTTGATGGTCAACTGGTCGGTTGGCCTGAACTGCCACTGCGCGAAAGCCTGTAGGGTTTGTGTCCTGTCCTTATTATCGATCTCCACTTCAAGCGGTTCCTGGTCATTTTCACGGCTCTGCCTGAAATAATCAAATGAAATATGACTGGCGATGAGGCCTCCTTTCAAAACAGTTCTTTTGGAAAACCTGTGGTGCACGGTTGATGTGAGCGTAAGTTTGGTGGTGCGGTACAGTTCATTGTGATCCTTCCGAAGGCTGTAATCATCTTCAATAAAGCGGTAATCCTGGCTGATCTTATTATAAGAAAATGCAAGAGCGGATCGGATGCTGGTAGCATTCCCGATGGGAATATGGTGGGTGATGCCGGTTGCCCCCGTATTGGAAATAAATCCTCCCTTGAAACGGTCGGACCTGCTCTCCCATTTAAGTGAATCCATTTTGGGATTTTGGTACTGGTCACTCAGCCCGCCAAATCCGAACCAGGTAAAATTTCCTTTACGCTTTGTGGGAAGATGTATGTTGAAGGACAGGTCCTGGAAATTAGTGGCACCGCCTTCCAGGGGCACTCCTATCTTATTCAGAAGTTCGAGTGTGCTGTACCGGTAGTTCACCAGGTAAGATCCGCCATACAATGGCAGCAATGGACCTTCAGCCGCTGCATTCAGTCCTAGCAGACCTGCCTGCAGGGTGAACTCTCTTTTTTCATTATTGCCCTTGCGCAGTTTCAGATCGAAGACCCCGCTGAGTGCATTGCCATATTCCGCTGCAAATGCCCCTGTCACAAAATCGGAATTGGATAACAATTGCGCACTGAGTATGGAGATGCCTCCGCCGCTGCTGCCTGCTGAACTGAAATGGTTAGGGTTGGGAATATCCACACCTTCCATCCGCCACAACAATCCGGTGGGTGCATTACCCCTGATAACAATATTATTATTGCCGTCATCCGCGGTTAC
>CAYWSQ010000110.1:0-12211 GCA_964460925.1 uncultured Flavisolibacter sp. | reverse complement strand
GGAAGATGTAGTGAATAAGGACCGTAAGAAATACGAAACGATCTTCTGGTACTGGCAGGATATGATCTCCGAAAACGTATTTGAGGGTAAGAAGACAAGAGTTATTCTCACCGATGATAAATTCAAGGACCTGATCACGCTTGAAGAAATAAATAAGGTGAAAGCAGGTGATAAAAACTTTGTGTTTTACCGCAAAGGTGTATCACAGAAAGAAGCAGAGAACATCGCTGAAAAATTTGAGAAGGAAGGTCTCTTTGTTTATACCGACGGAATGGTGATTGCATCAAAAGAAAACAACCAGCTTCTGATCAGGTTCGCGCCAACCCCTGAAGCTGAAAAAGATGGCACTTTCTACTATTCAACCCTTGCCAACCTGCAATACCTGGTTTCAAAATACACGCTGAATGAAGATGTAAAACTCATTGTGATCGACAATGATTTCAATGATGTCAAAAAATTTGATGAGCTCACAGCCGCAGAGAAGGCGGTGCTCGACCAGCGTATGCTTGGTACGGTGGCCCCGGATGAACAACCGGTTCAGTACACCAATAATCCCCAGGCCAACCAGTTGCAGCAGGCCCCGGCTCAATAAGGCTGATTTTACAATTGAATTTAAAAAGACATCATTCGTGATGTCTTTTTATTTTTACCTGAGTCACCAGTGTCAGGATACAAACCAGGCACTACTCTGACCTTTAAGTAAACACATGCAGACTGCTTCCAAAAAAGTGATCAATGGCTGGGCCATGTACGACTGGGCCAACAGTGTGTACAGCCTGGTGATCACCACAACTTTTTTCCCGGCATATTATGCCGCACTTACTTCCCTGGACAAACCCGGCTTTGAAAAAGGTGTGTCTTTCCTGGGAAGAACCTTTGTAAATACAGAACTCAAGGATTATTTTCTTTCAGCCGCCTATCTCGTGATCATTTTTCTTTCGCCCATACTTTCCTCCATTGCCGATTACCGCGGCAGCAAGAAAAACTTCATGCGCTTTTTCTGCTACCTCGGCGCTACCTGCTGTTCGCTGTTGTTTTTCTTTGATGAGGGCGATCATATTTTCGGACTTTTCATGCTGATGTTTGCCTGCATCGGCTTTTATGGAAGCCAGGTGTTTTACAATTCCTACCTGCCCGAGATCGCGGAAATAAAGGACCGCGACCGCATCAGTGCCCGAGGATTTTCATTTGGCTATATCGGCAGTGTGATCATGCAGATGATCGGCTTCGCCCTGGTGATCGCCATGCCTGATTCAACCTTTCCGCTCAAGTTGACCTTCCTGCTGGTAGGATTGTGGTGGGTAGGTTTCGCGCAGATCAGTTTTAAAAGACTGCCTCCCGGCAGGCCTATGTCATCCGATAAAAAACATGTGTTCAGCCATGGTTTTCATGAACTGAAAAAAGTTTGGTTCCAGCTCAGGCACATGCCGGTACTGAAAAGATTTCTATCAGCCTTCTGGTTTTACAGTATGGGTGTGCAGACAATCATGCTCATTGCCATTGATTTCGGGATCAAGGAACTGAAACTGGAGGATACAAACCTGATCATTACTGCGGTGATCATACAGGTAGTTGCTATTGGTGGCGCCATTGGTATGTCGAGGCTCTCACAAAGGATCGGCAATATCATGGTACTTTCCATTACGGTGGGCTTGTGGATCTTGCTTTGCATCGGTGGTTATTTCATGCAGACAGAAATTCATTTTTATATTCTTGCTTCGCTTGTTGGACTGGTAATGGGAGGCACACAGGCGCTCAGCCGCTCCACTTATTCCAAGCTCATGCCCGAAACCCGTGATACGGCATCCTTCTTCAGTTTTTATGATATAACCGAAAAGCTCGCCATCGTTATAGGTTTACTGAGCTTTGGCATTATTGAAGGCATCACACATTCCATGCGTAATTCCATACTGGCATTGATCATTTTCTTTGCCCTTGGTTTTATGCTCTTGCTGCTCACGGCACAGGCACAAAAAAAACAATCATGAATTTATACTCGATCAATACCGGTTATTTTAAACTTGACGGTGGCGCCATGTTTGGCGTGGTTCCAAAATCCATCTGGAATAAAATCAATCCTGCTGATGATAATAATCTTTGTTCCTGGGCCCTGCGATGTCTGCTGATAGAAGATGAAGGCAGGCTGATACTGGTTGACAATGGCATTGGTGATAAGCAGGATGAAAAATTTTTCGGGCATTATTACCTGCATGGCAATGACAGCCTTGATAAATCGCTGGCCGCGCATGGTTTTCACCGTGATGATATTACCGATGTAATCCTTACCCACCTTCATTTCGATCATTGCGGGGGGAGCATTATCAGGGTGGGTGATCAACTGGTTCCTGCATTCAAAAACGCGAAGTACTGGAGCAATGCCAGTCACTGGGACTGGGCCGTGCATCCCAATGACAGGGAGAAGGCTTCCTTTCTTAAAGAAAATATTTTACCCATTCAGGAAAGCGGCCAGCTCAGTTTCGTGGCACAACTGGCCGATAAAAACCAAATGGAAGGGAAGGTTTATACTGAAGCTTTCTCCAAAGGTATCGACCTGTTTTTTGTGAACGGTCATACCAGCAGCATGATGCTTCCACGGGTTGAATACAAGGGACACACGATCGTATTCATGGCCGACCTGCTGCCTTCGGCTGGACATATTCCATTGCCCTATGTAATGGCCTATGATATGTTTCCACTCACCACGTTGAAGGAAAAGAAATCATTCCTGCAGGAAGCCGTACAGAATAATTACACTTTATTCTTCGAGCACGATCCTTTAATTGAGTGTTGTAGTCTGCAGCAAACGGAAAAAGGGATCAGGCTGGACAAGAGTTTCAGGTTGGCTGAGCTTTAAGCCAACGGCCAATAGCCATTAGCTATTGGCTTCCTAAAGGATAGCGAAGCCCCTTATACTTCATCATATCCACTTTGATACTGCCAATGAGGATCTGGCTTTCTATGCGAACGGGAATGCGATTGCCATCATCAGTAACCCAAACGGTCATCTTTTCACCACCTGAGAAAATGGTTCCTTCCATCAGGAGTGGTTTGAACTTGATGGCCTTGAATTTGCCATAGCGGGTTTCAACAGTTTCATATCCCATGAAGCGGATGTAAAGATTATGAACTTCATTTTCAAGAAACATGGTGAATGGGATCTTGTCTCCTTTCTTATATTTTTTGAAATCGAGGTTACGGGCCAGGTAAACAGCGCTTAAAACATCCTGGGTGCATACAGGAAATTTGATGGTCTTTTGGTCAGTAGTGGCTGTTTGTTTTTCATGATCAAAATGCACGAGTTCTTTTTTGCGGGTGCTTCCTTCATGCACATCGCGACTGAAAAGCAGCGGCTGCATGGTCATGGTGTCGATATAAGTTTCATATACATCCCGCACTTTAAAAATCCAGTCGTATTTCGCATTCGATCTTCCACTGCCTGTTATATGAAAGACCGGCCGGCCGTTGAGTTTTTCCAGTTTATTACTGAATACAGCAGAACCCGCGTTTACATAGATGCCCGCGACATTATAATACACGGTAAAGTCGATCTGCTCACCTGGCTGGGTGGAGATGTTTTTTAAGCCACAAAATTCATTCTCAGCCGGTGTATTGACCGGAAGGAGGTGAATCGTCAGAGCCAGGAAAAATTTAATCCATTCCATTTTTTTTATTGAAGATCCGCAGGTTCAGGATCAGGATACTGCCTATGATGGCGGGCAATATCAGGTTCATGAACCACACGGTTACCGATGTAAAACTGATACCAAGCAGGTTGGCGGAAAATATGCCAACCAACTGGATGCTGATCTCATTGCGCAGACCCACTTCAACCAGTGCAATGGATGGTATCATAGCCATGGCCAGGAATACCACGCTCATCACAGTCATGAGGGTTGCAGCATCAACATTGACCTCAAATAAATAAAAGAGCAGGATATATTGGGTGATGAAAATCATATACCTGGCTGATGAGATCAGGAGCAGTTGCAGGAGCATGGCGCCATTAAACAGGCGCAACGCTTCCACCAGGTAAATGAAACGTTCTTCCTTAATCCACCTTCTAAATATTTTAACAATAACAGAAACATTAAAGTAAAGTATGGAGGTGATGAGGCCCGCAACCACCAGGCCATACAACGCAAACTGGTACCAGATCCTTAAACCCTCAAAACGTCCCAGCAAATGGGATTTTAAGAGGATCAGTCCAATAATGCCGGCAATAAGTGTGATGAGCAACTGCGCCATGCTGCCCACCACCGTAACCGAAATAGTTTTCAACCTGTTGCCTTCCGGCATGTACATGATACGCCCTGCATATTCACCTACCCTGTTTGGAAGGGTAATGGAAAAAGAGACTCCTGACAGCACTGCCTTGAAAGCATGCAAAAACCTGATAGGATGAATATGGTAAACAGAGATCTTCCATTTCAATGCTTCCAGTCCCCAGTTCACCGGTATCAGCAAAACAGCAATAACCAGGTAGGTGACCTTGTAGGAAGAAAAAGAAGCTTTGATCTGTTGCCAGGAAGATTCAAGATGTTCCTGCCGGCTGATCTGCTGGTAAATGGAAAAAGCGATCCATGCAAACAGCAGGGGACCTAAAAAATAATTGACAAAGATTTTGATATTTTTGTTCAACTGCACGTAGCAGTAAAAATACCACCTCCCTGCAAAAGCCACTGATAATATTGGGAATCGATCCGGGTACACTCTATATGGGATATAGTGTGATTGAAGTGCAGAAGAACCAGCTCACCATCCGTACCATTGATGTGCTGAAACTTTCCTCAAAGGATGACCATTATGAACGCCTGGGCAAGATCCACCAGCGCATTTCAGAACTGGTTGAAACTTTTTCCCCCGACCATTGTGCCATTGAAGCGCCCTTCTTCGGAAAAAATGTGCAAAGTATGCTCAAGCTGGGAAGAGCCCAGGGAGTCGCTATTGCCGCGGCCATGCATAAGAACATTCCGGTAACGGAATATTCTCCCAAAAAAGTAAAACAATCCATAACTGGAAATGGTAATGCCGATAAGGACCAGGTGTGGAAGATGCTGCAGCGGATCACCGGGCTGCAGGACAAACCCAAACTATATGATGCCACGGATGCTTTGGCTGTGGCAATCTGCCATCACTACGGAAGCAAAACGATTGTAAGCAAATCACCTTTGAAGAAATCAAAAACAAAGGGCGGCTGGGAACAATTCATTTCCAACAACAAGCATCGTGTAAAGTCCTGAAGCTTCCTTTGCGTGATCTTTGCGCTCTTAGCGTTCTTTGCGGTTTCAATTTTTTTTTAAAGCAATGGACGCCAAGTGCACTCAACCGTTATTAAGCTTTTCAAGAATTTTTGCCTGTGCTTTTTTCAAATCTTCTTCCGAACATTTCAATTTAGGCTGGGTAAAATTGAGGTCGTTGGCTGTATTGATGGGAATAAGATGCAAATGCGCATGCGGCACTTCAATCCCCACCACGCTTAAACCGCAACGGTTACACCGGAAAGCTTTCTCTATCGCCTGAGCAATTGGTTTGGCAAAAAGCAGCATCTCTGCCAGGTATTTATCATCCAGGTCAAAAAATTTATCCGTTTCAACTTTCGGGATCACGAGCGTATGTCCTTCTCTCAAAGGAAAAATATCCAGGAAAGCATAAAACTTCTCATTCTCCGCTATTTTATAACTGGGAATCTCGCCAGCGATTATTTTGGAAAAGATGGTCATAACAATAATGTATGAACGATACCTTTTACAATGAAATATCCTCTACTTTGAATTTGATCAGCCCGGCAGGAGCCGTTACTTCAGCTACTTCACCAATATGTTTTCCAAGAAGACCTTTACCAATAGGTGAGGTATAGGAGATCTTGCCCGCTTTGAGGTCGGCTTCCTTTTCACTTACGATCTGGTAAGTCACCTGTTTTTTTGTATTGAGATTGGTCACTTTTACTTTCGTAAGTATAGACACCTTGCTGGTATCGATGGTTGCCTCATCCACAATCCTTGCAGTGGCTATCTGGCCTTCCAGTGCTGCGATCTTAGCCTCCAGCATTCCCTGTGCTTCTTTGGCTGCATCATATTCGGCATTCTCCTTCAGGTCACCTTTTTCCCTGGCTTCTGCGATGGCTCTTGAGGCGGCAGGTCTTTCCACACCCCTGAGGTGCTGCAGTTCAGCTTTCATTTGCTCAAGGGTCTCTTTGGTCACATACTGTATTCCACTCATAAAATCCTTTTTGGGATGAAAGAAAAAAATAGCAACGCTTCGGTAATTAACCAAAGCGTTGCCTATTGAAGTAAAGATAAATAATTCTGTTTAACCGGAAAAAACCTGCCGCGGCCTAGCGCCTGATCACCAATTTATCACGGTAAGACTGGCCCCCGGTCAGCATTTCCACCAGGTAGGTGCCTGTGCTCAAACGCGCGGCTTCAATTGGCAGTGCGTTCACTCCCTCTGAAAGCAGCACCAGTTTTTTATGGACCACAGCACCTGCACTGTTATAGACCAGCAGCATTCCGGGTTGCTTGTGAGTTGACATGAATGAAAGTTGCGCCTGGTCCTGTGCAGGATTAGGAAAAAGGCTTACACCTTCCTGCCTTCCATTCATGTTGATGCGCAGAATATTGGAATATGAAGACTTATGGGCAGCATCTGTGATCTTCAGCCTGTAAAAAACAGGGCCGTTTCCTAACGAGCTCACATCGTCTGTATAATAGTATCGGTCACTGACCCCCTTGATGTTTTGTGCAAGGGTGTAAAAATTCCTTCCGTCCCTGCTGCGCTGTAATTCGAAAACGGTGGCGGTGGTGGGCTTATACAGCCAGGTCAGTTTCGTGCTCTTGTTAACAAGGTTGCCACTGAATTGCAAAAGACTGTTGCTCATGGGTACGCAGCCCGCATCAAAAACGATCTGCACTGTGTCTGCTGCGAATGGTGTGCAGCCATCCAGTAATTGCTGGGATACGATATAAGTACCCGGTTGGTCAACCGTGATACTGGTACCGGTATTGCTTCCATAAATATTACCATCAGGAGTGGACCAGGTATACAGTGAGGAAGGGTTCGCGTTAACAACACTTACCTGGCTTACACCCATGGTACCGCAAAAAATAGGCACCTCAGCTACGGCACGAACGGCAGGAGCAGAGAAAAAATCAAAGGGTCCTATAAAATCTTTTAACTCGGAACTGAAAGAAGTGGAGGTCCTGGTTTTTACCAGGATGCGCCTGAAGGGTAATCCGCAGGCAGAGCCTCCCAGTAAGGTCATCGGGTCCAGTCCGAGTTTGGTAAGGTTCACCGAAAACTCCATGTACTGCCTAGCTGTATAAGTGGATCTTACATTATTTCCTCCATCAATAAAACCAAAAGGACCTGCCCAGGTATTATTGCCGCTCTGCAAACCGGTATAATAAGCGCCGGCTGTTTTAGGACGGATATTAGCATAACCGAATTGTGAACCATTGGAAGCGCCAACGAAGTCACCAACCCAGTCAAAACCACTTGGAGTGATGAGCATGGAGGCCCTGTCAATCCAGATCCTGGCTTCAATGGCCGTTAATGATGAACTGCTGTATTCTGCAGTGAAGATCACATCCCCTGGCGAAGTAACATATCCGGCCGCGTCAAACTTCCAGGAAGTATGGCCTGCATCCGGACCATAATTGGAAAAGGCACCTGTGGCACGGCTGTAAAAAATATCGGTCTGGTATAATTCAAAATCAAAATAACGGTTACCGGTTGTGCCCTGGAGTGACATACCACCGATGAACCAGAGTGAATCCGTTGCAGAGGCACCGGCCCTTTTTACATGGATCATCATTTCCGC
Source organism: uncultured Flavisolibacter sp. (assembly GCA_964460925.1). Lineage (GTDB taxonomy): Bacteria > Bacteroidota > Bacteroidia > Chitinophagales > Chitinophagaceae > Flavisolibacter. The sequence continues at coordinate 4,392 of CAYWSQ010000110.1, read as the reverse complement.
GATATCATTCTTATCCAGTACAGAAGTAACACCACCAGACCATACAGCAGGATTATCACCATTTTTATTGCTCATAACAAAAGCTGTTGAATCTCCGCCGGCCTGGCCGTTATAATCACGGATGTACACGGCATCGATCCAAAGCCTGTTATTTAAAATTGTGAATTGAGGAACCCTCATGGTACGGTAAAAAGGCAGTTTCCTCGAATTGGCATCAACCGCATACCTGTTCATGAGCGCAGCTGCTCCCGTGGTATCAATCACATACTGGCCGGTACCGGGGGTACCGTTGGAGAACCAGTCGTCGTTTCCTGCCTGCACAAAGCCATTATAATAATTCGATCTCAGGTCCGCGTCCACACCAAAGCCAGCCTTGATAACAGGTGCGGTGATCTGGGCGGAAGCCTGGTGAAAGAATATAATGGCAACAAGGAGTAGATGTGTTTTCATAGATCAGGTTTTGGTTAGCAAAAGAAAGCGGTTGCCCGCCTTCTTTAACCACGTTGTACAATACGCATGGACTTCACTTCTGAAGTTTCCATGGTACCATCCTGGAATACTGCAGTTACGCGGTAATGGATGGTTCCTGCAAATACGTTGTTATCATTCATTTTATAGGTAGCAGAGCCATTAAAGGGCATAATGTTCGCCTGTTCAAAAAATTCACCATCATAAGAGCGTTCAATAATAAAATGATCGATCTCAGCGCCTGATACTCCCCATGAAATGCTGACACCAGCTTTACCCTGGCGGTGAACACGCAAATGGTCGAAGCAGGATTCTTTGACAGAAGCCGTCATTTCATTCTGGTCGTTGATCTGTTGCTGGTTAGCGATGGTTGAAGAAGAAGCTAACAGTAAGAAAGCAAGTACACTGTAAGAGATGATTGTTTTCATAAGGTTGATTTGATGTTAAAATTAGGGGAACCGCAAAGGGCCACAAAGAGTAGAACTTCTGTTATGGGCATGAATGATCACTGCGTTAAAACAGAATGATATTGAGGCAGATCAATGTAAGTTTCCAGATAAAACAACTCAGCCCGCACGCAGTTTTTCGAGTAAAATCACGGCCATTTTTTCGAATGCTTCTTTACTGTAGCCTGCAATATGCGGGGTAATGATCACATCAGGATGCGCCAGGAGTGTATCCAGTTGTTCCTGCTCTAGTTTATTGTATGAAGATAAATTCTCATTTTCCAGCACATCAAGGCCGGCCCCGCGTATAAGGCCCCCCTCAAGGGCTTTAATCAGGGAAGATGTATCTGTAACAGGGCCCCTGCTGGTGGAAATAAAAATGGGCTTTTGTTCCAGTGATTCAAAAAAATCATCATTGGCCATATGCCTGGTTTCTTCTGTCAGCGGCACATGAAAGCTGATCACATCTGCATACCTGCATATATGTTCCATCTGTGCTTCCCTCACCAGGCCTCCGCCAAAACCATCCCTGTACTTATCATATGCGAGAATCGTTACATTAAAAGGTGTGAGCAATCTGGCGAATGCGGTTCCCGTATTACCATAACCAATAATACCTACGGTTTTGCCCTGCAACTGGCTTCCTGTATTTTCTTTCCTGAGCCATTTGCCTTCTTTTACCTGCCCTGCCGACCTGGAAACATGGTTGAGCAGGTTAAGCACCAGGGCCAGCGTATGTTCGCCCACGGCATCGCGATTGCCTTCAGGAGTACTGATGCAGCGGATCCCTTTCTGCGTGGCATAAGCGCTGTCGATCAGTTCCATTCCGCTTCCCAGCCTCCCGATCCATTTCAATGACTCTGAGACATCTATTAATGCCTTATCAATCCTGATCCGCGTGGTAACCACAAGACCTTCTACTCCCTGCATTTGTGTGTATAGCTCTTCATAGCTGATGGCTGGTGCATACATCACTTCATAACCCTGTAATTGCAGTTTTTCAATGAGCATGGGTATTACAGGCGCTGCTATGATAATTTTCCTGGTCATTTCATCCTGAAACTTAGGTTAGCAAAATCTGCGAGACTGAGTTGCTCAGCTCTTTTATCAAATACGGGATCGGCGAGTGTTTCGTTTTCAAAAAGATTTTTGCATGCATTGCGGAGGGTTTTCCTTCTCTGGCCAAAAGCAGTTTTTACAAGCAGGAAAAAAGCATCCCTGCTCTTCATTTCCAGTGGCTGTTTCCTGGGAAGCAACCTGATAACCCCGCTTTTTACTTTGGGTGGAGGCGTAAAACTGTTTTCATCCACATCAAAAAGATAGGTAACATCATACCAGGCCTGGATCAAAACACTGGTAACACCGTAAACTTTGCTGCCTTCCCTGGCCGCGATACGCTGCGCCACCTCTTTCTGGAACATTCCAATCACGGCTTCCACCTGTCCTTCCCACTCAAGGATCTTGAAAAGTATCTGGGTGGAAATATTATAAGGAAAATTGCCAACAACGGTAAAAGGTTTCACAAAAGGGGGATCAATATCCAGGAAACTCTGGTGGATAATCTTTTGTTTGAGCGCCGGGTAAGTTTTTTCCAGGTACACTACTTTCTCATCATCAATTTCCACTGCTTTGAAATCAATGCCAGGCAGTTCAAGTAAATATTTTGTAAGGGCACCACCACCCGGGCCCACTTCCACCAGCCTGGTGAAAGGGTATGCTGTCAGCGCATCAACGATCTTCCTGCAAACCTGCTCATCTTTAAGGAAGTGCTGGCCAAGGGATTTTTTGAGAGTATACATCCGGGGCAAAATTAGCCCTTTAATAACTGACAATTAAAAGCTGGCAATACATGGATCGCATTTTGCCAATTGAATCAAATTAGGGCAAATCTGGCAATATAACCAGGGATATTTTTTATTCAAATAAAAATGGGTATCCATTGCTGTAGATACCCATTTTCAATTATTAATAAATATTATAGTTTAATTACCTTTTCACTATATAATATTTCCCCCGTACTCTTAACCACTTTAACCAAAAATATCTGCGGTTGATACTTTCCCAGGTCAATGACATGATCCTGTAGGTTTTGATTCTGGGTTACTGTTGCACTGTAAACCAGTTTACCCTGTGCATCAGAAAGTTCAATTCTTACAGGCTCTGTCTGTTGCCCTGAGATTTTTACAACCAGCTTATCAGAAACAGGATTAGGATAAATAGTGTAGCTGCCCTTGTCTTCAACCTGGATAAGGATGGTTTTGCTATAAGTTATTGTGCCATCAATATCAACCTGCTTGATCCTGTAATAATTTTTCCCTTTTAATGGCTGCACATCCGTAAAGTGATATGGCTCCGTTGAAGGCCCATACCCTATCATGGTAAAATTGATTCCATTGGCCGAACGCTCTACTTCAAAATGATCGTGATCTGCATCGGTTTCTGCTATCCAATTTAATTTTACTGTCTGATCAGACTGAAGTTTGCCATAAAAATCAACAAAGTTTACTGGCAGTATTACCAATGGCCCAGTAGTTTTAATTGCTTGAACATTGTCAATGAAAAATCCTTCATCGGTATCCATTGTGAACGTTGAAAGATCATTATCCGAGGTAAATACAAACCTGAATCTTACATCAGTTTTTGTAAGATATGCACTCAGGTCAAAAACTTCCTGAACCCAGAAATCCTGTATGCCAGTCAGGGATGGTTTGCCATTAATTGTTGCATCATCAATTGTACCGGGTTCTTTAACAGTTGTTTTACCATCAATTGCCGTCCATGTTGACCCTGCATTATCAGAAATTTGCACTTGCATGTGATCCCGGTGATTTTCAGTTTTATGCTTCACCCAAAAGCTTAGTTGAGCTGAAGTAGCGTTACCCAGGTTAAGAATAGTATTGCACTCCACAATCCTGATAGTCCTGGATGAGTACCTGCTACCATTAGCAGATTCAGACAATGCACCTGAAGAATTGAATCCGCCGGTGGTGAACTGCCAGTTTCCTGCAGTATAATTGTACCCAAAACCACTAGCTACTGTTCCCGACGCTCTATTGGTCCAATTAGTAGCAAATGACCCTTCCATGTTATCAGTAAACATGACGGTTGGCTTAAGATATCTCGTAACAGTATCAGAAAATGTGATTCCTCCAGCATCAATTTTCCAGGCATATCTGATTCTTTGACCAGGGGTCATTCCTGCAAAATATTCGAAGCCGATACTATCTGTAACAGTACCATAATAAACCATACTATTAATAGTCTTGGCAGCACCTATGTTTTTCATATTCTCCAAGGGCACCAGGGTAACCGTTACAGGACTGTTGCCTAATCCAAGGCGCTTAACCGAAAAAGCCAGTTTTTTTTCAAAACCGCTGAGCGTGATATTATTGAAATCCTGTACATCCACATAGGTACCTGCAGCATAGGCAAGTTGCAGATTCTGGTAAGTCATACCTTTACACAAGTTTACAATTTG
>CAYWSQ010000109.1:0-12238 GCA_964460925.1 uncultured Flavisolibacter sp. | reverse complement strand
ATGAAAAAAGAGCGTGAAGCTTTGCAGGATGCCTGGAGAAAAAGACTGGCGGCAACAGGAATGAATGCGAGGTCATTAGCCCAGGCATTGGAGAACGCGGGTGCGGCTGGTATCATTCAATCCAACTGGAGCAATGGTTTTGGTGTCAATAAAATTTTTGGTGCCAACACAAAAAAGGTTCCCACCATCGATATCTCACTGGAAGATTATGGTTTGCTTTTCCGTCTTACTGAATCAGGCCAGAAGCCGCGCATCAGCGTGAGAGCGGATTCAAAAGAGAGAGGCATCGTACCCACCTACAATACCATGGCCGAGATCAGGGGTTCAGAAAAACCGGAAGAATATGTAATGCTCTCCGCACATTTTGATAGCTGGGACGGATCTGGCGGCGCTACTGACAATGCCACTGGTACGCTGGTGATGATGGAAGCCATGCGAATCCTCAAAAAATATTACCCCAACCCTAAACGCACCATACTTGCTGGTCATTGGGGAAGCGAGGAGCAGGGTCTCAATGGATCAAGAGCATTCGTTGAAGATCACCCGGAAATCGTTGCCAACCTGCAGGCTTTGTTTAACCAGGATAACGGAACAGGAAGGGTGGTTAATCTTTCAGGACAGGGTTACCTGCATTCTTATGAATACCTATCCCGCTGGCTTTCGAAAGTGCCTGCGGAGATCAGGACGCAGATCCAGACCAATTTTCCCGGTACTCCGGGAGGTGGTGGTTCTGATCATGCTTCTTTTGTGGCAGCAGGTGCTCCCGCGTTTTCATTGAGTTCGCTGAGCTGGTCTTATGGCAGTTACACCTGGCATACCAACAGGGATACTTATGACAAGATCGTTTGGGATGATGTGCGCAGCAATGCCATCCTTACTGCCATCCTGGTTTATATGGCCTGTGAAGACCCTAACCGCACACCACGGGAAAAGATCGTTCTGCCGGTTTCATCTCGTACCGGGCAGCCTGGTACCTGGCCTGAACAGAGAAAAGCCAATCGCAGGGGCGGACTGGACTGAACCACTAAGCAACAGATTAAAAGGTTGTGATTTTGCAGCAGGAAGAACTAAAACCTTCTTCCGATGCTTAAACCCGCATTCATGATCTTATCCTCGTTGGTATCAAACTGAAAAGATCCATAAATTCCGATGCTGTATTTTTTCGATACATAATACTGGTAGGATAACTGCATGTTCATCCCGGGAGAGAATTTCTTTTGTGCTTCTTTATGCTGAAGGATGACGACCGGGAAGGGCAAACCGGTGGCTGGTTCAAATAAAACAGTAATTACATCATGCAGGGGAGATGACTGGTACCTGTAGAAGGCACTTGTTTTAATGGAGAGGTCATGGTGGTAAGTCCTGATGATATTATACCCGATTCCTCCTCCTAATTGTAGACCCGCTACAGTGGTTCTTACTGATCCATCATGATCTACTCCGTCAGGGGTGGTATAAAACAGGTAAAATTGATCATTGTGGATATGGCCCGCTACATCAATGGCATAATATAATTTTTTGCGGAAGTACTTTCTGTATTCAAAGTTAAAATGCAATCCAGGCATGTCACCGCTGCCGTGAAAGGAGGGGCCTGCAGCTATGGAAAGTGTTTCACTCTGCTTTTGTCCATATGAATTCATATGGAACACGAGGATTGAAGCCAGTAAAAGATATTTCATTGGTTAATTGATGGATAACTAATATTAATATTTGTCTTTCATTGCTGTTTAATACATCGGAAAATGTATTACCTATATCTTAATTACCTGTCGCTCTAAATCAACTTAAAGTTATTACTAACTGTAATAAAGTTGAAAGTACTCCGGTGCAGTAACATATAATTTTTTTGCTTCTTCCTCAAGCGATTTATAATCCCGGATATAGGGTTTGTATAATTGAAGTCCTTTTCTCTTCATAACAGCTCCCAATACCTGGCATAAAATATTACCCGTTTTGTAAATGTTGATTTCATTGGAGTAATTCATTGCTATCCAGGGCGAACTGTATCTTTTATCGAAATAAATAGTTGAGGGGTCAATCCTGGTGTCAACAATATTAAAAGGTTTTCCTGTCCTGATATTGTTCAAAGCCGTGGATATCATTTCTTCATTAAGATGGTATGGGTCGGTATAGTATTTCAGGAGCATTTGACCACCATAACCTTCTTCCTTATAATTTTTTTTAGCAAATCCAAAAAAATCTTCGGTGATCTTCTCAGAGCTGTACGTGTTGGATACCCCATCGGCATAATATCCGAATTCATGGAACTTTACTTCCCCGATTTTCTCTGGTACAACCTTCGAGGCTTTCAGGTCTTTGTTTTTGAAATGAAAACCTCTTACTTCCGATACAATGCCCTCCCGGTATTCGAGTTTTATTTTCATAAATTCTGTTTCTAGCAGGATTTTGCGGTCAGGCTTTTCGCTGGAACGATAATTCAGCAGGTGTAATATAAATTCTCCGTGTTTATTGAATGCATCCCCGGTGGTAACGGCAGCATAATACAGATCATTCATTTGGAAGGTTAGCAGGTCACCGCTGTGAAAGAGGGGTTTCTGCCCTTTTATTTTTTTTCTTGTTTTTGGCCTGGGATTGGGTGCACTTATCTTTTTCAAAAAATCATCCAGCACTTTTTTTCTTTTGGAAAGTAATTTTTCATCTGCATCCAGGCTTTTCCAATAAGTGAGGTTGTCCCCTGATTCAATGATCGTTTTTACCCTGTCAGCAACATCTTTATCATCGATGCCATATTCCCAGTACCGGAGCGCAAGGGCGAAAAAATAATCATGGGACAATTGTTCATCCTTCAGCGTCGATTCAAAATCTTCATCCAGTTTTTGTCTTACCTGGACAGTGGTGTATAACCAATCCTTTTCTCCATAATCGGAATACAAAACTTCGAAGTCTTCATACACTTCCATGAATTCATCTGTGCCATTGATGGCTGCACTCCAGGCGCCCATGAGCAGGTGGTTTTAATTGTGGCAGAAAAAGCAATTAGCTGCATGCTTCAAGCTGCAAGTCTTTCAAAAACTAATATGCTGTTGAATTTAATAAAATATTCAGAACCTTCGTTGGGCAAAAATGTATGTATACCCTATGATACATTAGGCATATGGCGAAAACTGGCCTGGTATTAGTCGAATAATTAGTAAGTAAAGAAACAAACAGTATGGAAAAAGAGAGCATCAGTAAAAGAACAAAAGCTTTTGGAACGGAAGCCGCTGAATTACCATTGAAGGAAATGCAGATCGAAAGAAGAGAACCTGGTCCCAATGATGTTGAGATCGAGATTCTTTATTGCGGTGTTTGCCATTCAGACCTGCACACAGCCAGGAATGACTGGGGAGGAACTGTTTACCCTGCAGTGCCCGGCCACGAAATCGTGGGAAGAGTATCGCGTGTAGGAACATCGGTAAAACAGTTCAAAGCCGGCGACCTAGCCGCTGTTGGATGTATGGTGGATTCCTGCCGCGAATGCCGCAATTGTAAAAAAGACCTCGAGCAGTATTGTACCAATGGTTTTACGGGTACTTATAATGGCGTGGACAAACACCTTGGGGGACGCACTTTTGGAGGTTATTCGGAGATGGTGGTAGTGGATGAACATTTTGTTTTAAGGATACCGGAAAACCTGGACCTCGCAGCCACAGCGCCCCTGCTATGTGCTGGTATCACCACCTGGTCGCCATTGCGTCACTGGAACGTGGGTAAGGATTCACGCGTTGCAGTGGTGGGTTTAGGCGGACTCGGACACATGGCGATCAAACTCGCGAAGGGCCTGGGTGCGCATGTCAGCCTGTTTTCAAGAAGCCCGTCTAAAAAGCAGGATGCAATTGACCTGGGTGCTGACCAGGTGATCATTTCAACCAATGAAGATGAAATGATCAATGCCAAGGGCCAGTTTGATTTGATTATCGATACAGTTCCTTATGTTCATGATCTCAATATTTATATTCCCACACTTGCCGCGAGTGGTACATTGGTATTAGTTGGATATCTAGGTAAGCTGGAAGACCAGTTGAATACGGTCCCGATGGTACTTGGCAGGAAAGCCATTTCAGGTTCGCTCATTGGTGGCATAGCGGAAACACAGGAAATGCTGGATTTCTGCGGAAAACACAATATCACTTCAGAGATCGAGATCATCAATATCCAGGATATCAATGAGGCCTATGAGCGCATGTTGAAGAGTGATGTGAGGTACCGTTTCGTTATAGACATGAAATCGTTGAAGAAGTAAATAGTCCATGGACTATGGACCATGGACTAAGGTCTCTCACTCATAGAGAAAGCCCTGCAGAAGCAGGGCTCGTAAAATTGACGATCACTATGAGAAAATTCTTATTGTTTTAAAAATAACCGGGCTTGAAAAAACCCGGTTAACACCCTTGATATGAAAATAGAAACTTGTAGTGGTTCTATACAGCAAATGTAAAGTTGTGTGCTGCTGTGTAAATTGATTCGCTTCAATGCTGATGATGATTGTAGTCAGGTTATTGAGAAAAGAAAAAGGCATAGCCGGGAAGGCGGAAAGGTAACCTTCGCTGAAGCTACGGTTACCGAAGGCGGTAAGTAGTGTATCACATTCCAATTTATAAATGGTATTTCAGAGTACCTAATAATTCAATTTTGAATCTCACTTGATATTCTGAAATTAGTATACTACTTACCGCCTTTCCGCCTTCGCTAAAGCTATGGCTGACACAGCCCGTCTTCCCGGCTATTCTCTCTGCGGCTTTTTTGTTTTGCGCCTTTGCGTGAAAAAAACAATGCCCCGAAAACTCAGGGCACTATTTTCAAACGAAACGAAAACCAACGATTAAACTTGCTTTTGCAATCGTGCATACTCCTTCACTTTCACGGCAAACCACAAACTTCCGATCAGTAAAGCAATGGCACCCAGCAAAACAATAAAGTAGACATAATCCTTTGTTGTCAGTGGTACGTAGGATGGTCTGATTTCAGAAGGTTTGGCGAAAGGAGCTGTTTCAGCGGCTGCTGTTTTTCCTTCTGCCTTAATATATTCAATTACGTTCCGGATACTTTCATCGCTCAGGTCAGCATGGTCGGGCATGGGTATCCTGTTGAATTTTTCATACACAGCCAGCGCGTCCTTGTCTCCAGCTTTCACCATCGCCTGCGAGGATTTTACAAAGGAGATGATCCAGTCTTCCGACCTGCGGTCATGAACACCAGCAAGAGCAGGACCAGTCAGTACTTTATTGATATTATGACAGGCCGCACATCGTGAGGCGAAGATCATCTTGCCTTCTTCAACCGGCGGGGCAGCCTTGAGTAATGAAAAACTGAAAAGGAGAGTGGTAAGTAAAAAGATTTTTGTTCTCATCGTTTGATCTTGTTTTGTTCGACAGTCAAAATTGAAAAATTGGTATTTCTCATTTCCTTACATGCAACAGCATTGGGCATGATTTTAATCAGCTATTACTCACGCAATAGCCTTTTAACATCAACCATAAGCTTGTCAACATCTTCAGAATCTGTTCCATTATAATAACCCCTGATGCGTTTCTGTTTATCGATCAGTACCAACAGCTCACTGTGTATAAAATCATCAGGACCGCCATCACCATCAGTCGCCACTACCAGGAAGCTTTTTCTTGCCAGCCTGTAGATCTCTTTTTTGTCTCCTGTTAGCAGGAGCCAGTTTTTGGTGATGTCCATTTTCTTTGCATACTCCTTCAGCCTTTCGGGAGTATCTCTCTGGGGATCCACTGAAAAGGAAGTTATCAGTAAATTTTCCTGGTCAAGGTACTGTTGTTGTACATTTTTCAGGCTTCTTGTCATTTTCGGACAAACAACCGGGCAATGCGTGAAGAAAAAATCCGCGATCACGATCTTTCCTTTCCAGTCGGCAGATGAAGAAGTGGTGCCATGCTGGTTATTCATTTTGAAATCAGCAATTGTATGACCTGATGGTCCCAGTACAGGCAGCTTTGTAAAGTGGTTCTCATACCATTTCACTACTGCATGCACGGTAAAGGGAACAACCACCACGGCTACCACAAACAGCCATATGCCATACTTCTTCATCATGGCTGGTTAGCAAATGTTTTTGTATCTGTTTTGATATTTGATTGCAGGGATTTTGAACCTTCCGTTGCAGAAGTATTCTCGATCGGTACAGGATTGTCAGGATTGAACCTGGGTGCTCCGGGTCCTGGATTTTTGGTAGCATCCAAAAATGCAGGCACATAAGAAATCACAAGGATCACTCCCATCGTCACCAGCCAGGGTTTGAAAGTATCAAACAGCGGAATTCTTTTTTCATCATGAATGGTTTCACTAACCGGGAATTCCAGTTCAGTTTTTTCTGTAGTCTTCCTGAACATGGTTCCGAAGAAAGCTACCAGGAACAACATGCCTGCTATGAACATGATGATGCCACCTACGAGACCCAGCATGGTTGTGGGTACCCATTCAGGTGTAAAGAGTTCGTGTTTGGGATTCAGGTAGGTCATACCCAGGTTGGTCCTGCGTGGTTCACCCAGCAAACCTCCCCACGAGAGCCCGGTTGAAAAGATCAGGATGCCAACGGTCCAGATATAAGGAATGATTACAACGATGCGAGGCATGAAGATCTTTTTGCCTGACATCTTCGCGTACATATAGAGGCTCATGCCAATGATACCCAGGAATACAGGGCCTGCCACCGTCATATGAAAGTGGCCTGGCAGCCATGCTGTATTATGGATCACGTTATTGAGCTGGCTGGAAGAATTCACGATTCCTGTTAGTCCGCCAAAGATGAAGATGATCAGCCCGCAGATCAGGTAGCCAAAAAGGAAACGGTTAGGATCGAGGTAAGGAAGTTTTGAAAAATATCCCAGCAGCCCTTTCGCGCCTCTTCTTCTTCCTGCATATTCAAGAGAAGCTGCGATGGTGAATGCCGTGATGAAACTTGGGATGGCCACACCAAAAGTGAGGATGCTCTGGAAGATTTTCACACCTTTGGTAATGGAAGGATCTGAGAACTGGTGGTGCACACCAATGGGAATGGATAAGAGTAAAAATCCAAACAAAGCAATGCGACCAGCGGTATCAGAAAATAATTTTCCACCGGCAAGTTTGGGCAGGAAATTATAGAACATGATATAGGCCGGCAGCAGCCAGAAATACACCAGGGCATGACCAAAGAACCAAAAAAGGGTACGGGCTAAAGTCACATTTACAGTAGGGGTCCAACCCATAGCCCATGGAAGTAACAGGATCAGCACTTCATAGGCAACAGCAAGGGTACATACAAACCAGATGGTAAAGTTTACTAGGTTTCCGAGTACAGCAAGTGGCGTTTTGGTGTTTGGGTTTTCTTTTTTCCATTTCACATACATGCTGGCCCAGTTGAACAGGGGAACCCAGGAACCAATCAGCAATAAGGCAGCACCAAGGTAAAACAGCGGGTGGCCTTTGAGCGGAGGGTAGAAAGTATAAAGTACAGATGCTTTACCTGCAAGCATGGCCCATGCAGCCATGGCGGTACCGATGGTCATCATCCAGAAACTGATCCAGCCAACGGTTTTATTAGGTTCTCTTTTCAGGTAGAAAGCCATGATGGCATGGCCGAATGCTACAGCGAAGAATGAGGTCAGCACCACCGCGTTGATCACACCATGCAGGGTGAGGCCCTGGTAATAATCAAGTTTCGCGAAAGAGGCGTCATTCAGTACGCCGGCACGGTAGATCACCTGCATGAGTCCATGGTAGATGCCGATGGATAAGAGGGCCAGGGGAATACCCAGCTCCCAGTATATTAAACGTTTTAAAGATTTTGATACTTGCATAAAAATTTCCCTTTAGGATGTCAATAAACTATTTGGATGTTGGATTGTTTACAATCACCTCGGCCTGCATGTTCTGGTGACCTACGCCGCAGTATTCGTGGCAGGTGATCTTATACACACCGGGTTTGTCAAATTTTACCGTCTGCTTGTTGATATTGCCATAAACGGCCATCATGTTTACATTCTTCTCAGCGATGTTGAAACCATGAACAACATCCTTGCTGGAGAGGAAGAAATCCACCTCGCTGCCTACAGGAATGTAGATCTGTGAAGGCTGGAACTGCCACATGGAAGCAACAGCAAAAACCTGGTAGGTCTTTTCATCCAGCTGCACCACTTTAGGTTCGGTATAGGCCTTGTCGAATGGAAGGCATTCGGGCAGGTCGTTGTATTTACTTCTTCCATATAACATGGAGAAAATGAAAAGTGACAGAACGGCTCCCGTGATGAGGATGACTCTTTTTTCGAATTTGTCTATGATCATAAAATAGGATTTAGGCCCTGTCGAGCATGGTGAAATAGATGCCGAACCAGATGGCCAGGCCAAGAATTACCAGGAGGATAAAAAAGGCAATAGCTCCTTTGGGTTTAAAATTTTTGTCAAATTCAGCTTCAGTGATTCCGGGTGGATATTCATTTCCTGGAATAATGTGCTGTAAAGGTTCGTTGCTTTGCGTGTTTGATTGCATGGAATTGTTTTTGGATGAACAAAACTATCCGGGCGCCCGGCAAAGGCCGTTGATGAGGATAACCAGGCATCATGATTTTTATCATGTTTTGACCTGATCAAAGGACCGGCAGGTCTTTTATTATTTTCAGCATATTGCAGTCATGCGCCCGATCATCTCCATAAGAAAACATGAATTGTTTTTCCGTGGAAAAGATAGTTTTCTGCGGACCGGCAAGCTGGAAAGAAACCTGGTAAGGATATCCCTTTTCAACCTATTGGTTGTTTCCTTGCTGGGCGTATTGATGCGCAGCATTCCCCTTACAGATAATTTCCCTCTCCTTTATAAAAATGTATTGCATGCGCATTCGCATTTTGCCTTTGGCGGATGGCTGATGCCGGTGCTGTTGGTGCAGATCATCAGGGCATTTCCGCAGGTAAAGGAAAGTATCGGCCTGCATCATTTGAAGATGATCGCGTGGGCCTTACTGTTTTCTGCGTTAGGCATGCTGGCAACTTTTCCATTCATGGGTTATGCTCTCACCAGCATTATATTCTCAACGCTTTCTGTTGCAGCCAGTTTTTACCTGGTGATCATGGTGTGGAAATCATTCAGGGGCAGGCCACTGGTTGTTTCTGAGAAATTCCTGAAGGCCGGGCTGGTATGGCTGGCAATTTCTTCCATCGGACCCTTTGCAACAGGTCCGATCATTGCGATGGGACACCAGGGCAGCCCTATTTATTTCAATGCCGTTTATTTTTACCTGCACTTCCAGGTCAACGGGTGGTTTGTGTTCGTAATCCTAGCCTTATTGTACCGGCTAATGGAAAATAAAGGTGTTGCCATCAACGGACTTAAAGCGTTCAAACTGATGAATCTTGCCATCGTGCCATCTTATTTCCTTTCTGTATTGTGGAATCAGCCGGCAACTGTTTTTTACCTAGTGGGAGGCGCCGGTGCGATGCTTCAACTTGCTGCATTGGTTTATATGGTGAGGGATTGGAAGCTCTGGAGAAATACCTCGAAGGTTTCCACATGGATCCAGGTAGCGCTTGCGGCATTTGTATTGAAACTGGTTCTGCAGTTTCTCGGAGCTTTTCCCCTGTTCGCTTCGATGGCTTTTGAGAATAAAAGTATTGTGATCGCGTTTTTACACTTGGTGCTTTTGGGCTTTGTAAGCTTGTTTGTACTGGATTCCATAAGTCAGCACAGCCGCCGGGGTGAATTCCGCAATGGTTTGTATTTGTTTGTGGGAGCATTTGTACTTACGGAATTGTTGATGGTGCTTTATGCCATGGGATCCGTAGCGGGTTTTATCATTCCCTATTACCAGGAATTACTGCTTGCCTTCAGTCTGTTCTTCCCATTGGGAATAGTTATGATGATCGCATCATTCTCCAATAAAATTGCTACCCAGCCCTTCCGGCTGGTCAGGATTTCATCTGTTCAGATATATTCCATTGCTACGCGGTTGCATTGAGTTTTTCTTGCAGCCTTATAACTTGCTGCCTGGCGCTTTCTGTCATCTGGGCAATGCTCATATAATCTTCTTCTACTTTTTTTTCTTGATAAAAAAAGTAGCAATCCCGCAATACTGCGGGACAAGCCAATTCGAAAGGGATGAGGTTGCGGCTCCGGCATTCTGCGGACGAATTGGCGTCCCCCAACATCGTCTGGCTCTGGCTGCTTTAGTTCTGGTAGTCATCCGTCGTATTATGCGTGCACCCGAAGAGCGCTGTATTCCCGCTCTTAACGATTGATGTGTACATATACTGAAAGCGGGAATAAGGCGCTGGACGTTTAAGCGCATTACTGAATCTGAAATTTATTAGGAATGAATTTTAGATAGATCATGCTAGAATTTCAGATTTAATCAATAATTATTGAAACAAATACTCATCGCATACAGAGGCTAAGCCCCAGAGGGGCGACATGTCAGTAACAACAACACACCAAGCGATAATTAATCTCTGAGCCCCAGCGGGGCGACATGTTAAACTAAAATAGCTGCGAACTTCTAGTTAGGAGCTGTGAGAAGGTCGTTTCGATTCAAGAAATCGTATTGAAAAAGAATGTGTGAAATGCCACAATTAAATCTGCATAAGGTCTTGCAGCTTGCAGCTTGCAACTTGCAGCTACCCGCCTTACAGGTCCTTCCTGCCAAACGACCGTATCGCCAGCAGCAAAGGCACAATGATCCACAGCAACATGATCCCTATCGTGATCATCATTCCCTTGCCAGATTCAAAAAAGCTCTGAATGATCGCGCCTGAAGCGCCCATCAGCGCACTGATATCAAGCTGCAGCATCACGAACACCCTTCCCAGGTCAATTGGGTTCAGGGCCATCAGCAGCATGATCACCTTTTCCATAGGATAATCCGCAAAGGCAAACAGTACCAGCATGATCAGTCCATCGTAAATAAGAGCGAAATAGAACCAGAGCAGTAAGGCAGCCCCTATGCCCCTGGCCTTATCCTTGGATTTTACTGAAGCAAGGAAGGCAAAAGAAGTGAAACAAAGTGTGAGCAGGGCGCCTACCAGGATCAGGCTTAATCCCGTGCTGGTAAATTCATAGATCAGCACAGGAACACCCACACCAATGAAGAAGGCCGTGACCAGTGAGGAAGCAATACCTAGATATTCACTCAAAATCACTTTTTTCCTGCTGAGCGGCTGTGTCAGCATGAGCTCAATGAATTCATAGGAATTATACCAGTGAATGGTGGAGAACACCATGCTCACCAGCGGGATCACGATCAGCACAATATTCAGCAGGCTTAATACAGCCTTGCTGCTGTTCTCTTCCATCTGGAAAAGACTCATCGAGATCAGGAAAAGAAACAGGGCATACGCGATCATGGTGCGGTTGCGCAGGATATCGTACAGTACGTATTTGGATAGTTTGAGCATGGTTTTCTATTTGGCGATCTTCAGGTAACTGATGTCTTTTTTATGCAGGGTATGTTTCATCATCCAGGCAATGGCCTTACTTAATTTTTCCTCACCGGTTTCTTCCTGGATGTCTTTCAGGGTCCGGTAGAAGATCATTTTGCCTTCCTGCATATAGATCACATCGGTGGTGAGTTCTTCCAGGTCGCTGAGGATGTGGGAAGTGATGAGGATAAGTTTTCCTTTTTCTTTTTCAGCCAGGATTTTTTCTTTCAGTATCTCAGCAGACAGCGGATCAAGGCCGGCGGTCGGTTCGTCAAGGATCAGCACGCCGGCATCAAATAAAAAGGCGAGAGCAGCGCTTACTTTCTGCCTTGTGCCACCGGAAAGGCTTCGCATGGATTTATCAAGTATGGTATCCAGCCTGAATTTATAATACAGTTCTTCGTCCAGGTTTTTCTGTTCACGCAGATTTTTGATCATGCTGAACAACTGCCCGATCTTCATATTGTCAGGATACCTCCCGATCTGGGGCATGTAACCAATCTGTTTTTTATACAGCACATTTTCACTGATGGCCACATCATCAAAATAGATCTGCCCACTGTCAGGCTTTACCAGTCCCAGTATGGTTTTGATCAGCGTGGTTTTGCCGGAACCATTGGGGCCGATCAGTGAGATCACCTGGCCTTTTTTCAGTTCAGCCTTAATATCACTCAAAGCCTGCAGCTTGCGGAATTTTTTATTGATATTTTCAATCCTGATCATAATGCTAAGGGTTTCATTAATGGTTGTTCGTCGGCCAGGTTTTCCGGTGTAAGGCTGGGGATGGCTTTTTCAGCCTTGTCAAGCAGCGTAGCCGTAAAGCTCCTGAGCA
>CAYWSQ010000108.1:0-12265 GCA_964460925.1 uncultured Flavisolibacter sp. | reverse complement strand
TGGGCTTGAGTTTTTCGGGGTGGGTTTCGTAATAAGATTTACTCTTGAGAAATGTTTCCCGGCTTACCTGGTGGATACCGAATATGGCGGTGTAGAGGCTGTCCTGGTGTTTTGTTCTTACATAGGCAGTATCTAGGAGTGCATAATAATTCACCATCTCATCCGCTCTCATAAGATCCCAGTAGAGCGCCTGCATCTTATCGGTTGGCAGCACACCTTCCGGCACAGAGGGCTTGCACGCCACCATATAAACGATCAATAATAAATACGCCAGGTGCTTCATCTTAATTCTTTATAGGCTCCGGCATTGGTGAGGTCAAGTTTCATCAGGTAATCGCGGGCACGCACTCTTGTTTCACCATCAGCCTTGCTGAAAATTTCCACCAGCTCCGTGCTCTTGCCCTGGAAGAAAAACTGGATGATCATTGAATTGGGATTTTCAATATTCAAAGTATTGAGATAATTCAATGCATTAAGAATACCAGCCCTGCCTTCGGCTTCATTCTCATAAAACTGGTCAAGACCGTGGCGGTAATAGGAATAAATGGCATCGTGCATGAGCGTGAACCGGCTGTCAACCAGGCCCTGTATCAGCTTGAATCGGTTGCGAAGCCCATCGAATGCTTTCCATCCATTGATATCTCCCGCTTCAGGTGCGTTGTTCACGATATTCTGTGCTTTCTGAAAATACAGATCACCTCCTCTCGGAGAAAAAGAATCATAATCCAGCCCGATGATCAGGTTAGCATAAAAAGCCAGTACCGCTGTGATATTTGCAGCCATTGCATCATTACCCTGTACCCGGTTCTCATTGAATTCGATAGGCTGAAATTCCACGTACTTGAACTGAAAGGCCGCATCCTGGAAATTTACCAGGGGCGATTCATAAGAAGTATTATACACCGGCCTTGCTGCCTGTACGGTAAGCGTAGCCTTGAATATATTATTGCCTGAATATTCTTCAATGGTGATGAGGAAACTGCATTTGATTTTTTCCTGGGGCTGGTAGGTACCTGTGGTCCATTTCCTGTTGTTCAGAAAATTTGTAAGCGCCGTCTGCAGGGTCTGGAAGATCTTCTTATCAACCTGTGTACTCACCTTGGCCGACATCACCGATACCCTTGCCTGCAGTTCCTGTGCCTTTACAGAAACAGAAAGCATCAGCACCAGTGAAAATAAAAATAGGTTTTTCATTTCTGTTCGATTATAGCATCTATAATTTGCCTGGCGATCTCTTTTTTTGATTGCAATGCCAGTTCTTTCTGCTGCCCGTTTTTAAAAAAAAGGGTCACCTTGTTGGTATCTCCTCCAAACCCGGCCCCTTCGTCCTTCAATGAATTCAGCACGATCAGGTCCGCGTTCTTTTCCTCCAGTTTACGCAAAGCATAGCCGGCTTCATTATGTGTTTCAAGTGCGAAGCCTACCAGAACCTGCGAAGCTTTTTTGATTTTACCCAGGCTACCCAGGATATCCTTTGTCCTTTTCATGATGATGCTTAATGCCTCATCATCTTTCTTCTTGATCTTGCGGTCAGCCACTTGTTCGGGTGTATAATCCGCTACCGCCGCCGCCATGATCGCGATATCGTAATCCTGGTGTGCCAGGCTTTTCCCGTACATTTCAGCAGCAGAAACAACTTTTTCTACCGCGATACCCGGATGCGAGGTCCGGATAGCCACCGGCCCTGTGACCAGCGTTACACTTGCTCCCCTGGCGGCCAGTTCTTCTGCCAGAGCAAAACCCATTTTACCGCTGGAATGATTGCCTATAAAACGAACCGGGTCGATGGCTTCGTATGTAGGACCTGCCGTAACCAGGGCTTTTTTACCTTTTAATTGCCGGGCTGTATCCAGCATCAACCTGATCTCATCAAATATGGCCTCAGGTTCAGCCATCCTGCCTTCTCCAAACAGGCCGCTGGCCAGTTCACCGCGACCCACCTGCATCACCCTGCAGCCGTTGCGGCTGATGGTTTCCAGGTTCACGCTGGTGGTAGGATGCAGCCACATGTCCTCATCCATGGCGGGAGCCACCATCACGGGGCAAATGGCGGAGAGGTAAACTGCCATCAACAGGTTATCACTTCTCCCCGTAGCCATTTTACTGAGCGTGTTGCAGCTCAGCGGCGCAACCACCATCAGGTCTGCCCAGCGCCCGAGCTCTACGTGGTTCGACCAGCTTGCATCATCAAACAACTCGGTGAGCACCTCGTGCTTTGATAAGGTGGAAAGGGTGAGCGGGGAAACAAAATCCGTAGCAGCGGGTGTCATTATTACCTTAACCTCCGCACCGGCTTTGATCAGCAGGCGCACCAGCATGGGCATTTTATAAGCGGCTATGCTGCCTGTGATGCCGATGAGTATTTTTTTACCGGTGAGCATGTTGTGAATGGTCCATGGTCTATGGTCTATGGACTAATTTTTAAAGATCGGGATTTCCTTTAACAGTCAATGGGCTAAGGTCCGGGGACCATGGACTTCTCCAACGCAAAAGCGATCCGTGAAGTGCGGATCGCTTTTATGTTATAGAAAATCAGGATTACTGGAACAGGTCCTGCTCTTCATTTTTACGGTGATAGATCTTTTCTTCAATGAATTCCTGCGTTGCCAGCAAGGCCGGGTTAGGCATACGCTCGTAAGCACGGGAGATCTCGATCTGCTCTTTATTCTCGTGGATCTCTTCCAGTGAATCGGTATGGCTCGCGAATTCTTCCAGCTTATTATGCAATTCCTCTTTTACAGAGATATTGATCTGGTTAGCCCTTTTTGCGATAACGGCAATGGATTCGTACAGGTTACCTGTCTTCATTTTGAGCCCGTTTACATCGCGGGTCTCAATATTGTTGGAGGTGCTTGTACTAAGCTGTCTTCTTAGCAGGCTCATTTTTATAAGTATTTAAATTGTTTCTTGATTGATTTACGAACTGTTCTACTTCTTTGGCAAGCGGACTTTCAGGAAAACGGTCCATAAAATCCTGCGCTTCCTCGATCACTTTTTCAAACCGCTCGGCTTTTTTCTCTTCAATGCTCATTTCCGCGAAGCGAAAATAAGACTTGATGGTCATAAGTTTATACGATTCCGCCTTATCGCTGTCCGGGAAGTTGTTCAGCAGGGTGGTAAATGCCACTGCCGCTGCCCTGAACTGCCCCAGGTCATAATATAGCTGGGCTGAATTATGATCCTTGGTTTCCAGCTTCTGCCGGCAGATATCAATGATCTCAGCGGCCTCTTTGTTGCGGGGAGAACCTGGATGGGTATTGATAAATGTCTGCATCATGCCCATGGCCTTAATGGTATTACTCTGGTCCAGCTCCGGCTTGGGCGACTGCTTATAATAGGTATAAGCCCTCATATAATCCACTTCTTCGGCCCGGGTGCTGTTAGGATAGATCTCCAAAAAGGTCTTGAACAGGTTTTCGGCATTCAGGTAATCTTTCTGGTAATAAGCGCAATACGCATATTTATAATAGATATCCTCAAATTCCGGCCTGCCCCTGTAAAAAGGCATCACATCCTCGTAAAGCTGCTGGGCGAAATTCCATTTTTTCTTGGCATAATACTGCTCTGCCATCCTGAGCTTGTACTCTGGATCCTTACTCTTCAGGACCTTGTTGATCCCGTTGCAGCCAAGCAGAAAAAAGGAAAAAAGGAGAACAGGGAGAAATTTCATAAAGGCTGGCAAAGTTAAACAGTTTAGGCAAATATTCCCTATTTATTGGTAGATGTGGCAGGCGGGGCCGTTAAGAATTCTTTAAAGCTATTGGCTAATGGCCAATGGCCATTAGCTAAAAAAAATAAGGTCGCCTGCGGGCGACCTTATTTTTTTATATCAACCTGGTCTTAGCGACCCAGGTTTGGATTAGGAACTGTTGTTGGCAGTCCGGCATCAGCATCAGTAGCTGCGCGGAAATCAACGGTATTGCAATCGCCACCTTCCTGGCCAATCTGCCAGTAGAAACGGTCGCGAGAGATACCTTCAGACTCTACCAGGTAAGTGATCACAGCGTTCACCCTGTTCCAGCTTCTTTGCTGTTCTGCTTTGGTAGAAGAGCAATAGCTGGTAACTACCACGCGGCACTCAGGATTCTGACGGAGACGTGCAGCAAGTGAAGCCAGTAAAGCTTTATCATCATTGTCCAGGTTAGCAGATGTACCGCTGAAGCTTACGCTTGGCAGACCGGCCATTGCAGTTTCACATGCATTCCTTGGAACAAGGTTCTGGAAGCAAGAATCATCAGGGCAAGGGCATTTACCTACACCATCAGCATCAACAGGCTGGCAATAAGTTGGAGTGATCTTCTCTTTATCGCGGCTGTCAGGAACACCGTCACCATCAGTATCAAGGCTTACACCATGAGTATCTACCGGTGTGTTGGCAGGAGTCTGCTCCAGGTCAAACTGGTCAGTTACACCATCACCATCAGCATCAGGAAGAACCGGCTTAGGCAGGATCATGTACTTAGGCTTGCGGATTTCCTGGTAAGCATAATCCAGTGGATTCTGCCACCACAATGGCTCAACAGCTTTAGCACCCAGGTTGATGTTCAGGCCAATGGTTGCATAATTATAGGTATCGAAGTTGCGTGTAAACACTGGAGTGTTCTGCACCTGCTCAGCCCACTGCTGACCATCAAGCAGATCATCATTGGTGAAAGTGAAGCGGTCTTCGATCGCAAGGTTCAGCCTGTTGCTCAATTTGAAAGCAACACCACCACCGAAGTGACCAACTGGTTTGAAAGTTTTACCGAAGAGTTTAGGACGACGGTCGCCATGGTTCTCTGCAGGAGTTTCGTAAGAATCATCCATCAGTTGTTTCAGATCGTCACGAACGTCTTTCCTTGTTTTCCAGGTTCCCTGGGGAATACCTGAGAAATTATATTTAGCTGTGCCGTTCAACGCATTCACCCTGGCATCATAGATAGAAGCACCGATACCAGCCAGTAAATAGAAGTTTACACCGCTCTTAGATTTGTGAAAACGAATGTTGTTCAGCGTGAAGATACCTTCCAATGAAAGGTCCTGAACATTTGTTTTGTAGTTATAGTAAACAAACGGGTCAGTGGCCGGAGTATAACCATTGCCGGTCCAGGCTGTGTTGTTTACATAATTTCCGGAACGAAGCCAGTTCTGGCCTTTAGCGATACCATACATATATTCCAGACGAGCTGAGAATACATAACCGAAAGCTTTCCTGATGTGTGCACCAAATGCAGGTGAAGGAAAACGGGAAGCCACATCACTGCTGATATTCAGCGTACCAACTTTCAAACCTAATTCCCATTGACTTCTTGGTTTTGCGGGATAATTTTCAACGCCTGCTTTGAAATTACTATACTGAGGCATTCTTTTGGAAGGGACAACGGAGGAATCCATCACATCGTAACCGGTCCCGGTCGTTTGTGAGAAACCGTACGATGCCAACAGGCATAATAATCCTGTCAGAAAAGAGTACTTTTTGCTTGCCATAACTGTTGATTAAATTTTAAAACAATGTCCTAATCAGTCGCAAAAATATAACTTGACATACAATTACCAAACTTTTAAATTTTATTTCAAGCAATTGTTCTGCGTTTGCTACATTTTTACAAGCACCATTTGTGCAATTCTTGTACCACCAGGTCAAACTATTGGTGAGCAGTTGTAACTTTCCACCCATTTACGAATGAAGCTACCCGTTAATCTGATCGATGAAGAGCTGAGGATCTTTGAAGAAAAATTCAAGGATGCCGTGAAGAGCAACGTATCCATGCTGGACCGTATCATGCGCTACGTGGTGAAAAGAAAGGGCAAGCAGCTTCGTCCCATGTTTGTTTTTCTTTCTGCCCGGCTTTGCGGACAGGTCAACGAATCATCTTACCGGGCGGCCTCGCTGGTGGAATTGCTTCATACCGCCACCCTTGTACATGATGATGTGGTTGATGACTCCCTGGAACGTAGAGGTTTTTTCTCAGTTTATGCCCTCTGGAAGAATAAGGCCTCGGTACTTGTAGGTGATTACCTGCTTGCCAAAGGTTTATTATTATCATTGGATAACAATGATTTCCAGATCCTCAAATACCTTTCCGACGCGGTAAGGCAGATGAGCGAGGGTGAACTGCTGCAGATGGAGAAGTCAAGATCCCTCAACCTGAGCGAACAGGTTTATTTCGAGATCATCACCAACAAAACCGCCTCCCTGCTGGCTGCGGCCTGCGCAGCCGGCGCCTGGTCAACCTCGGAGGATTCGGAGATCGCCGGGAGAATGAAACTGTTTGGAGAAAAAGTAGGGATCGCTTTCCAGATCAAGGATGACCTGTTTGATTATACCCTCCAGGATGTTGGCAAGCCTACAGGTAACGATATCAAGGAGAAAAAGCTGACGCTGCCCCTGATCCATACACTTAATAATATAGATAAGGAAACCCGCCGGAAGATCATTTATATCATCAAAAATGAAAATACCCGGAAAAGCAAGGTGAATTACATCATAGATGTGGTAGAAAAAAACGGTGGAATCGCGTATGCCGTTGACAGGATGAATGCTTATAAATCCGAAGCTTTGCAACTCTTGCATACCTTTCCGGATTCCGAGATCAGGAAAGGTTTTGAAGACCTTGTCAATTTTGTTACCGACAGAAAATATTAAAACCCGCATGCCCAACCTCAAACGCTGGAGGATACATCCTGCAGACCAGGACAGGACCAACGCCCTGTTCAATGAACTCAGGATCCACCCGGTTTTGTGCAACATTCTTGTGCAAAGGGGCATTGACAGCTTTGAAAAATCAAAGCAATTCTTCAGGCCTTCCCTCGACCAATTGCACGACCCCTTTCTCATGAAGGACATGGAAAAGGCTACGCAAAGGATTCTCAAAGCATTTGAGGCAAGAGAAAAGATCCTGGTATTTGGTGATTATGATGTGGACGGTACCACCTCGGTGGCCTGCATGTTCCAGTTCCTGAAAAAACATCATGCGGAAACAGATTTTTACATCCCCCACCGTTACCGGGAAGGTTACGGGGTGAGCAAGGCCGGGATCGATTTTGCACATCAACAGGGTTTCACCCTGGTCATCTCCCTTGACTGTGGTATAAAATCGGTTGACCTCATCCGTTATGCTGCCGACCTGGGAATCGATTTTATTGTTTGCGACCACCACCTGCCTGATGAGACCCTTCCTCCCGCGGTGGCCATCCTCAATCCAAAACAAAACGACTGCCCCTATCCATTTAAGGAATTGTGCGGCTGCGGTGTGGGTTTCAAACTTATTACCGCGCTCTGCCGGAAAATGGGTCTGCCCGATGATATGGCCTTTCAATACCTCGACCTGGTAGCTACAGCCATAGCCGCCGATATCGTTTCCATGACCGGCGAGAACAGGGTGCTGGCATTTTTTGGATTGAAAAAAGTGAACAGCGATCCTAATTTCGGCATTAAGGCACTTGCCGAGCTGAGTGCTCATGGCCGTGAGATCCAGATCACCAACCTGGTTTTCATGATCGCACCCCGCGTGAACGCAGCCGGACGCATGGATGATGCCCGCAAGGCAGTGGAGATGTTCGTGGCAGACACCTATGACAAAGCATATTCAAAGGCTAAAGAACTGCAGCTCGATAATACCAACCGGCGTGAAGCTGATAGCAGCATCACTGAAGAAGCCCTGGCCCTCATTGGATCGGATGAAGCAATGGTAAAACGGGTGAGCACCGTTCTTTACCAGCCCCACTGGCATAAGGGCGTGGTGGGCATTGTGGCCTCAAGACTGATCGATCACTATTACCGGCCCACCATCGTACTCACCCAAAGCGGAGATTACGTGGCCGGATCAGCCCGGAGCGTTACCGGCTTTAATGTATACGAGGCAGTACACCAGTGCCGCGAACTGCTGATTGGTTATGGCGGCCATTTTTACGCGGCAGGCATGACCCTGGAACCGGCTAAAGTGGAAGCCTTCTGCCAGAAATTTGAAGAGGTGGTGAGCGCCTCCATCCTCCCTGAACAACTGGTGCCGGAGATCGTGATCGATGCCGAGATAACGCTGCCGGACATTCGAAAAGCTTTTTATGATATCATTTGCCAGATGGAACCCTTTGGTCCCGATAACCTGCGGCCTGTTTTCGTTGCCAAAAAAGTGTACAATACAGGATGGAGCAAGGTGGTGAAGGAAAACCATATCCGCTTTGTTTTACAGCAGGGCACAGTAAAGATGACCGGCATTGGTTTTAACATGGCAGAAAAAATGCCCCTCCTCGAAGCAGGCAAAGCTGTTGACATCGTTTTCACCATTGATGAAAATGAATGGAATGGTGAAAAGAACCTGCAGCTTAAAGTGATTGATGTGAGGATCACGGAATCCTGAGAGAGGCGGAAAGCTGCAAGGGGCAAGCTGCAAGCTGCAAGACCTCATTTCATAATTTCCTCTATTAAGTCAATCTTTCTCCATAATCAATACATTGTTAGTGAACATCATTTCATTCAAAGTTTTTTTTGGCGGGAAGACGAGAAGGCGGAAGTAGTGAACTATTGTTTGAAATATCATCACTGCGACAGTAAACCTTCTACATATTTAATGACTTTACTTCCCGTCTTCTCGTCTTCCTGGCCCATAAAGAAAAGAGGATCCGAAGATCCCCTTTCTTTTTTGGATACTGGTTTTCTTATTGAATCACGAATTGATACCGGCATGCATAGCCAGTGAATTACATGATGGTTTATGAGGAAGAAATTGATATTCCGGGCATAACGGTTATAGTTAAACTAAAGTTTAACGGCAGACATGGAAGAGTTGCTCGATAGGTATGAGATGGTACTCAAAAAGACGAAAAGGATGGAATCAATAGAATTGGAAAACGGCTTTGATAGAAGGAGTACAAAACTAGCCCAATAATTGACAAAGTCAAATAAATGGAGCGGTTCTGCTGGATTTTTCTTTTTTCAGGTCAGCAGGTTTTCCTGCAAAAACCAAGTGGCCGCCTTCAGCGCCTGCCTCAGGTCCCAGTTCAATCAGCCAGTCGGCACTGCGGATCACATCCGTATTATGTTCAATCACCAGTATGGAATGGCCCTGGTCGATGAGGGCGTTAAATGAAGCCAGCAGTTTTTTAATATCATGAAAATGCAGGCCTGTAGTAGGTTCATCAAAAATGAAGAGAACTTTCCCTGCAGACTTGCCCTTGCCCAGGAAAGAAGCCAGTTTTACCCGCTGCGCCTCGCCACCTGAAAGTGTATCGGAAGACTGTCCCAGTTTTACATAACCAAGTCCCACATCGCTGAGTGGCCTGATGGACTGGCAGATCGCTTTTTCATCCTTAAAAAATTCCAGCGACTGGTCCACACTCATCTCCAGCACATCAAACACATTCTTACCCTTATAATTTACTTCCAGTACTTCTTCCTTGAATTTTTTTCCATTGCATACTTCGCAGGTCAGGTGAACATCCGCAAGGAACTGCATTTCCACGATCTTCTCTCCTTCCCCCTTACAGGCATCACAACGGCCTCCATCCACATTAAAGGAAAAATGTTTGGGCTGGAACCCGCGCATTTTGCTGAGGGGCTGGCTGGCAAAAAGGTCACGCATATGATCCCAGGCCTTGAGATAAGTGACAGGGTTACTCCTGGAAGATTTGCCGATCGGGTTTTGATCCACCATTTCAACCTGGGTGATCGCATTAAGATCTCCTTTCAGTGAACGGTGAAAACCAACTTTATCAACGGGCTCACCCTGGAGCTTTTTTAAAGCAGGGTATAAAATATGTTTGATGAGCGTGGTCTTGCCACTGCCACTGACCCCGCTTACCACGCAAAGCACCTGGAGCGGAAATTCCACCGTGATGTCGCGCAGGTTGTGCTGCCTGGCTCCTTCCACGATGATGGACTGGTTCCATTTCCGGGTTTTAACGGGAGGGTCTATGCGCAGTTCGCCCTTGAGATATTTTCCTGTCAGACTTTCTGAATTGGATATAATGGCTGAATAATTCCCTTCTGCTATTACTTCACCTCCGAGGTGGGAAGCCAGCGGACCCATGTCAATGATATGGTCAGCCTCGCGCATCATCATTTCATCATGCTCAACCACTACCACTGTATTACCGAGGTCGCGCAGTTCTTTCAGTACGCGGATCAGGTTGGAAGTATCTCTTGGATGAAGACCGATCGAAGGTTCGTCAAGGATATATAAGGAGTTGGTGAGGTTGGAACCCAGGCTCCGGGTAAGCTGGATCCTCTGGCTCTCGCCTCCGCTAAGTGTATTGGCCAGGCGATTCAGTGAAAGATAGCCTAGTCCCACGTTAAGCATAGTGCTGATCCGGTGATTGATCTCGATAAGAATTCTTTTGGCCACTTCCTGCTCGTAAGGTGTAAAGTCATTTGCCGCTGTACTAAACCATTCATTGAGATCCCTGATGGGCATCTCCCCCAACTCACCGATATTCTTACCATGGATCTTTACATAAAGAGCTTCCTTGCGCAGGCGGTGACCGTGACATTCCGGGCAGAGTGTCCTGCCCCGGTAGCGGCTCAGGATCACACGGTACTGAACTTTGTAAAGATTTTGCTCCACTTCTTTAAAAAAATCATGGATGCCATAAACATGCTGGTTGCCTTCCCAGAGTACCCGGTACTGTTCAGCACTAAGGTCTGCGATGGCTTTGTGAACCGGGAAATCAAATTTCCTGGCAGCGCGGATGAAATCATCCTTCCATTTGCCCAGCTTTTCGCCTTTCCAGGGTGCCACTGCTCCTTCGTATACACTTAAGAGCTTATTTGGAATTACAAGGTCCTCATCAATACCCAACACCTGCGAAAATCCCTCGCAGGTAGGACAGGCGCCATAGGGATTATTAAAAGAAAAAAGATTGGGTGAGGGCTCTTCAAAACTCATCCCATCCAGTTCAAAGCGATTATTGAAGTGAATCAATTTCTTTGAGTCGGCTTCAATATAAACATCACCCTCCCCCTCATAGAAAGCGGTGCCGATGGAATCGGAAAGGCGGTGCTCATCATCTTCGTCAAGCTCCTTGCTTACAAACCGGTCGATCAGCACAAACATATTCTCCGGGTACGCAAAGGCAGACTTGAGCGTTTTGGCATCAGCTTCCAGCAATTCTTCTATCCTGTAAATCGTGCCTTCATTAACCGGGTTCTCTTTCTGGGAAACTGAAAAAGGTGACTGGTAAAGCCGGGAGAAACCTTTTTGCATCAGGATGTTCAGCTCTTCTTTTGTATCCCGGTTCCTATGCTGGCGGAAAGCTGAAAGAATAAAGATCCTGCTTCCTGCCTTCATGCGCCTGACCGTGTCCAGCACATCCTTAACATCATCTTTTTGAACGATCCTTCCGGAAACCGGTGAGTAGGTACGGCCGGCCCTTGCAAATAACAATCTCAGGTAATCATATATCTCGGTCATGCTGCCCACAGTACTCCGGGGAGTCCTGGTTATGACCTTTTGTTCAATAGCAATGGCGGGGGCCAGTCCTCTTATATAATCCACATCGGGCTTGTCCATGCGGTTCAGGAATTGTCTTACGTAGGCACTGAGGCTTTCTGCGTAGCGACGCTGCCCCTCGGCAAAAAGGGTATCAATGGTAAGGGAGGACTTGCCGGAACCTGAAACCCCGGTAACCACTATGAGTTTATTACGGGGGAAGCTTACATCAATATTCTTCAGGTTGTGAACCCTTGCCCCTTTTATATATATGGAATCATCTTTTGCCTTTGCGGCCGGTTTTACTTTCCTGGCTAATTTCTCTTTCATGTTCTGGCTGCAAAAATAAGGTTCTTTGCTAAAACCTTTAGTTTAATAACGTTAACAGTTCATTTAGGGAAAATCCTTAGAGCGGTACAATAAATATTGTGAGAATTGAAAAAGAAGTCTATTTTTATAGCACAATCAATTACAACCAAATAAACTACTCTTCGCCTATCGCCTGAACTTCTACACTTTTATTTCTTTATTATTTATTCGTCCATATCCCTGAACCACTTAAACTGTAGGAGTTTATGAACTTATTATCCAAACTGTCCGACCACGAGTTGATCAACTCGTTCAATACCGGGAATGTAAACGCATTGGAAGCCCTGGTATTACGTCACAAAGACAAATTGTACACCTCTATTTTTTTCCTGGTAAAAGACAAATACCTGGCCGAAGACATTTTCCAGGATGTTTTTATCCGGATCATTGATACTATCCGCAGCGGAAGATATACCGAAGAAGGTAAATTCCTGCCCTGGGCTATGCGTATTGCACATAATCTCTGTGTGGATCATTTCAGGAAGGTAAAA
>CAYWSQ010000107.1:1463-12426 GCA_964460925.1 uncultured Flavisolibacter sp. | reverse complement strand
ACTTGATTTCGAACTGATGAAAGATGACCTCAGGTTCCTGCGTACCAAATTCAAAGTGCCCTTAGTTGGCTGGCATGATCCAAACTTTGGTATCCGCTTCGAGGAGAACATGGAAGCCATCGCATCGGCAGTACCTCCCAACAGTTTCCGTTTTATAGCTGAGAGCAGCCTATCGATCCTCACTGAAGATCATCTGAAAGTTTTAAAGCAAAATGGTTTTAAGGCTTTGCTGCCGGGAGTTGAATCATGGTACGATCTCGGGAATAAATCAAAGACTGCAAAGCTTGGCGGTGAAAAGAAAATGAACCAGATCTCTGAACACGTGAACATGATGATCAATCATGTGCCTTATGTTCAGACCAATTTTGTACTGGGACTCGACAGTGATGAAGGTGCCGAACCATTTGAACTCACCAAAAGATTTGTAGATAAAACACCTGGAGCTTTCCCGGGATATTCTTTGCTTACCTCCTTTGGCGAGGCAGCACCTCTTAACCTGGAATACCAGCGTGAAGGAAGAGTTCTTCCCTTCCCTTTCCATTTTCTCAACAACCACCTGGCCATGAACCTCAAACCGAGGAACTACGAATGGGTTGATTTTTATGACAAGGTGATTGATCTTACATCCTATACTTTTTCTAAAAAAGCTATTTACCGCCGCTTCAGGGCAACGCCAAACGGTACTGCTAAATGGATGAATTTCATGCGTGCCATTTCTTCTGAAGGCTATGGAAGGATCCGGTTTTACAAGACCATCAGGGAAAACCTGGTGAGTGACGGGAATTTCAGAAAATTCTTCGAAGGCGAAACGCAACAGCTCCCTGAATTTTATATCAACCTGATCAAAAAAGACCTCGGCATCTGGTACAAATGGCTTCCCGAAGGCGCCATCATGCACGACACCAATGCCTATCTCAAAAAAACAATTGCTAAAAAACAGGTCAACGGAATTCCTGTGGCAGAGGTGAGCAAGGTAGCTGGTGCACGCAGAGAGGCTTGAGAAGAACATGGGCCAAGGTCTATGGTCCATGGACTATAACCTTCCAACAATGAAACAACTAGCTACCCTCTTGTTCTGTTCACTTTGCCTGAGCCTAAGGGCACAGGTACCGAAATCTCTTATTTCCAAAATCGCTTTTGGTTCCTGCGCTGAAGAAGATAAGGCTCAGCCCATACTTGACCTGGTAGTGCAATACAAGCCCGATCTTTTTATTTACCTGGGTGATAATATTTATGGAGACACCTACGATATGCAGGTGCTGAAAGCCAAATATGATTCTCTTGCGGCCAAATCTTCTTTCCGTAACCTCAGGAAAAATGTTCCTATTGTTGCCACATGGGATGATCATGATTTTGGCTGGAATGACGCGGGCAAACATTATCCCTTCAGAAAAGAATCGCAAAAACTATTTCTTGATTTTTTTGGTGAACCTGCATCATCCGAACGAAGGAAGAGGGAAGGCGTGTACACTTCTTATTATTTTGAAACTAATGGCAAAAAGCTGCAGCTCATCCTCCTCGATATCCGAAGCTTCAGGGATAATCCCAGGCATTACCGGGGTGAACTCAATGCCGATCCCCGCTTTTTTTATCCCCTTGATTATTATCCGCATGAAAATGAAGACAGCACACTACTTGGAGATGTGCAATGGAAATGGCTGGAAGAAGAACTGAAGAAACCTGCTGACCTCCGCATTATTGGAAGCGGAACACAGTTTGGCATTTCATTCAACGGCTATGAGGCCTGGGCCAATTTTCCCCATGAACATAAAAAATTCCTGGAACTGGTTAAAAAAACAAAAGCCAGTGGCGTTTTGTTCATCAGCGGTGATGTGCACTATGGTGAAATCTCCCGGCTTGACACCGAAGGTCTGTATCCCATTTACGATTTCACCTCCAGCGGTATCACTTCCACCTGGCATTTTGCCACACCCAATACCAACCGCATCGAAGGCCCGGTAATGGACAATCATTTCGGACTGATTACCATCGACTGGACAAAAAAAGATCCGCTTATACGTATGGAGATCATTGATGTTAGGAACAACCAACGGGTTGAGCACAGCATCCGCCTGGGTGAGATCAGTTTTAAATAATCGCATTAGTTTTGCCTCAGTGCTATTCCTTACTGATTGTATTTGCCTGAATTTTCAATTGGAACAGCATCGGCAAAGGAATATTTTGTTGGAAATTTCCTGGTATGCATTCCTCAACAAAAAAATTCAGGAGAAGTTCACATGAAGACCGTCAGTTACTTACCATGCTCCTCATTCTTATTGCATTGGCCGGGGTTGTAATGTTGCTGATAGCCGGTGGCGCACTCCGCTAATTCGAGGGTGTTTCGTAAGAATAAATCTTATCAGTTGTGTCGATGAGCAGGGCTTTATAGTTTTTGACTGCCATGCTGATCTCTTCATCGGGGAAAGGCCCCGTAAGAGTCAGATTGTTTGTATTCATCAGGTAACCCTTTGCTACAAGCTTTGAAAACATTGCCATGTTAATAAGGCTATCAAATTTCAAAGTACGTTTCACCATCTTTTGAAGAATCTGTAAAGCTAACATATTAGTTTCATCCGGCAGGAATAGAAAAGCCATGATCTATCAAACAGAAAATATCATTCCAAAGCTCAACAACAGAAGATCATCAATAAGACGTGCGGGCTGGCTGGGTCACCAGGTTGATCACCAGGAAATCAGGAGGCTGGGGTACCTGTTGCAATAATTCCTCATGCCTTTTCTTCAATTGCCTTTTGAACTGGCCAAGATAACCCGGCTGCGAGATCTTATCGGGCTGCACCGGTACTGCTTCTATGAGGTCGTTTCCGAGGTACATCATCAATTTCATAGGACGGATATTGATACAAAATAAATATGGGACAATAGAAATTGCAATACCAAAAACCCTCGATTTATTCAACGTGTTTTCCCTTATTACTACCGTAAACCCCACAGCGGGGTCAGGCATGGTTTTTTCTCCAGTATAATTAATCCTTAAAGGCTGCCCCGATTTTCGGGATACAGGTTTTTAAGACTACCTTTTGAAACTTTATGAATCTATTCATTTCCAACATTGGTCATCATGTAACTGATGAATCACTGAGAGCGGTTTTTGCCACACATGGACAAGTGCATGATATCCGCGTTTCGCAAAACGCTGAAACAACAAGGGTGGCCTGGGTGCATATGCCCGAAGCTGCAGCCCGTGTGGCAATCGAACGTTTGCATGGCAGGATCATCAATGGATGCTGCCTTTCAGTGGAACGTTTCAGCGATCCTGCCTCCGGTTCTTCAATAGCCTGATATTCCTTTATCATTGCATTAGCAATAAAAGTGCTATCTTTACCCGACTCTTATTAGAAGACTGGATAATCTACACTACCGTAAGTTCATCAAGTCATAATGATGAGCATTAACCCTAACTCCACTTTGTTATTACAACTGCAGTTAGCATTATTTTAATTAAACAAACATTTCATGTTATTTGAACAACTGGGGCTTATTGAGCCTATCAGGAAAGCTTTGCAACAAGAAGGCTATACCACACCCACCCCTATCCAACAACAGGCCATACCCGTAATTTTAGAAGGAAAAGATCTTTTAGGTTGCGCACAGACAGGCACAGGTAAAACTGCAGCATTTGCTATTCCCATCCTGCAACTGCTGGAAGAAGACCGTATCAATTCC
Source organism: uncultured Flavisolibacter sp. (assembly GCA_964460925.1). Taxonomy (GTDB): domain Bacteria; phylum Bacteroidota; class Bacteroidia; order Chitinophagales; family Chitinophagaceae; genus Flavisolibacter. The sequence continues at coordinate 8,742 of CAYWSQ010000107.1, read as the reverse complement.
AAGGGTTACAAACATATCAGGGCACTGATCCTGACTCCCACAAGAGAGCTGGCTTCACAGATCAGTGAAAGCTTTGCTTCTTATGGACGTTATACCAGCATTACAAGAGAAGTGATCTTCGGTGGTGTGTCACAACATCACCAGACCATTGCACTTCGTAATGGCACCGATGTACTGATCGCTACTCCCGGCAGGCTGCTCGACCTGATGAACCAGGGTTATGTGCACCTGGACCACCTGGAATTTTTTGTGCTCGATGAAGCAGACCGTATGCTGGACATGGGATTCATTCATGATGTAAAAAAAGTGATCAGGGAACTGCCTGACCAACGACAGACCCTGTTATTTTCCGCGACCATGCCACCGCAGATTGCGCAACTTGCCGCATCATTACTTTATCAGCCAGTGAAAGTAGAGGTGACTCCTGTTTCCACCACAGCCGAACGCATTGATCAATCTGTTTACTTCGTTGGTAAAAAGGATAAATTATCGCTGCTGGTGCACCTCATAGAAGAACAAAAGATCGGAAGGACCCTTGTATTTACCAAGACAAAACATGGCGCCGACAAGATTACCAGGGACCTTAAAAAAATGAATATCAATTCGGCAGCCATCCATGGAAATAAAACCCAGAGTGCAAGGGAATCAGCCCTCCTGCAATTCAAGAACCACAGGATCAAGGTGCTGGTGGCCACTGATATCGCCGCAAGAGGAATTGATGTGGATGAACTCACCCATGTAATTAATTATGATCTGCCCGACGTACCGGAAACCTATGTGCACCGCATCGGGAGAACGGGTCGTGCGGGTTCCAGCGGTATTGCACTTTCATTTTGCGATGTTACTGAAAGGAGCTCCCTGAAAGATATCAATAAGCTGATCGGGATGAAGATCCCTGCTTTTCCACATCCCTTTGAGAATAATGCGGAGGAAACACCTTTACAAAGGGCTCCAAATCAGCAAAAAAGATTCAAAGGAAGGGAGAACCGCAGCCAACGGCAGTTTGTGCGTAAATGATGGGTGGCTGTGAGTTTTATGGAAGGTTAGCCAAGCATTAATCAGCTACCTTTGAGCATATGAACAACGAGGAAATACAAAAGTTCCTGGATACCAAAACAGAGAACGGTAAAGATTATGTAAAGATCGATTTCAAAAAAAGAGATACCATTTACGGATTGTTTGTAATTGACCAGGATTACGAGGACCTGCGTTCCAAAAATTTCTGGCGCATCGTTACCCGCAAACATTTTGATGAATACAACAAATCCAAAAATGTAAACCTCGCCAAAATTTTCAATGGCGCTGAGTTCTCCAGGCTTTCTCTTCTGAAAGAGGATTTTTAAAATCAAAATTTGATAAAGACAAGATACATGAGTACCTATTTTTCTAAAGTGATCAAGGCTGGTGAAAGACAGAGAGAATTTAATTTCCGCCAGGTCAATAAAGGCCAGGAACCACAATACAGCGTAGATGTTCCTGATGAAAAAGGAAACCGCGTAATGTTCAGCATGCACAAGAATGCCGATGGTAACTGGAAGGCTGGAGTACAATCCTTACCAGAATGGGTACAGGATGCGGAGATCGCCCTTGCCGCGGCTATCGAAGAAAATAATGAACAGGAACAAAAGAGAAAAAAATAATCAGTTGAAGGCAGTGTACCTGCCGTTAATACAATACTGTTCCCTTACTTCTTCAGGATCTTCCCATTTCAAAGAAAGAATGGACCTGATGGAAGACAGGTAATCCTTATACACAGGCGGCTTTATGAAAAAAAGGTGAGCCCCCATTTCATAAGCTGTCTGGATATTGGATTGTTTGGTAGTACTTGAAAAAACAATTACGGGAAGATTCTCAATCACCGGGTTGTTGCGAATATCCAGCAGGCATTCAAGGCCATTTTTGTAAGGCATGTCTAGATCCAGGAATAGCAGATCGGGCCTGAAAGATTTCAGCAGATCAATTAACTGGTTTCCATTAGAGGCAAATTCCAGCCTGATCAGGGGATCAACTTCCTGCAGGGCGATCTGGAAGATATTCTGATCATCTACATCATCTTCCGCAAGAATAATAGTACTCACCCTGGTACCGATTTTCGAATTTGTTTTAATGTTCATGGTTAAGGTCTGTCGGTTGCAAAATTAACAGGCATCTTTCATACCAGCTACAGATGTATAACGGTTATTTACCACTAAAGTTATACAGCATAGCGTTAAAATAATAAGGGTAAGAGTAAATACAAAATAGATCACATTCGAAGTAATTTCCTTTATGCTGGCTCAACCATAGATTTAAGGAACCCGCCTAAGATTTGTTCGGATTAAGCGATTTCATCCTTTGGCTCTCACGAAGCCTGTTAGCTTTACATTATTAGTCCCACCAACACCAAAATGCTACCCGATGGACCTTAAGATCACTTTATTTGATAAAGGAAACATGGCCACTTATGCTGTTGAGCAAATTGATGAGAAAACATTTGCCATCCGCCTGAAAGGTTTTCACGGCGACAAGAAGCCTCCCCTGTATATCAAATTACATAAAACCGGTAATGGATGGGAATCGGCATTTCATAACCAGTCTTTCATCCATGATGTAGGACTTGCCATTGACTCCAATACGGTGCTACACTGAAACGGACTGGCGCCTTGCGCTGAATAAAACCATTAATCCCAGCAAAGCAGCAATTAAAGAAGCAAGCAGTATTGCCAGTTTTGATGATATGATCGTGGCCATGTCTGTAAAGGCGAGGTTTGTAATGAAAATACTCATCGTAAATCCGATACCTGCCAGTATGGAAACGCCGGACATCAGTCTCCAGCTCATACCCTGCGAAGGATTAGCGATCCCTGATTTGATGGCCAGCCATACAGCCAGCATGATGCCGGCAAATTTTCCAAGTACCAGTCCCAGCATAATACCCAGGGCATTGTTGGACCCAAGTCCCTCCATTGCATCAGAAGGAATGGGGATGGCTGTATTCACCAGTGCGAAAAGAGGAAGGATGATAAAAGCCACCGGTTTGTGCAACACATGCTGGAGATAATAGGACGAATTTTTTGTAGATTTTTTATTAAAGGGAATAGCAAAGGCGAGCAGCACACCTGCAATGGTAGCATGAATCCCAGACTGCATCATGCAGTACCACATTACTACTCCCGGTACGAGGTAATAAACCAGTTTGTATACCTTAAGTTTTCCCAAAAGAAAAAGCAAACCAAAGATGATCAGAGCGGCTACCAAATAGGCTAACTGAAGGTCTTCCGTATAAAATATGGCAATGACTGTAATGGCACCCAGGTCATCGATAATAGCAAGTGCTGTAAGAAAGATCTTCAGGGAAACCGGAACACGGTTACCGGCCAGGGAAAGAATACCCAGGGCAAAGGCAATATCTGTAGCCATGGGAATCCCAAAACCAGACTGGGTACTGGTTCCAGAGTTCAGCAATAAATGAATGCCCGCCGGTACTACCATGCCTCCGATAGCGGCGAGAACCGGCAGTAATGCATTCCTGAAGTTTGAGAGTTCTCCAACATATAATTCTCTTTCTATCTCCAGGCCTACCAGTAAGAAAAATATAGCCATCAGGCCATCGTTCACCCAGTGTTCAATACTCAGGTCGAGCAGCACCGGGCCAAATGAAAGATCAATGTGAGAATGAATAAAATGAATAAAACCCGCACCCCAGGGAGAATTTGCAATACTGATAGCAATGATGGTGCAAAAGATCAGGATAAATCCCCCTGACTTTTCACTGTTGAAAAAGGCTTTGAATAAATTCATCTCAAATATTGAAGAAATAAAGCCCCAAATTTAAAACATAATGAAAAGACAGCAGAGGCTAAAAGAAAAGCCACTTTCGTGGCCTTGCTTCTTATGCTTTCGTTGTTTTTTTATGAATTTCCACTTCCTGCATGAATTTACCAATGGCCTCATCGGCATAAAGCCCATAAGCATCAATCAATACGCCTCTTCTTCCATCAGTGGTTTCAATGGCATAGAGAATAGACATGTCATCCGGGTTGGAGATGCCTTCGAAACGATAAAAATTCAGTGCCTTTACTTCTTTGGGCTTGTACTTTTTATCATTACTCAGGTCGTGCAGCTTTCCTTTTTCAATCTTGTATTGATCAAGGTAGCCCTGCCCTTCCAGTTTGCGGAGGCATTTGTCCATTTCTGACATTTCCGTGAACCTGTCGTTGGCCTGGTCGTAATCCATTGGCCTGGTATCGGCATCCATACTTTGTTGACTCCTTTCCATAATACTTATTTACCCTCATACATGCATAGATTATGCCGCCCCTGCCGAAGTAGTGCGTAGAAACAGGAACAGTGCGGAGGAACAAGCCCTCCTTGTTTCTCCACTCTGTTCCTGCTTCTGTTTCTCCGCTCTCCTCTTATCTTCTTGTAAGCGTATAAGTAATCACGAAATCCCTGCCATCCACGTATACCCGGTCTTCACCACGGATGGTATTTCCGGTAAACTGGATGATATCAAGATTCAGGTCATCGTTATACAATTGGATATTGAGGGTCTGGCCATTGTAGATTTGCCAGTCAAGTGCCTGCCATGAAGCATTGCAACCCTGACGGCTTTGCCCGTAACCATTTCTTTCAAATACCAGTACAATATCACGCTGGCAACTGTTGTAGGTATTGTAGATATCGTTTTCATTGCGACCATCTCCATCCCAGTCATAAGCAATATTACTGCGTATGCCTGTTACAGCCCAGGTGCCGGTGATATCATTGCTTTCCGTGATGGTCGTGTCGCGGGTACAACCTGTAATAAAAAAAGCCATGAGGACTGAGGCGCTAAGGGTAAAAATCCGGGTTATCATAATTGTTTTTTTAGGGTGATGAATGATACTACCGGAACCTGAATTGTGCCACGACCTCCCAAAAAAATGTGATTTAACGAAAGCTTAGCGCATAAAAAAGGGCTGATGGAGCCCTGTTATTTTGTCGAACGTTATAGGTTTTTCATAGGCAATGTTATGGTTGCGACGGTGCGATTGTTATTACCTGTGAAAAGGATATTGGTTTGAGATATTGGATAAATGCATCACAAATGTATAAAAGCGGTATCAGTTAAAGGAGAAGAATAGCTTAAAGGGACAGAGTTGGCGGTGAAAGGGAATGAGGAAGCGGCAGAATGCGGTAGGAATGTTCTACTTTTTCTGGAATGTAATTGAAATGATAGAAATTTAAATAATGAAAATCAGCGCAACAATCCGGCACCAGCACCGGGATCAGCAGATAAATGTAAGTACAAACGGTAAGGAACAATCGTTAAATATACAGGCAAAGACCGAAGGCAAAGGTTCTTCAGTAAATGGAGGTGAACTGCTGCTCCTGGCCCTTGCCACCTGCTATTGCAATGATGTGTACAGGGAAGCGGCCAAAATGGATATGACTATTGATGCAGTTAGTGTGGAGGTAGATGGTGAATTCGGCGGGGCCGGTGAACCGGCGAAGCAGATCAGCTACAAGGTAATGGTGGAAGCTCCTTACCCTGAAGAGCAAGTAATGAAGCTGATCCGTGAAGTGGACAGGGTGGCCGAGATCCACAATACCCTGCGGCAAGGCATACCTGTAACACTTGCAGGCGCCCAGGCACATTAGGAATTGATTAGAAATGATGAAAGGTATTCTTTTTGCATCATTGCCCGGTAGCTTTGCAAAGCATATTAGCCAAATCAAGATATCTCATGTGCATTGTGTTTTACAATGTACACGGCCTCTGTTTCTACGGAGGCCCTTTTTTTGTAGAAGTGGATACAGGCGTTGGAGTAAGCTGCAAGTTACAAGCTGCAAGACTTTATACCAGGTTTCAACAATGAATCAGGAAAGTTTTCTGAATGCAGATCTTGCAGCTTGTAGCTTGCAACTTGCAGCTTGCCGCTATCTCCTCCACAGCCCCCTCACCCACTTAAAAAACCTTCCCGAGGGACTTCCGCTGTCATCTCCTATCAGGAAACCATAAAGTTGCCATCGGGGTACATAATCAAAAATGATCTTGGCAATACTGAGCATGGGGATGAAGAGTATCATGCCCGCAACGCCCCAGATAAATCCCCCGCAGATAATGGCAATAAAAGTTGAGAGGGCACTCAGGCTTACCTCACCACCCAGGAAATACGGCGTGAGAAAATAATTATCAATGGCCTGGATCAGGAAAAAACTCAACAGCAACCAAATAGCTGGCTGCCAGCTATCTTCAGTAACCAGGGCAATGAAAAAAGGAATGACGGCTGCCAGTACCGGACCGATGTAAGGTAGAATATTGACCAATGCAGCAACAGCGGCCAGCAGCAGGGCACCCTTGATACCGATCGTCCACAAGGAAACCAAATAAAGGATGAACATCACAACGATGGAGATCGCACGTCCCTTCAGATATTGCTGCGCTACAAGAGAAATGCTGTTCAATACACCGTGTTTCTGTTCTTCGTTTTCACCATAACTGAATTGCAGGAAAAAACTGTAATAGCGTTCTTTGTGAAAAAGCATCAGGAAAGTGAAGACGAGCGTGATCACGAGATTCATAACCAGTTGAATGGAACTCCTCAGCACACTTGAAAAATAAGAACCCAGCGACTGGCTGATATGTTTTGTTTCCTTTGTGATCATTTCAGCCTGCTGACGCGCAGGAATATCGAACTGCTTTTCTATAAAAAGCTGGATGGATACCAACATTTCATTGGTCTTCTGTTCAAACAGCGGCAAATCCTGTATGAAACCGGAAAGCTGGGCCATGAGAATGGCAATCATACCTAAAAAAATAAGCAGCAGGATCAGGATGCATATCAAAGAGGAAGCACCCCTCGGAAGTCCTTTCCCATCAAGCCAACGGCACAAGGGGGCCATAAGCATGGCCAGCATGATGGCAAATACCAGCGGAATGAGGATGGGACGGCCATAATACAAAACCACGGTAAGCAACACCAGGAACAGGAGGTTCTGGTTGATCTTCATTAAAGGAGACTTTACAAAAGGCATACTGCTGCAATTGTTTGCTGAGCCCTATAAAGATACCTGATTCCTGATGTTGCTTGTATGATCTAATCATTGTGCACTTCCAGGATGGTGAAACTGCGCATACCCGCAGGCATCTGGCGGTTGACTGTAGTACCTTCGCGGAAACCGATCAGCGCAACACCCATGGGCGTGAGCACGGAGATCTTTTGCTGGCGTATATCAGCCTTGTCCGGCGTAACCAGCATGAACTCCATGATCCTGTTCCCTTTCTCTTCCTTTACTTTCACACGCGAATGCAGGC
>CAYWSQ010000107.1:0-1453 GCA_964460925.1 uncultured Flavisolibacter sp. | reverse complement strand
AACAATACGGGCATGGGCCAGCTCTTCGTTCAGCGCTTCAGCATTCTGCCGGTCAAATAAAGTTTTTCCGAATTTCCCTTTCAGGAAATCATGTAATAATTCATAATCATCTTTCCTGATGATCAGGTCATTTTTTTTCATTGCATTCAATTTTAATTAAATGGTAAATCGTGCGGCGTGTCATGCACGGATCGGCTGTGGTAACAGCTTGAGGATCATGTGATGCCAGTCCTGCGCGGTTTTTGTAATGCGCGGCAGATCCTTCAGGTTGTGCAGGTGCCTTATATAAAAAGGTAAAAGGATCTCTTCATTATTTTGCGTGATAATGCGCAGGCTAATATCATGAATATAACGGTCAGGGCTGCACGAAGCCAGTTCACCTGCCATAATAGAATCATAGGTTTTCAGGATGGTACAACTCCGGATCGCCATCAGGTCAACCAGTTTCCATTCAAGTAGGTTCTCGCGGTTGTTCAGCACCATCATCTTCCTGCGGATGCCATCTATACCCACAAGAATGCCCGGCAGATCTAACTGGCAGGAAAAAGCAAGCTGGTATTTTGTCCCCAGTTCGCTGAAGCGGTGCAGCAACTGCCCGTTGTTTATTCTTTTATGATGACTGTTCATGATCCCTGCTTGTTATGATTAAATAGAACTTTCCTGGTCTGGCCTCTTTTCATCTTCACGGGTTCGAAGAATAAGCCAGAAAAACAAGGGAATGGTACCAAACAGCCAGCCATACCAAGCAGCACTGATGGTAAGGCCGTTCCTGATAATGATGGCATTCGCCAGCAGTACTGTTAAAAGGAGCAGGCCTGTAAGCGATATCTTACGGTCTGTGTACATAACAAAAATCTTAGTAGTAAAACAATCAAAGACTGGTCAAAAAATCCCCGTCACCCAGGTTCAGGCCGGGGCGACCGTATTAAAGTCCTTGAAATTGGAGAAGTAATACAGGCTGGTACAAAACGGGTAAAATTCCGTGAAGGAGCAGGTATAGCAATCCCTTGTATCCAGCAGAAGTACCTGCTGAACCATTGATGATTGATGATATATTTTTTTACCTGCCATTTCAACAAATTTAAGGAATTTATGATGGATGGCAAAGGGGGAAGGATGTTAAAAGAAGTTCATAGATGGAAGTTCAAAGTTCAAAGTCGGAGGACTTGAGGCGTCGCCATATCTTTAGGGCATAATTGCTATCCATGGATTCAGAACTCAGGCCGATCAGTTTTATATATTTCGATGTGTACGGCACCCTGATCGATACAACTGATGTAAAAAAGAAGATCAACAGGGTTCTGGATTCGTCCAGGGGATTTATTGTTTGGTATGAAACACTGCTTCACTACCTGGGTGTGGCCAATGCCACCAGCTATTATGATTTCAGGGAAATTGCTGTGGCCTCCGCAGAGCTGACAGCAAAGAACCTGGGCACCGGTTATCAAAAAGG
>CAYWSQ010000106.1:0-12455 GCA_964460925.1 uncultured Flavisolibacter sp. | reverse complement strand
GCCCACGAACTCGCCCACATCCGACGTCACGATCACTGGGTGAACCTGCTGCAGATGCTCCCAAACAATGGCGGAATACAATATTTGTAATCCTGGGACTTTTGCTTTTTTCTAGTGTTGCGATTGGAGTTTTATATGTTGATGCAACCCAATTTAGTTTCCTTTCTTATCTGCTACTGGCCGCTGTATTGTTTATTGCTTTTATTCTTTTTTCAGACAAATCTCTCACTAAGCCGGAAAAGCAGAGAGTTGGTGTCATTTTCATTGTTGCGTTTTTTGTGATCTTTTTCTGGGCAGCATTTGAACAGGCAGGGGCCTCACTTACCTTGTTCACCGACAGGCAAACGGACAGGAGCCTAAACATCAATCTTTCAGTTTATTTGATCTATGGTATTCTTGGAGCGCTTCTTATTTACTTCATCACATTATGGAGAAAAGCTGTTAAGAATTTGAAAGAAAGGGACAGTTCTCTTCTTAATGGGGTCCAGCTCCTTTTATTTATACTCATTGCCGGAATAGCCTGGGTCATTTATTCCCTTGCTTCAAAAGGAGAGGCCAGTGTTTTTCTTGATGAAGTTCCGGCCAGTACTTTCCAGTCTCTCAATTCGATATTCGTTATCATTTTTGCACCTGTCTTTGCCTGGTTATGGTTGAAGCTTGGCAAAAGAGAACCAAGTGCTCCTACCAAGATGGCATTGGGACTTTTCCTGCTTGCACTAGGCTATCTCTGGATCGCGTTCGGGGTTAAAGATGTATCGCCAATAGCCAAGGTTAGCATGGTTTGGATCATTGGCATGTATGCCCTTCACACATGGGGAGAGCTTTGTTTGTCGCCCATCGGACTTTCGCTGGTGAATAAACTGGCTCCTCTTAAATTCGCTTCACTTCTTATGGCCGTTTGGTTTCTTGCCAATGCTGCAGCCAATAAGCTGGCAGGTGTATTGAGTGCCTTGTATCCCTCAGAAGGGAAAACAACTTCTTTCATCGGTTACAAAATGGAAGACAACTATGACTTCTTCATGATGTTCGTTTTTATGGCCGGACTTGCCTCTTTGATTCTGTTTGTGGTTTCTAAGAAATTACAGACCATGATGCAGCAAGGCAAATAATTTATCAGGGAAATTTATAAAAGGGTGACTTCACTGTCACCCTTTATCTTTAATATCAGAAGGTTTTTTTATGTGGAAAAAACATCCTAAAGCATTACCCTTTCTTTTCTTTTCCGAAATGTGGGAAAGGTTTGGTTACTATCTCATGATCGGCATCTTTACACTTTACCTGAAAGATGTAAAGGAAGGATTTGCCATGACCGAAGCTGAATCGGCTGACCTTTACGGAACCTTCATCGCGCTGGTCTTCCTCACTCCATTCCTGGGTGGATTACTTGCCGACCGTTACCTGGGTTACCGCAAATCCATCATTTTCGGTGGTATCATGATGGGACTGGGTTATTGCCTGATGTCTGTTCACAGCCTCACCACGCTGTATATTTCCATGACCCTGGTGATTTTCGGCAATGGATTCTTCAAGCCGAATATTTCCACCCTGCTTGGCAATGTATACAGCACACCGCAGTATGAAAAGCAGAAAGATGATGGTTATAACATCTTTTACATGGGCATCAACATCGGTGCCTTCGTTTGTAATTTTTTCGGCGCAGCGCTTTACATAACCATAGGATGGGGAGCGGCCTTTATAGCTGCGGGCATCGGTATGTTCATCGGGGTGATCATCTTTCTCATCGGTACACGTCATTATAAAGCTTTCGATATTAAGAAAGGTGTGGGTGAGAATGATATGTCCATGACCCGAATCGTGATGCTGATTCTCGTTCCTTCTGTGGTTGCCGGTATCATTGGATGGCTGATACCGGGCACGCTGGTGGGTTCCGATTCAACCGATGCATTCATTTTCGCCTGTATTCCTGTTATCTATTTTTATACTTCGCTTTATTTTAAGGCAAAGCCTGAAGATAAAAGACCCATCGCGGCCCTGCTGGCCATATTCGCGGTGGTGGTATTGTTCTGGGCCGTATTCAAACAAAATGGTTCAGCACTGAATACCTGGGCTGACCGCTATACCGACAGGGAAGTTAGCGGTACTGCAAAAACGATTTTTGAAACATTCAGCCTTTCACAGCCGATGTCCTATAAAAAAGATTCGGTTGCCCTTTACGACGAACAGTTCCGTTTGCAAAAGGAGAATGGCCAGGTAGTGAAGGAATATAATTATCCAACTTACTTTAGAAATATTCCCGCTGAAGACCGTCCAACAGACGGTAACGATGTAAGCCTATGGGCAACGAACCTCAGCCAATCTATTAATCCCGGCTGGGTGATTTTGCTCACTCCATTGATCGTGGCCTTCTTTGCCTGGATGAGAAGGAAGAACAAGGAACCATCAACCGCAACTAAGATCGCTTTTGGTTTATTGATCTCAGCCTTGTCGGCACTGGTGATGGTAGCCGCGGTGTATGCAAACAATAATGGCGGTGAAAAAGCAAGTGTGCTCTGGCTGATCAGCAGTTATGGTGTGATCACGGTGGGTGAACTGCTATTGAGCCCTATGGGTCTTTCGCTTGTTTCTAAATTGAGTCCCGTCAGGATCACTTCCCTGATGATGGGAGGCTGGTTTGTATCCACTTCCATAGGTAATAAATTGTCGGGGGTTCTGGCAACCATGTGGGACAATTATGAGAACAAGGCCAATTATTTCCTTTTGAATTTTGGTCTCCTGCTTTTTGCCGCTATCATGTGTTTTGCCATGCTGCGCTGGCTCAACCGGGTGATGAAGGAGAAAGGGGTGAAGTAGCTAACGGCCAATAACCAATGGCCATTGGCTGGTGTTTCCTGTTCGAGTTTTGCATACATTTAGTTTCAAACCAACAAAAATGGCTGAAACCAAAACTACTTTCAGGCCCTTCATTGCCCCGGATGAAAAGGTGGCCGAGTTTACCATTAAATCTGTTCTGACCGGCGCTGCATTCGGGATCATTTTCGGCGCTGCTACCGTTTATCTTGCGTTGAAAGCAGGTCTTACTGTTTCCGCTTCCATTCCTATCGCTGTTATTGCCATTACGCTGGGAAGGAAATTCTTGAAGACCACCATCCTGGAAAATAATATCATTCAAACCACAGGTTCCGCGGGTGAAAGTATTGCAGCAGGTGTGGTGTTTACGCTGCCGGGTTTTCTTTTTCTCAGTGAACCGGGTGCCGCTAATTTCTTCAATTATTTTACGATCCTGGTGCTTGCCATATTCGGGGGCATACTGGGTACACTCATGATGATCCCGCTGAGAAAATCTCTCATTGTAAAAGAGCATGGGGTCCTTCCTTATCCCGAAGGCACTGCCTGTGCTTCAGTTTTGAAAGCAGGAGAGAAGGGCGGTGATTTCGCGAAGACGGCATTTATGGGTCTTGGTTTCGCGGCCGGTTATGCAGTGCTTCAAAAGGTCTTACATGTGATAGCGGAAGTACCCCGGTTCGCGACCACGCAAGCCAATAAATTTTTTCCTTCTGCCAGGCTGAGTGGGGAGATCACACCCGAATACCTGGGTGTGGGTTATATCATTGGTCCAAGGATAGCGGGTGTGCTGGTGGCAGGAGGTGTGCTGAGCTGGTTTGTATTGATACCTCTTCTATCAACGCTGGTGCCTGCTGATATGGTGGCCACCCAGTTGGTGAAACTTGGTTATCTCAAATCCATGACCGACACTGCCAGGGGCTGGGATCCTGTGGCGCATAATTTCTCAGACTGGTCCGATGCAATTTATCTTGCTTATGTGCGGCAGATTGGTGCAGGCGCTGTGGCTGCAGGTGGATTCATCACTTTGCTGAAAACAATTCCTACCATCATTTCTTCTTTTAAGGGAAGTATTGGTTCGCTGAAAAAATCAGGCGTTGACGGGATTGATGAAACAAAAGTTCCGAGAACGGAAAGAGATCTTTCTATCAAAGTTGTTGGAATCGGAAGCCTCATCCTGATACTTTGCGTTGCATTCATGCCCTCTACACTGATACCCGGACAATCAATTGGCAGTAAATTATTGCTGGGCGTACTGGTGATCATTTTTGGTGCTTTCTTCGTGACTGTTTCATCACGCATCGTTGGTTTGATCGGTTCATCCAACAACCCAATCAGTGGTATGACCATCGCGACATTAATGGGAACATGCCTGATCTTTATCGCGGTAAAATGGACCGGGCATTTTTATGAGCCAATGGCTTTGGTTGTAGGCGGGATGATCTGTATCGCTGCAGCCAACGCAGGAGCCACCTCCCAGGATCTTAAAACAGGTTATATTGTTGGAGCCACTCCAAAATACCAGCAGCTCGCTTTATTTGTAGGCGCCATAGTTTCCTCACTGGCTATTGGTGCCACCATAAAAATTCTTGACACGCCAACCGCTGAAATGGCGAGCCAGGGAATTGAACATGCGATCGGTACAGCTACCTATCCTGCGCCCCAGGGTACTTTGATGGCCACGCTGATCAAAGGAATTTTATCATTCAATCTCGATTGGCAGTTTGTGCTGGTAGGTGTTTTCATTGCCATCACACTTGAATTATGCGGGATCAAATCGCTTTCTTTTGCCGTTGGTGTTTATTTGCCTTTGTCAACCACCCTGCCCATTTTCATTGGAGGCGCAATACGCGGACTGGTAGAATGGCGCCAGAAAAAAAGAGGGGATAACCTCACAGCAGAGGAAGAGGAGTTGGGCAAGGGTAATTTATTTGCCACAGGACTTGTAGCAGGCGGTGCCCTCATGGGTGTGATCGTAGCCTTCATCACTGCTTCGGATATAGGGATTGAAAAAGCATCCGTTGAGCATGGTATACAGAATGCCCTGGGGGTAAATGGTTATTATTTCCTGGGTGTGGCTTTCTTTGCATTGATGGCTTATACATTGTATAGGCTTGGTGTGAAAAGGAATCAGGCAGAATTTAAAGAATAGTATTTTACCGCCAAGAAAGAAGGGCGCCAAGGAAAACCTTGGCGCCCTTCTTTTGCCCCTTCTTTCCTTGGCGGTAAAAAAAATCACACAAAACTCATATAATCATACTTTCCACCCAAAATGGAAGCATCATCCGCACCCAGCCATTTATTCAGGATCGTTGCATAAACATTTTTGAAATCGATTTTGAATTTCAGGTCACCCTCATCAAGATCGGAAAGATCAGGAAGGGCATTGAGGATTCCTTTTTCTTTCAGTCCGCCACCCAGCAAAAACATATTATTTGCCGTTCCATGATCGGTACCCGCGCTTGCATTTTGCGCAACTCTTCTTCCGAATTCGGAGAAAGTGAAGAAAAGCACATCATCAAAACGGTTATTGGCCTTGAGGTCTTTTGTAAAGGCAGCAACAGCATCATTCATTTCCCTGAACAGCCTGGCCTGTTGTGCTTCCTGGTTGATATGCGTATCAAAGCTTCCTAAAGAAACATAATAGACCTTGGTGTTGATTTCAGAATAGATCAGGGAGGCGATCGTTTTCAGATCCCTGCCCAGGGCTGAATTGGGATATTCCGCTTTTGAAGGATTCGTTCTTGATTGTTTGAAGATATAGTCAGCGGATGACAGGGTTTCTGCCATTGTTTTATAGAGATAATCTACCGGTTCCTCATCATGATGGTCGCCATGATGTTTTGACAGATCCTTAAAAAATTTTTCATTGCTGGTACCAAACAGTCTCCTGGGATCTTTAAAAGCAAGTCCATTAGTATTTTCTCCTTTTAACGCCAGGCTCAGCACATCATCGATCTCCAGAGCCTGCGTAGGTTTGCCGCAGCCGTTACACTGGGCATCGAGGTAGCGGCCGATCCATCCCGTATTGAGATACTCATTGCTTTTGCTGGCAGTATGCCAGATGTCCATGCTGCGGAAGTGGGAGCGGTCAGGATTGGGATATCCCACATTATTCAATATCCCAAGCGATCCATCATGATAGGCATCGGCAAAGGCCTTCAATTCAGGATGTAATCCCGTTTCATCGGTGAGTGAAAGCGCTTTGTTTTTTTCTATACCCAGCCTCGGCCTTGATTTATAATAAATGTCATTGCGCACAGGGATCACTGTGTTGAGACCATCATTACCACCGCTTAACTGCAGGATCACCACTACCTTGTTGCCGGGTGGTACAGCCTTGCCGCTTTCCAGTGCTTTCAGGAATTTAGGCATGAACAGTGAAGCTGTTGCCAGTGACCCCACCTGTAAAAATTCTCTTCTTTTGAAATACATAAAATATTTTTTTCTGTAAGGGAAGTCAAACGGTTTAACACATCTGGTATTCAGGCGTGCTCATTACCTGTATGGTCGCTGTTTTTACAAATAGCTCACGGCCACGGCTATCCGCATACCTGGTGATCAGTTCCGGTTTGAAAGAAGGCCTGAGTTGTAACAGTCCCTGGCTGATGGCTTCAAATAATTTTTCCCTGGGAATGCTTTCAAAATGTTTGAGGTAAAGTTCCCAGGAGATATCAGCCTTTATCGCCTGTCCTGACCTGCCCATGTTGGGACGTGCCTGTGCTGAGATCTCTTTATCCGGGCGTCCCATCATCTGGTCGTCGTCTGACTTGGGAGTTACATTAAATTCATCCTTGTCTGTAATAAGTTGCGGAATCCGCATGCGCATCATTAATGTGGAACTGTCGATCCATGACCTTCCGCCCGGCCAGCCTGCAACATTGGGTGGATAAAAAAGAGTTTGTCCAAGTATTCGCTGCATAAGCAGGAGAGATTCTTCATTTTCAAGTTCCATAGGGAGCATCCGCCTGATACCCGCCAGGAGTTCGACAGGTGATTTGATCCGGGTGCCGATATTTTTTTCATCATAGAACCAATCCGAAGAAAAAATATCATCCATCAGTGATCCTATGTTATAGCCTGATTTATAAAAGCGGTCCGACAACCAGTCAATTTTTTCCCGGTCTGTTTTTTCATTCACAAAAAAGCGGTAGATCTTTTCAGTTATAAACCTGGCTGCCTGCTTTTGTTCCAGTAAAATCTCGAGCACTTCATCTCCGTCAAAGTTTCCAGTTCGTCCAAGTATCGTTTTGCTTCCCTGGTCGTGCTGGAATCTCCTGAACACAAACTCTCCTTTTACATTGGCACCCCAGCCGGTAAAAGCCCTTGCCGCCTCTTTTACATCCTGTTCAGTATAATGACCCCTACCCAACGTAAAAAGTTCCATCACCTCCCTGGCAAAATTCTCATTGGGATGATCTTTCCTGTTCTGGTTGGCATTCAAAAAATTGAGCATGGCGGCTGAGCGCGAAACACCAGCGAGGAGATCACCGAAATTGCCAAGTGCATTCTCACGGATCACCTGGAGAAGTTCCTGCTGGAAAAAAACATTGAGGTTCCTGGCTGCAAAATGTCCATGCCAGAAAAAGGCCATTTTCTCCCTGAGCTGTGCATCACTGTCAACCATCTGGTCGAGCCACATCAGGTTGAGGTTCCGGATCGACTGACGGTTCTTTTGCTGGAAGCTGCGCCGGTTATCTTTTTCCATTTGCTGGCGGCGGCCTTCCTCTTCAATTCCCTTCCAAAGACCTTTGAGATAATCATCGGCGGCATCGAGGGGGACCGGCTTTTTGTCGGAAACCTTGCGGAGCGCCTTGTATAATTGCTGTGAGGAAATATTACTTAACTGGCTTAACTGGTCGCTGGCAGGGCCAAATCCGGCCCTCCACATCAGGTGCTGGTTCCTGAGTTGGCTGGTGCTCATTGAAAATATTTGGGTTAGGACTGATAATGTTAAGAAACGTTTAATGGGAAGGAATATTGGGCTTTTGGCTTTTGGCCATTGGCCTTTGGCGGGTTTACCACAGTACTGATAGTTCTTTCACAGCAGAGAGGGGGGCTTTTGGCTGTTAGCCTTTGGCTAATGGCTAGCCTTCGCACATTGCTTTTCTTAGCGCTGCGCCTACTGACCGTGTGCCGCTGAAGCTTTGCGTTTAAATTTTAAAATTGAAGAATATCGACTTTTGACTTTTGAATTTTGACTTTTGCCTTCAAAAGCTGCCCGGTATATTTCTAAATTTGAGAAACGCCATGAAGATCGGCATATTCAAATACCTCTCACCCTTCCTGCTCTATTATGGAGCCCTGGCTGCCATGGGTTCAACCGGGTGGATCGTATGGCTGCCGCTCGTTTATGCCTGGTTCATCATTCCCCTTCTCGAACTTTTCATTAAACCAGATGAGCGTAATATTTCGGAAGCTGAAGAAGAACTGGCCCGTAAGAATTTCTGGTACGACCTGCTGTTATACCTCGTAGTGCCATTGCAATACCTGGCCCTTGGTTTATTTCTTTTCCAGGTGGCTTTTGTAAACCAGCCCTGGTATGACCTGGCAGGTAAAACCCTGGTAATGGGATTGCTTTGCGGTGTTATGGGCATTAATGTGGGACATGAACTGGGTCACAGGATCAAACCCTTTGAACGTTTACTGGCCAAGGCGCTTTTACTCACTTCTCTTTACATGCATTTTTACATTGAGCATAATAAAGGCCACCATAAACGTGTGGCAACGCCTGAAGATCCCAGCAGCGCTAGGTATGGTGAATGGTTATACATGTTTTTTGCGCGGTCCATCATCTTTAGTTACCTCAGCGCCTGGCATATAGCCGGAAGGGATGCCCGAAAAAAAGGATACAGCAGTTTTTCCCTTCAAAATGAAATGTTGCAGTTTCACCTTATAGAATTAGGTTTCATTGGAATGATCTTCCTGGTGTTTGGATGGCAGGCCATGGTATTATTCCTTGTGGCAGCCTCACAGGGCATCCTGTTGCTTGAAACTGTCAATTATATAGAACACTATGGACTGAGCCGTAAAAAAATAGCTGAAGACAAATATGAAAGAGCTATGCCGGCTCATAGCTGGAACAGCAATCATGTGATCGGTAGAGTGATGTTGTTTGAGCTGAGCCGGCATAGCGACCATCATTTTATGGCCAGCCGAAAATACCAGGTGCTGCGTCACCATGAAGATTCACCGCAAATGCCCACCGGCTACCCGGGCATGATGCTGCTGGCCACCATTCCTCCTGCCTGGTTCTATGTAATGCATAAAAAAGAGCCATTGCGAAAGGCAATGGCTCATTCCTGATTTAGAGTACGAACCTGAATCCTATATTGAAAGGACTGTTATTGCTAACGTTGGCGCTCAGGTTAAATCCGCTGGTCTTGCTTATACTTTCTGTTAAGGGAGTAGTAAGTTTATTCTCCGTTCTGAAATAAGTAAAATTCAAAAGATTGTTCAACCCGGCTTCAAGGTGTATCCTGTCCTTTATTGAATAGGTAATACCGGGATAGAACACGATCGATCCGCTGTATTGCATTTGTTTGCTATGCACATCCTGGGATGGATACCGATCGGTTTGCGCGTAGCTGAAATTCGCCTGGCCTTCACCAAATAGATAAAAGCTTTTACCTAAGGGTAAATAACGCCTGAGAAAAACGCCTCCGCCATAACCATTCGTTTTAACATCATCCTGGGGTTGTCCTGAAACTATAGTGGTGGCCCGGCTGAAAAAAAGATTAAAGCCCACTGCCTGGTTATCCCTGGTAACGAAACCTATGGAAGGATTAAGACTGAAATTTTTGTATTCGGTTTCATTGGGCGTGACACCGGATTCCGTGATTCCAAAACTGATACCGCCTCCAAGTAACTTGCTTCCTTTTCTGATCTGTGCCTGGACTGTTATGGATCCGGCAATAAATAACAGGGCTAAGAATGTAAATTTTTTCATGAGCAATTGATTTGAAACGAAATTGAAAAACCAATTGAAAAGAAAGAGTTAAAGGAGGAAGTAAGGGTATGAACTGCGGATAATTAGCAATGAGCTGCGAGTCATGAGCTTCGAGCCGTGAGCTTCGAGCTACGAGACGACACCTTCAATCTTTTTGTGGTCGTTAAGTATAAAGTTCAATTCTTCCATATAATCCAGAAGTGAGTACGCTTTCTCGCAGCTCGCAGCTCATAGCTCGCAGCTTCCCTCAAATCATTTCCCCGCCAAAATACCCCTGCAGCGCTAAAGGAATTTTGATTCCGTTTTCATCCTGGTTGTTTTCCAGCAGGCAGGCAAGGATCCTTGGCAATGCAAGCGAACTGCCATTGAGTGTATGAACGAGCTGGGTCTTTCCTTTATCATCCTTGTAGCGGATCTTCATGCGGTTAGACTGGAAGCTTTCGAAATTGGAAACAGAACTTACCTCCAGCCAGCGTTCCTGCGCTGCACTGTACACTTCAAAATCATAGGTGAGCGCTGAAGTGAAACTCATATCTCCTCCACACAGGCGAAGGATGCGGTAATGGAGTCCTAATGACTGTATGAGCTGCTCCACATGCTCCACCATTTTCTCAAGCGCCTCGTAACTGTCACCTGGAAGAGAGAGTTGCACGATTTCTACTTTATCAAACTGGTGCAGGCGGTTTAGTCCCCTTACATCTTTACCATAACTTCCGGCTTCACGCCTAAAGCAGGGTGTGTAAGCAGTCATTTTTACGGGTAATTCATTTTCTTTCAGTATCACATCACGGTAAATATTGGTGATGGGAACTTCGGCGGTGGGTATCAGGTAAAAATTATCTTCAGTTGCATGATACATCTGTCCTTCCTTGTCAGGAAGTTGTCCTGTACCATAAGCAGAAGCTTCATTCACCATCAATGGCGGCTGAAACTCCGTGTATCCCGCATTTGTATTGTAATCAAGAAAATAATGGATCAGTGCTCTCTGGAGTTTGGCTCCCTTATTTTTATAAACCGGGAAACCGCTGCCAGTGAGTTTGTTGCCCAGCTCAAAATCTATGAGGTCATATTTGCGGGCAAGATCCCAGTGAGGAACCGCATTGGCTGGTAAAGCAGGTTTGCTGCCACCCATCCTAACCACCTCATTGTCTTCCGGGGTTCTGCCCACAGGCACTTTTTCAGAAGGCAGGTTAGGTAGCTGCACTAGCACCTCATTCAGTTCTTTTTCTATTTTTTCGAGTTCAGTTTGAATGGGGCCGAGTTCATTTTTGAACTGCTCCACTTCTTTTTTACGCTCCTCCGCTTCTTCTTTCTGACCCTTGCCCATCAGCATACCAATCTCCTTTGAAGCCGCATTGATGCGGGCCTTTGTCTCATCAAACCTGAACGTCAGTTTTTTCCTCTCATCATCCATCCTGATGATATCATCCACAAGGTGCAGGTCCCTGAAATGTTTTACAGCCAGTCTTTCCTTTACCTTATCCGTTTCATTTCTTAATACAGCCAGTTGCAGCATGACCAGGTTTTTGCGCAAAAATAGGTGAAGCGTAGCCGATAGCCAATGGCCAATAGCTAATGGCCTTTTGCCCATCCAATTCACCGATATTTGCACCCATGAATATCAGTGATGACCTGCAGACCCGGTGGTGGAAACTCGAGGAAAAATTGATGGAGCGTTTTGGCAAGAAGCCTGATGTGGAATCTATCCTGTTTATGATTGGCATTCAGGAACTGGGTGATGTGCAGGAAAAATTTACCAAGGAACAGAAGCAGGACCTTATGCACATCGCTATCTGCACGGTGCTTTCTCCCAGTGGTTATTATGAATTATCGAGGGTGGATGAAGATGGATGGCCCCATTTCAAACAATTGAAAGCCATGCCTGACATGCATCCCATAGAGCAGGAAAATTTCCTGAAAGATCATATCCTGCTGTATTTTCAGAATGAAAGATTCATATGATGCAAAAAAGTATATTATCCAGGCTGGCCATACTGGCTCTTTGCTTCCTGCCTTTGCTTTTGGTAGCGCAGCAGGATGTAAAGGTCAAAAAGAAGGACCGGAAGCGCGACATTGCCCTGGTTACCACAGAGGGCACCATCATTCTCCGATTGAACGATTCCACGCCATTGCACCGTGATAATTTTATCCGCCTTGTCAAATCAAAATATTTCGACAGCGTGCTTTTTCACCGCGTCATTAACCGCTTCATGATCCAGGCCGGGGATCCTAACAGTAAATCTGCCGCGGCGGGCATTCCATTAGGAAACGGTGGACCGGGTTATACAGTGCCGGCGGAATTCAGGCCCTCCCTGTTTCATCGCAAAGGCGTGCTGGCTGCGGCAAGAATGGGAGATGATGTGAATCCCCTGAGGGCCAGCAGCGGTTCGCAGTTTTATATTGTGCATGGACGTGTGCATACCGATGCCTCACTTGATTCGGTGGAAACTTTCCGGCTGAAAGGATATAAAATACCCCTGGCACACAGGGAGGTTTATAAGAACCAGGGCGGCGTGCCGCACCTTGACCAGCAGTACACCGTTTTTGGTGAAGTGGTTTACGGGCTGGAGGTTGTTGATATAATTGCGGCGACTCCAACCAGCAAAGCGCAGGACCGTGACAGGCCACTGAAAGACATGCGGATCATAAAGGCCAGGCTCGTCAAAAGAAAGAAATACACGGCCCGGAATTCATGATCCCGATG
>CAYWSQ010000105.1:0-12528 GCA_964460925.1 uncultured Flavisolibacter sp. | reverse complement strand
GCTTCAAAGCAAACATATAAAATAGTTTGAAAAAGGCTTGGAAATTAACGGTATAGCTTCCCGGCTATAATTCATGAATAAACATCTCTTTGAAATAAAATTTTGCTTCACAATAATCTCCGTCCGTTAAAATTTATAAACGGTAACTCTACCCGCAGCACATCAGGATAATTTTGTCTTCTCCCTCATTACAATTTTCAAACGAGTTGTAACACAAACCAGGTCTCAAACGTCAGACCAGGGAGCTAAGACCAACATTATGAAACATACACTGCAATTATTTGCGGGCAGGCATTCTATTTACCTGCTCCTTCTTTCCATAGCAATTTTATTCGCTGCTCCTGCCATGGCGCAGAGTTCCAATAAAATATCAGGAAATATTAAAAATGAAGAACAAAAAGCCCTCAACGGCATTACCGTTTCCCTTTTAAGCATAAAAGATTCTTCCCTGGTAAAAATGGCCGTGTCAGATGCAGCAGGACATTTTGAATTTGAGAACATCACTGAAGGCAGCTACCTCATTTCTTTTACCGGCGTGGGTTATGAGAAAATAATCTCCCAACCTGTTTCTGTTTCACCAACATCAAATGTTGAACTGCCAGCGATTAAACTACAGGCAGTTTCCAAAGACCTGGCCGGTGTAACAGTCCAGGCAAGGAGACCTCTCGTGGAAAATAAGATCGATAAAATGGTGGTGAATGTGGATGCTTCGCCAACCAATGCAGGTGCCAGCGCTCTTGAAGTACTGGAGAAATCTCCCGGCGTGAGTGTGGATCGTGATGGCAATATTTCCATCAAGGGAAAACAGGGCGTGATCGTACTGGTTGATGGCAAACAAACTTACCTGGGCGGCCAGGACCTGGCCAACCTTTTGCGCAATATGCCCGCCAGCCAGCTCGACCAGATCGAGATCATGACGCAGCCTTCAGCAAAATTTGATGCTTCAGGTAATTCAGGCATCCTGAACCTGAGAACCAAAAAAAGCCTGGCAAGAGGATTCAACGGCAGCATCAATCTTTCGTATGTGCAGGGCCGTTATCCAAAATCACCGAACAGTTTCAATTTTAATTACAGAACAGCAAAGATCAACCTGTTCACCAGCCTCAGTTATTCATACTGGTCAGGTTTCAATGACCAGCACCTTTCCAGGCGTTTCCGGGATAATGGTGTCGTGGTTTCTTTATTTGAACAGCAGGCCGACCAGGTTAATTCCAGCAATAATTATAATGGAAGGATCGGGCTCGATTACAACATCGATAAAAAAACCACTATTGGATTTTTAGTGAATGGGACCATCAGTCCACGCAAATGGGAAAATAATGGAAGGGCAGATATTTTTAATGGCAGCGGGCAACTGGATTCTTTCAACATCGTTAAAACCATCAACAGGGATAACTGGAGGAATTACGGGGCGAATGTGAATTTCAGGAGACTGCTGAATAATGAAGGAAGAGAGTTCACCGTGGATATTGACCGGATCCAGTACAATACCAGGAGCAGGCAGACCTCGGATAATTATACTTTCCTGCCAGACAATTCCCTTTCAGGAAATCCATACCTGTTAAGAGGCAACCTTCCTTCCGAGATCACGATCTACAGTGGCAAGGCCGATTATGTGCATCCTCTTTCTAAAGAATCAAAATTTGAGGCCGGTGTAAAAAGCAGCATTGTCACAACGGATAATGATGCGCAGTACAGTCTCTTTGATCATAATGACAACCGTTTCGAAACAGACAACACCAGGAGCAACCGCTTCAAATACCGGGAGAATATCAATGCGGCCTATATCAATTACAGCAGGCAGATCAAACAATGGGGGATCCAGGCAGGATTGAGAATGGAGAATACCATAGCGGATGGTGAGCAGGCAGGCAATGCGGTTCAAAAGGACACTTCTTTCAAAAAGAATTATACGCAGCTCTTTCCTTCTGCCTACTTGAGTTATGCGTTGAACGATCAGAACCAGTTTGGACTTTCCTACGGACGCAGGATTGAAAGGCCCAATTACCAGGACATGAACCCCTTCCAGTATTTCCTGGACCAGTACACTTTCCGCCAGGGTAATCCCAACCTCACACCGCAGTTCACCCATAATATTGAACTGAGTCATAACTATAAAAAAGCATTGAACACTACATTGAGCTATACGGTAACCACGGACATCCTGAATGATATCCTCAAGCAGAATGATGAGACCAAGGTGACCTTCCAGACCAAAGAGAATGTAGCCAAAAGGCAAACGCTTGGTTTATCGCTCAGTTATAATGCACCCATCAACAGTTGGTGGACCACCAGTGTTTTTGTGAATGTGAATAACAGTCACTATGAAGGAATAGTGAACAATGATTTCCTGGATGTGAGTCTTACCTCCTTCATGGCCAATACCAGCCAGCAGTTCCGTTTTGCTAAAACGTGGATGGCGGAAATGAATGGCTTCTACCGCACCAGCGCGCAAGAAACAGGATTGTTCCTGATCCGTCCCATGGGTGTGGTATCATTCGGACTTTCCAAGCAATTATGGAAGAACAAAGCTTCCATTAAATTGAATGTGTATGATCCATTCTACATCCAGCAGGCAAGAGTGGTGATCGATTATGGAAATATTGATGCCTACGTGATCAATAAATGGGATAACAGGCGGGTAGGCTTGAACTTCACTTACCGTTTCAGCAAGGGACAGAATGCTGCGCAGCAGAGAAGAAGAAGCAGCGGTACGGTTGAAGAACAGAACAGGATCGGCAACTGATCAATCTTTGTTGAGGATCTCCCTGATGATATCCAGGTGATGCCTTGTATGCACACATAGAAAACGGGTGGCGGGTTTCACCCGGAAATCACCGAGAAAGGGATGGGTGAAATAGTGTTCCTTATTCATGCCGGCTAATAGCAGCAATTTTTCTCTTGCCTGGTCAAGATGCGCTTTCAAAGAAACGTCGTCCTGGTTTCCTGAAGGCTGAACTGCTTTGGGTGCTCTTATTTTTCCTCTTGGTATATAACCCATTACCAGAACTACATATCTCCGGTAATCAAATCGTTTTTTATACTGCGTGGGATCTGATTTTATCATTTGCCCGATTACCTGGTTGATCACCAGCAGGCTGTGTTCAATATGCCAGCCGGCAGCAGAGGATGAAACAGTGGCATTATGCTGTTCATAATGCGGGATAAACTGTTCCAGCTTATCAACGAGCATTCCAAGTTTTTGAATTGAATCCAATGTATGAGCTTTAAAATCAAAGTTCCGTTTTAATAAATACAGAAACCGCAAAGGACGCTAAGGTCCAGGTTTCGCTTGAGCTTTGTAAGCTTAACGCAAAGAAAACGCAAAGTGAGTTCGAATATTCTTTGCGTTTCCTTTGCGTCTTTCAAGCCGGAATACAGTAAAATTTAGTCCTTAGCGTCCTTTGCGGTAAAATTTATTGAACAAATTCCTTTCGTCCTGCACGACAATTGTTATCCCTCAACGCTCAATCAATAAATGAGACATCAATGATCAGGGCTGTAGATGAACTTACCAGGAGAAAATTATTGAAAAAGCCTGATGGTATAATCAAGCAGTTCCGGGCCCCCGGTTTTTCCATGACCTGGTATTATAATTTTTACTGAAGGATATGTCTTTTTTATTCTTTGAATGGTTTCTGGCCATGCTTTAGTATTGGCATCTGCCAGGTTTCCTTTTCCGGCCCCGCTTTCTTTGATGAGGCACCCGCCAAAGATCGCCTGGTCATCGGCAAAATATCCAATAATATTATCGCTTGTATGTCCTTCTCCGAAATAGCGTGCAGATACCAGCGTTTGCCCAAGTTGCAGGTCAAGACTATCAACAAATATCTTTATGCCTTCAGGCATTTTTCTATTTTTATTCTTCAATAAACTGACTGTCCGTTCGGAAGCATGAATGGGAACATGGTAATCATCAAAACTTTCAATCCCACCTATACAATCTTCATGAAAATGGGTGGGGATCACAGCTTTGACTGTCAGCTTTAAGGAATCTTGTAAAAAACGGATCAGCATTTCAGCGCTTTCATTTTCCGCGGGGGTGTCAAAAACAATCGCTTCATTACCTTTCACTACGATCATGCCATTACAGTCAACCTT
Organism: uncultured Flavisolibacter sp.; assembly: GCA_964460925.1. Classification (GTDB taxonomy): domain Bacteria; phylum Bacteroidota; class Bacteroidia; order Chitinophagales; family Chitinophagaceae; genus Flavisolibacter. The sequence continues at coordinate 8,427 of CAYWSQ010000105.1, read as the reverse complement.
CCCGAAATCTTTTGTTTCCAGGAAAGAAATATGCTGGTAAATATGATCCGTGAGTTTTTGAACCTGTAGTTTGCCTGAATTGAAAATGCGCGCTTTCTCCTCTTGTTTATCTTGCACTGCATTTGCCTTCGATACTGCTCTTGCCGGGCTGTTATTGGCATCGCTGCATGAGATACAGGAGAGCATCATTATCAGGATTAACAGGCGGAAAAACATTTGATTGTAGTAAAATTTTTTCATCTTAATGCATCTTTTCCAATTCCCTCTCCAGCCTGTCAAAATTCTCTTCATTCTTTTCAACAGCAAAGGGTTTGATCTTATTGCATTCTGATTCCGAACTGAAGATCTGCCTGAAGATGACCTTCGTCTGGTTATCACCAACTTCCTCAAAACTCGCCACTACATTGAACAATGGTTTGCTAATCCTTCTCCATGCAATGAGTGAAGGTTTCTCAATGATGGCAAACTCACATTCATTCTCATAATTCCCTTTTTCCGGTCCATGCATGGTGAACTTCCACCTGCCACCCACCCTCAAATCAAATTCGTGGAAAGTATTGGTGAAACCCGCAGGCCCCCACCAGTTCCTGAGATGCTCAGGTTTCGTCCAGGCATCAAAAACTTTTTCTATTGGAAAAGTAAAGACCCTTGAACTAAGGATCTCCAGCGCTGGATCATGTTCCGGAATCACCATGATGCTGAAAACTATTTAGCTGCAGTTACAATCAGTTTTTCCAGAACTTTTGTGTCCACATCCGCAAGTTTATTGATGTAGAGACAGCCCTTCCCGGTTTTGTGTTTGCCCAGCTTTTTCAATACATCTTCATGTTTGCTGATATCAAGTACCAGGTGAAGGGAAATATTGGCCTTGCGCGGTGAAAACCCGATCTTGAACCATTCTACCTCCCTTCCCGTAGCGGGGCTTTTGTAAACGAGCTTTCCAAAGCCAATCATGGATGCGCCCCACATCCTGGGCTTTTCTTTGGTGGCTTTTTGCATCATCTTCAGGATCACTTCGCTGTCTTTTCTCTTTTGCTCCTCCGGTATAGATTGAATGAAATCATCCACACTTGCTTCATTCTGTTTGGTTTTGATCTCCGCCAGTTTGGCCATAAAATAATTTTAAGTCTGAAGGATGGAATTACCTTCTTCAAGATATTTAAATCCATAAGGAAGGCAAAAAGTTTGCTTTCCTTTTTATCAAAGCTGGCAGGATTTTTCCAATGACAGTTAAAAAAGATCATGAAAGAAAAACAATTTGACCCCGCCAGGCATAATGAAACTTCACCAGCTCCCGGCATGGCTGCCGTAAATACGCACAACCCGGAAGAAAAAGAACCCTCCAATGTGCCTCCCCAGCAGGTAATGAATGAAGAAGAAATGAAAAGGGTGGAAACCGACCAGGCGCAGATGCCGAATGCCATGGACGAAGAATAATCATCATGAGGGCTTATCTTCATGCCAACCAAAGATGAGAAGGCCCCTTATATTTTTACTGGTACTGCTTTCCCTCCAGTTGCAGGCACAGCAGCAACGTGCCCGCGAACTGGGTATCAGCATCGGCGTGCTTTCACCCGGACCGCTCAATTCCATCACCGATGTTGCCGGGTTAACTGTCGGGCATTTTACGCTCATTAAAGCAGATTCCATCAGGACCGGCGTGACGGCCATCATTCCCCACCAGGGAAATCTTTTCCAGCAAAAAGTACCTGCAGCCATTTATACCGGCAATGGTTTCGGGAAACTTTCAGGCATTTCACAGGTAAAAGAACTGGGAACAATAGAAGCTCCTGTTCTGCTCACCAATACACTCAGCGTTCCGGCTGCCATGGAAGCGGTGGCGCGCTATACTTTATCGATCAAGGGAAATGAAAACGTTCGTTCAGTGAATGCAGTGGTTGGTGAAACCAATGACGGCGGACTGAATGATATCCGTGGCATGCATATCAATCCCGGTCATGCGCTGCAGGCGATCAGGAATGCTGCAGGATCCTTACCTGCTGAAGGAAATGCCGGCGCTGGAACGGGCACCATCTGTTTTGGCTTCAAGGGTGGTATCGGAACTGCATCGCGCAGGTTGCCACAATCACTCGGCGGATATACTGTGGGAGTGCTGGTACAAACAAACTTTGGTGGTGTGCTGCAGATTGATGGAGTACCGGTAGGTGAAGAACTGAAAAAATATTATTTGTACAACCAGCTCAAAACAAAGGAAGACGGCTCCTGCATGATTGTAGTGGCAACTGATGCCCCGCTCGACAGCCGCAACCTGGAAAGGCTGGCCAAAAGGGCGTTTATGGGACTGGCCAAAACCGGGGGCATTGCTCATAATGGCAGCGGTGATTACGTGATCGCTTTTTCAACCGACACACTGGTACGTGTGGCTCACCAGCCTTCAACCCCTGTACAAAACATCCCTCAATTACATAATGATGCGGTGTCGCCACTGTTCATGGCAGCGATCGAAGCCACCGAAGAAGCCATCATCAATTCCCTTTTCGCTGCTGAAACCATGAGATCGGGAAAAACTGAGGTGGAGGCATTACCGAGGGAAAAAGTATTGGAGATCATGAAAAAATATAACAGGCTCTCAGTACCACAAAAAAATTAATCTTTCATCAATCCATTGAATCAATAATGAACCGCATCATCTTCACCTCACTGCTGCTTGGCTTCGTTTGCTGCCAGCCTTCAAAAACAAGGGTCCAGGACCCCCTGCCTACACAACCCGTTAATGCGATTAAAACCGGCGCCGAGCAAACAGAAAAATACCTGCACCTGCTCAAAGGAAAAAGAGTAGCGATACTGGGCAACCAAACCTCGGTAATAGGTAACACCCATTTGGTTGACAGTCTCCAGAAGCTCGGTATTAAAATTATGAAGGTGTTCGGACCGGAACATGGTTTTCGCGGACAGGCAAGCGCGGGCGTGGTGGTTAAAGATGAAAAGGATAACCGTACCGGCATTCCTGTTATATCGCTCTATGGTCCCAAACGCAAGCCCTCTAAAAAGGATTTGGAAGATGTGGATTTAATGATCTATGACATGCAGGATGTTGGATGCCGTTTTTATACCAATATCAATGCGCTGGCTGAACTGATGGAAGCCTGCGCGGAAAATAAAAAGCCCCTGCTGATCCTCGACCGGCCCAATCCCAATGGTTATTTTGTAGATGGACCTGTGCTGGATATGAAACTCCGCTCAGGCATCGGGCAGTTTCCCATTCCCATCACGCATGGTATGACCATCGGGGAATTCGCTAAAATGGTGAATGGTGAAGGATGGCTTCCTAATAAACTGCAATGCGAGATCAATATCATACCTGTAGCCAACTATAACCATGACATGCCTTACACCCTGCCCGTGAAACCATCGCCCAATCTCAATACACCACAATCCATTTTACTTTACCCGACAACCTGCATATTCGAAGGCACGATCCTGAATCATGGACGCGGCACGTATTTCCCTTTTACTGTTCTGGGTGCGCCCGCCCTCAAAGGCAAGTATAGTTTTTCTTACACACCAATAGGCATCCCAGGTATGTCGGAAACACCATTGTACATGAACGAGGTTTGTTACGGTCTGGACCTGCGCAATTATCATACAGAGATCCTGAGAAAGGAAAAAAGGATCAACCTGCAATGGATCAAGGAGCTGTATAAAGCCTATCCTGATAAAGAAAAATTCTTCGACCATACGCTAAGCCCAGAAATAGGAAATGTGGATTTTCGCACCGGTGATTCCAATTTCAGGAAACAGGTGATCAATGATGTGCCGGATGAAGAGATCCGCCAGAGCTGGGAGCCGGCACTGGGAAATTATAAGAAGATGAGGTTGAAGTACCTGATATATCCGTGAAGCTAAAGGCCAATGGCCAATGGCCTTTGGCTAATGGAGTCTTCTTTGCGTTTCTTCGCGTTCCTTTGCGGGCTTTGCGGTTAAAAACTCTTCACAATCACTTCATTAATTTCAACTCTATGTTAGACGAACTTGAAAATCACCGGCTAAATTATTTGGAGAAACTTAAAGCCTACAGGTCTTACTATCTGCCTAATGGCGAAAGAAGGGAAGATGGTTTTGAAGTATTACAGGAAATGCCGGAAGGTGTAGAATGGATCCTGGAAAATGAAGGCCTGGTGATGCAGGGACCTCAAAAGGGATTGCAGGAAATGACCATGGTGATCCAGGCATTCTCTCACGACTATGATACTATTGGCCTGTTTCACGAGAATTTTTTTCTCTTGAAACATGATGAGCCAACGAAACTCGAAGACCTGGTAGTAATCGCCATGCCCGACGAAGCCTGGGCCTTCTGGGGTGGCAAGATGGGTGATGTGGCTTTCCAGGAAGAAACAGAGGAACTGTTTTTTAACTGGATGGGATTCTTTGATCCCCTGCCTGTGGATATTGGCATCAGGGTTACTGATATGGAGGAAGAAGGCTAATGGCCTCTACTTTGCGTTCTGCTTTGCGTCATTCGCGAACTTTGCGGTTAACCAGTCACATATTAGGAATAGCCGGGAAGGCGGTAAGGCGGTAAGTAGTGTTTTACAATAAAGAGATACATGAAGAGATCAGGGAAACCATTCATTCAATAATGACATTATTTACCGCCTCCCCGCTGTGCAAGCCGAAGCTTCAGCGAAGGCTGGCCTTCCCGGCTATCTCTTTTATGAATGTAAAACAGCAAAGAAAGCAACTCAAAGCAACTTCCTGACTTCAGACATCACATAGCCATTCTGAAAAAAGGCATACAAGTTTTTACCAGGGCAATTTGTCTGAGAGGAATGATCCTTATGCGTAGCAAGGGTTTCAATTGGAATTTTATAAGTTTTGCTGGCGTGTGCTATCAATTTTATCAATGATTGTAATTGACCTGTCGGTACTTCCTGCTGCTCAAGATTGCCAAGACAAACGATCAGCAAATGACCAGTTGGATCATACTCTGTTGCAGTTTCTCCTACCGTGAATACATTTCTTCCTTCATAAATAGTTCCGTCAGGAGCAATCAGGAAATGATAAGGAATGTCAGTCCAGTTGCGATCCTTACCCATACCCCAGGTCTGGATGTTTTTGATCTTTCTTGCCGCATCATCTCCCAGCTCCAGCTTCGTTCCTTCATGATGTACTGTTATCTGAACCGGTGTATGCTGTTTATAGGGCCTGGCTTCGGCAGCGTTCCAACCTGATCTCGGCACAATATTCACCAGGTTTTTTGCTGATGATTTTTTGGAACCAGAACAACCTGCAACCAACAGGGAAATAAAACTGATGATGATTAAGATGGATCTCATTTGCTGAATTTATTTAATGGCTCTGGTTATTGTCTACTCTCCTACCGGGATATTCAGCCTTGCACTTTCATTTCCCATCCTGTCCACTGCCACAAGATAGAGAGCCGAAATTTGTACTCTTGTTCCATTCCTGCCAGGGATACTGGTATTCAGGTCTACGAACCGCTCATTACGATCCAGTATTCGATAATCCTTTGTATTGCCATACTGGAAATAAGCCACCCACTTGAAAACATCAGAAGGATCATTATGCGTCCAGTTATAACGGGTAACCGTATCCGAAATTCTGACCTTACCGCCAGGAATCGGCATGGCCGGAGGATTGTTATCCAACCAGGGGCTTGCCGGTACCAGTGCCCTGTTTTTATAAGGTCCGCTTGTCAGTGCCTTCTGCATATTCTGGTTCCTGTAAACCTGCCCGATGCTCCAATGGATCACACCCTTGCTTTCCGGTGTCATGCCACGGGAGATCATAATCTGGCTCATGATCTCGTTTACATTCCTGGCACTGGTATCACCACCTACGCTGATGCCTGGCCAGAGATGACGGTTCATGATATTTTCATCACGCCACCATCCCAACAACAGGGGGAAGCTGGCATTGGCCCTGTTGATGGGCCAGTATAACTGAGGGGAGAAATAATCAATCCATCCTTTGTTAAGCCAGAGTTTCGCATCAGCATACAGTACATCATACTGGTCGAAGCAGCAGATGCCTTCGGGATAACCAGGACGCCACATACCAAAGGGACTCAGCCCGAACTTCACATGCTTTTTTTCTTTTTTAATTTCCTTATAAAGGTTTTCGATAAAACTGTTTACCGCATCCCTCCTCCAGTCGCCGCGTGAGAGTTTACCACCACCGGACTGGTAAGCTGCATAGCTTGCACTGTCAGGAAAATCATCACCCTTGTTGTATTCGCGGTAGGGATAGAAATAATCATCGAAGTGCACGCCATCTATATCATAACGTTTCACAATATCCATCACTACGGCGGTGGAATGTTCTTTGGTTGCTTTCAGTGAAGGATCGAACCACCAGTAACCATCTTTGAGATAGACCATTAGTTCAGGCCTTCGTTTTACAATGGAACTATCAGATACCGGTCCGCCGGCTTTATGATGGGAGCGATAAGGATTCAGCCATACATGCATTTCAAGCCCGCGGTCATGCGCGGCTTCAGTCCAGAAAGCCAGCGGATCATAAAAAGGCTCGGGTGCTTTGCCTTGTACACCTGTAAGATAATAACTCCAGGGTTCGAGGCTGCTCTGGTAAAGAGCGTCAGCCTGCGGACGCACCTGGAAGACCACGGCATTAAAATGATGATCTTTCAAAAAATCAAGCAGGGCAATCGCTTCCTTTTTCTGGCTGTCAACAGGCAATCCCGGCTTCGACGGCCAGTTGATATTAGCTACAGTTGCAACCCAGGCGGCGCGGAACTCACGCTGCGCGGCGTCGGAAGGCGGCCTCGTCACATGTTCTTTTGAAACTGGCTTAGTTGAAGAGCAGGCAAAAAGAATAATAGAAAAAAAGCACAGGATGATACGCGTGATCGAAAGATTCATGGCAGGCGGTTGTGTGCTACAAACTTAATGATCGCCTGCTGTTTAAACTCCCTTTAACCTGATAATTATGAAGGATGGCAGTTTAAAAAAATGATCCGGCATTACCGGATCATTCCACTCTTATAGTTTTTCATCACGTTTCCTGGTTGCCTCATCTTTGGTTTCACCTGTTTCAAAAGCTTCACCAGTGCCGCGTGTGGTTGAGGAAAAAGGTCCCTTCATATGCTCCTGGGGATCGGTGGTGTGTAAAGTTTCGGGATCACCACCTTCGTTCTGGTCATTCCTTTCAGGCTGCCTTTCCCTGTTGTCGTGTTGATTCATATGCTTCGATTTATATACCTAATAATGCAAATAACCGGCCACGTCATTCATTCATCATTGCAAATACTGGGAAGGAGTTCCGGTAAAAGCGCCGTAAGTATGAAGATAGGTTTCAGATTTCGCGAAATTTGGGGATAGAGTGTGATTGCATTGTGGAGGTGCTCAGCTCATTTATTGATGAAGCCGCATAATGACAACTGGGCAACTAACATTAAAAGGGTAAATAAATCGCAGCAAGTTTCCCACCTGTTCATGTATTCAATTACAATCATGATCAATTGATTCAACAAATGATCAAAATAAAATTTCTTCAATCTGGGGTATATGTTTTTCCCGTACATGGTTGCTGAATCCTGCGCAGGCAGTAAATACTTCACCTTTTAATCATGTAAAATGGAAATCGTTAATCCTCAGAAAAAAGGATCCACGCGGGCAAAACAGCTTGTTGAAGCCCCGGTCTCAAGGAGAAATTTTTTGCGTTTCAGTGGCATGGCCGGTGCTTCTGTGGTCGTACTCGGTTCAATCACCGGTCTTACAGGCTGTGATAAGGATGATGACAATGATGATGGCATCAACCTTGGCAGTGGTGATATTGGCATCCTGAATTATGCTTATGCGCTGGAACAACTGGAAGCTGCTTTTTACACGCAGGCCGTTCAGTCACCCTACTCCGGCATTACTGCAGCGGAAACATCTTATCTCACTGATATCCGGGATCACGAGATTGCCCACCGCGAATTTTTTAAAACAGCACTCGGTGCCAATGCCATTGGAGCACTGGAAGTTAATTTCAGTTCCATCAATTTCGGAAGCCGTGACAGTGTGCTGGGCACTGCCAAAGCATTCGAAGACCTGGGAGTTTCAGCCTATAATGGCGCCGGCAAACTGCTTTCGGATCCAAACAACCTGCTTATTGCCGGTAAGATTGTTTCTGTTGAAGCCAGGCATGCAGCCCTCATTCGTGAACTGCTTGCCGTAAACAGTTTTGGAAACAGTGAAGTGGTTGACATGAACGGACTCGATGTAGCCCGTACACCAGCGCAGGTGCTGGCGATCGCCGCGAGCTATCTGAAATCGAAATTGAACGCTTCCAATTTACCCACCTCTTAAAAACGAAACGATGAATCTTCATAATGTTATCCAGGAAATAGAAAAAGTTGACCCGGAAGTTTATGAGCGTCTCGACGGCAGAAGGGCAGCCCTTAAAAGCTTCACAGGTTTTGCCGGGAAGATCGCCCTGGCT